>JBLHWM010000117.1:0-9718 GCA_047629095.1 Planctomycetota bacterium | reverse complement strand
AAGGCCGCCTCGATGCCCGCAGTCGAGCGCAACGAGCCCTGCCCCTGTGGTAGCGGTAAGAAGTTCAAGAAGTGCCACGGAGCTGGGCTGTAGCCCATTTGAGCAGTAAGGAAGTTAGCGAGCTGCCAGATGCCATCCGCACGGATCCCCACCCGGGGCTCCTGCGCTGGTCCCTCCATAAGCTCTATGACTTGATCTGGTTGGTGGCCGCGGTCTTCGGCCTGCCGTGGCTAATCATGCGCAGTTACGCGCGCCCTGGCTTTGGAGCCATGGTTCTCGGCCGCCTTGGCAAGGGCCTCAAGCCCCTTGGCCAGAGCACCTCCAAGAAGCGTGTCGTGATCCACGGCGTCTCGGTGGGGGAGGTCAAGGGAGCGACCTCTATCGTGCGCGAGCTCGAGCGCACGCGCCCTGATCTCGAGGTCGTGATCTCTACGTCAACCGAGACGGGCTTCGCCATTGCCACGGATCTCTTTCCGGGCCACGAGATCGTGCGTTTTCCGATCGACCTCTCCTTCGTCTGCGCACGCTTCTTCCGCAACGTTGTGCCCTCCACGGTGATCCTCATCGAGCTCGAGATCTGGCCGAACTTCCTGCGCGAGGCGAACCGGCTCGGGATCCCCGTGGCCGTGGTCAACGGACGCATCACGAAGAAGAGCCACAAGTCCTACCGCATCTTCAAGGGTCTCCTGCCCCAGTTCAATCGCATCTCGCTGTTCTGCTCCCAGGGCCCCGAGTACACCAAGCGCTTCCTCTCGCTCTTCGTCCATCCAGGGCGTGTGATGGAGACCGGTAACATCAAGGCCGACGGCCTCAAGATCGGCCCCGTGGATCCGAGCAAAGAGCTCACTCAGCTGCTCGGCAACCCCAATCCAGGTTCACTCACCTTCGTCGCCGGCAGCACCCATCCCCCCGAGGAAAAGTACGTGGCCGAGGCCTGGCTCGCAGGCTTGCCAGGATCGCGCTTGATCATCGTGCCCCGGCACCCCAAGCGCATGACCGAGATCCTGAAGAACCTAGCCGAGCTCGGGATCGAGCCCCAGCTACTCTCCGAACTACGTGCAGGCCAGGTCCCGGATGCAACGCGCCCCGCGATCGTCGACACCATCGGCGAGCTCGAGCGCGTCTTCGGACTGGCCGATATCGCCTTCGTGGGCGGCAGCCTAATTCCCCACGGCGGCCAGAACATGCTCGAGCCAGCAGCCCAGGGCCGCCCGGTCCTGACGGGCCCGAACCTGGAGAACTTCACCCAGGAGGCGCGCATCCTGACTCGCGCTGAGGCTGTGCGCATCGTCGCCGACACGGCGGAGTTGACGGCAGCCCTAGCGGAGCTCGGCGCTGATGGGGAGCTGCGCGCTCGAATGGGCGCCGCCGGGATGGAGGCGACGCGCTCCCAACAGGGCGCCGCTGGCCTAACTCTGCGAGCTTTGCAGGCTTCTTGCCTGCCTCCGGCTCCAGGCTAGGGTATTCCTTAGTGTGAGCGAGATTCGTGGCCCTTGGGCTCGATTCCCTCGGCGAACACCGGATTCGGCCTCGCTGTCGGGCTTCAAACCCCCCAGAAAAGGCCATTGAAATCGACCCATCGACGTATCCGGAGATATGATTCTAATCCTCGAAGTGCCCCTGTGCCCCTCGGGAGCCCCCCTCTCTACTAATAGAACACCTCACATCTGCTCCTTTCCGATAGGAATGCAATTATGGCGCGCCACCTCTTCACATCTGAATCTGTATCCATGGGCCACCCCGACAAGGTGGCTGACCAAGTCTCTGACGCCATTCTGGACGCGATCCTCGCCCAGGATCCGGAAAGCCGCGTCGCCTGTGAGACCATGGTAACCACGGGCCTCGCTGTCATTGCCGGTGAGATCACCACGACCGCCGTGGTTAACTACCAGGAGATCGTTCGCAACACGATCAAGCGCATCGGTTACACCAGCGACGCCTTTGGCATCAATGGCGACACCTGCGCCGTCATGGTAACCCTCGACAAGCAGAGCCCCGACATTGCCCAGGGCGTGTCCGAGGGTGAAGGCCTTCACACCGAACAAGGTGCTGGTGACCAGGGCTTGATGTTCGGCTTTGCCTGCAACGAGACGAAGGAGCTGATGCCCTTCCCCGTTCACTACGCTCACCTGCTCGTGGCCAAGATGGCCGAGCTGCGCCAGAACAAGCAACTCGCTTGGTTGCGCCCCGACTCGAAGAGTCAAATCACGGTGGAGTACGACGGCAACAAGCCCGTCCGCGTCCACACGGTCGTGATCTCTACCCAGCACGATGAAAATGTCAACGGCAAGTCTTCTGAAAAGGACGTGCTCGCTGAGATCCGCAGGGAGATCATCGAGAAGGTGATCAAGCCGGTCATGCCCGACGGCATGCTCGACGACGAGACCATCTACCACATCAACCCGACCGGCAAGTTCGTGCTCGGCGGGCCCCACGGCGACTGTGGCCTCACCGGCCGCAAGATCATCGTCGACACCTACGGCGGCATGGGTCGCCACGGTGGCGGTGCCTTCTCCGGTAAGGACAGCTCTAAGGTGGACCGCTCCGCAGCCTACGCCGCCCGTTGGGTTGCGAAGAACGTCGTGGCCGCTGGCCTCGCCGACCGCTGCGAAGTACAGCTTGCCTACGCCATCGGCGTGGCCAAGCCCCTGTCGATCTTCGTGGACACCTTCGGCACCGGCAAGGCTTCCGACGAAGCGATCACCGAAGCCATCGGCAAGGTCTTCGACCTGACCCCGGCCGCCATTATCCGCGACCTGGACCTCAAGTCACCTGTCTTCGAAAAGACGGCCTACCACGGCCACTTCGGTCGCTCCGAGTTCGCCTGGGAATCCACCAGCCGCGCCGCCGCCCTTGCGGACGCAGTGGCTGCCCACGCAGGCTAAGCGAGCGAACAAGTTCGACTCGAAACCGGCGCGCCCTAGTTGCACTAGGGCGCGCCGGTTTCTTTGTGCCCAAAGGGCGCCGGGCGGCTTGTTTACCTAGGATAGAGGGCTCCAGTCACCCGATTGCACTTTGCCCCATGCGCAATATCTTGCTGCTTCTGTCCGCGGTTCTCCTAGCCAGCTCGTGCCAGTCGTTAGAGAGGCTCGAGCGCGTCTCCCCGCTCTCGGCCGAGGTCGCCAAGGACCGTGTCAATCTCTGGCCGCTGTTCTATAAGAACGGCAATCAGGTGGCCGTGCTCTGGCCTCTGTACGACCAGGACGAAGAGGGCTTTGCCCTGCGTCCGCTCGTCACCGAGGACGGATCCGATTGGGAGCTCTTGCCGCCGCTCGCTTGGTGGAACACCGAGTCCAAGAACTGGGTCTTTGTACCGGCCTACTCCCTTGGAGATTCTTGGGGCCTGTTCCCCGTCATGGGCATAGGGGACTTCAGCTACGTGGGTCCCGCTTGGTGGGATGAGAATTCTGAGGGTGAGACCGACTCCTACGGCCTGTTTCCCCTGGCGACGATCTCGCCGGGGCTGAACTGGGCGGCGCTCGCTTGGTGGGACAAGAATCCCGAGGGGGATATTGAGTCTTATGGGCTCTTTCCTGTGGTGTCCCAGGGCCAGCGCTTCAACCAGATTGGACCGGTGGTCTGGGGTTATGACGACGAGGGAGAGACCGACTACTTCAGCACGTTTCCGCTGTTTGGCTTCGGGACCTTGGACGATGGGCGCGAGGTCTCCTGGGCCGGCCCCGTGTGGTGGGTCGACAACGAAGAGGACGAGGTTCAGGACTACGGGTTCTTCCCGCTGACCACGCACCTCGGCAAGTTCCACCAGGTCGGGCCTGTCTTCTGGGGCGAGACGGAAGAAGGTGATACGGACTACCTGGTGGCCTTTCCCCTGTACGGCTACGCGCGAACCGATGACGGTGGCGGCTACATGCTGAGCCTGCTCGGCGGCAAGGGGTGGGACGAGAACGGCGACACGGAGTGGCTGAACGTGCTGGGACCTGTCTACCACCACAGCGAGGGGGACGGTGAAGAGTCGACCCACGTGCTGTGGCCCATTGTGAGCTGGGCCGAGGATACCCAAGAGAAGTCCTGGTCCCTATGGCCAGCGCTGGGTCACACCGAGGCCAAGCCGGACGCGGACTCGGGGCCCCTCTCTAAGTCCTGGGCACTTGCTGGTCTCTACTCGACCGCAAGCTCCGGGCAGCTGGATCGTTGGCGCCTCTCGCCCCTGTACAGCTTCACGAGCCCACGCAGTGGCCCCGGCGACCTCTTCGACTGGATCTCCCTCGTGTCGTACGAGGACCGTGGTGAGGGAATGAGCAGCCTGTCCCTCGGCACTCCGCTCCTCTTCAATTACCACGACGATGCCGAGCAAGGCATGCGCTGGAATGCCCTTCTTGGGATCTTTGACTATGAGAGCGACGGCGAGGACTCGTCCTTTGACGTGCTGTACTACCTCTACCGGCAGCAGACGACGGGCCAGCAGACCCGCCGCGATCTGTTCCCATTCATGACCTGGGACAGCAGTCCAAAGGGCAGTGAGTTCTCGTTCCTGTGGCGGCTTCTGCACTACGAGAGCAACGGAGACCAGAGCGGCGGGCACATACTCTTCATCCCCTGGGGTGAAACGGAAGCCCCCTAGCGGCCCGTTGCTCAAGGGCCTACTCGACTTCACCCTCTTCGACCCTGCAGGTTCCGTCAGGACCGAGCCGTGCTCAGTGGCTAACAAGGCCGCATACACGTTCTCGCCCCTGCCCTTCTCGCATGCTCAAGGAGGGCCTTGTCTCCCGACTGCCCTCTTTCGGGCGGACTGCTAGACCCAGTATTCTGGCCCTCTTCGCCCCCTGAGGGACTAGCGAGCCACTTACTAAGTGACCTTTTGCCGTTGATGGGGTAGAACATGGAATCCTCAGTCCCTTGGTCTCCTTTGGAGCTTTATGCGCCTTCTCAAACATTCCGGCCTTCGGGTCCCCAATCCCGTCCGCGCGGCTTTCACCCTGGTGGAGCTCTTGGCCGTGATCGCAATCATCGGCATCCTGATGGTCTTCCTGCTGCCGAAGATCCCCGAGATGATTGACGCCGCGGAGTCGACGGCCTGCAAGAAGAACCTGTCGGAGATCCACAAGGGCATCTTGCTCCACAAGACCAAGCACGACAACCGCCTGCCCCGGGGCAGCGGAGTTCGTTTCTTCACCGTGCTCGTGACCGAAGACACCTGGGAGAACACCAAGACCAGCGCCCAGAAGCTGACCTGCCCCGGTGTGGACATCGGCGCCCTTACCGGTATCCGCGATATCGAATACGAGGAGTGGTACACCGACGAAGAGGCCCTCGACGGCACCTTCACCGCTTATGCCGGACGCAACACCGATGAGTTCCCGCTCAAGCGTCTCAGCGGAAAGGACGCCATCGTTGCCGACGACAATGACGGCGGCGGCAACCACCGAACCACAACGAACGTGCTCTACGGCGACGGCTCCGTGAGCTCCTTTGAGCTCTCAACGGAAAAGAACAATGGCAACGTGGACCCAGACGAGGAGTACATCGTCGTCGGGCCCGACGCGCTGATCGAGGACCTGCAAAAGTTTAGCCTCGACTAGATCGACTTCGCATTGCAATGGCCTCCCGGCTCGGATTGGGGGGCGATCAGTCGCTCGTAAACAAAAGGCGCCGGCACTTGGGAAAGGACACTTCTGGGTCCCATACTCAACGTGCCGGCGCCTTTTTTCGTGCGCCCAAACCCCAGCGCAATTCGACTTTAATGCTCAGCCTAATCTTCCTCCCGGTTCTTGCTCTCGCACAGCCCCCAGTCCTCGGTGATCCCGCCGCCACTAACCTGGCGAATCAGCCAATACTGAGCGTTCTCGATGGACAACCGGCTGATTTGGGTTTTCGGGCCTTCTACGAGGACGGCCTAGTCTTCGACTGGGACGGCGGAAACTTGGTCGTGGAGGGGCTCTTCGAAGTCGGCGCTTATCTCAACGAGGGCACCGAGGGCAAGAGTCGCGATCCCGAGTCGGACACCTACGTCAAGCGCATGCGTCCCGAGTTCGCAGGCCGCTTCGATGGCGGCTGGCGCTTTCGCTTCGAGCCGAAGTTCGACGAGTCTGGCGTCGAGCTCGAAGAGGCCTGGGTCGGGCGCGAGATCTTGGACGGCGACGCCGTCCTGCGCTTCGGTCGCATGAAAGCGCCCTTTGGCCTGGAGGAGATTCGCAGCCGGCGCCACATTCACTTCCCGCGCTTCTCGATCTTGAATCAGTTCTCGCCAGCCGAGGACCACGGCGTCTTCGTGACGGGAGAGTCGGGCCGCTTCGAATACGGGTACGCCGTCTACAACGGTACCGGTGGAGCGGAAGAGGACAGTGGCAAGGACGTCGCTCTCCACGGCATGTGGCACTCGGCAGCAGGCGGCGAGTCCGCTTGGCAGGTGGGGGCGGCCGCTACTTATGGGCGCCAGGATCGCGAGGTCGGCGGGGACGGCATTAGCAATGCCGGCGGTCGCGAGGTGTTGCAGTACGCGACGGACACGCGACTAAATGGGGATCGCCTGAGGTTTGGGCTCGAAGGTGCCTGGTTCCAAGGCCCGCTGATGGTTCAGGGCGAGCTGCTCTCGGTTACCCAGGAGATGTCGAACGTTGGCGGCGAGGACGTGACGATCTCGGGCTTCTACGTGGACGTGGCGCGCAGCTTGACCGGAGAGGACTTAGACTTTGGCGGGATCGAGGACCCGACGGACTCATGGCTAGCGGCCCTAAGGGTCTCTAGACTGTCCCTATCCGACGAGTTCGAGGGGACGGGCCTATTAATGGGAGGCACGTTTACGGATCGAATTGACTCGGTATCCGCCGGGGTGAACTGGGTGCCCAATGCACACATGATCTTGCGAAGCGCTTGGACGCACAGCTGGTACGGCGAGACAGTTGCTGTTGGAGGCGAGGGGGTCGACGACGAAGGCTTGCTCACAATAGAGCTGCAGCTGCACTTCTAGAGGACGGGAAGTGTGCGGCTCAGTATGTTCGATCGGAATTCTCCAATCGGGGTTTTTGTACTTCAGAAGGATGTTTTTGGAGCCGAAAACAGCTAGCCTACGCCTATGCAACTACCCGCAGCTATCCGTGCCATGCGCCCTCACCAGTGGGCAAAGAATGTCTTCGTCTTGGCGGCATTTGGCTTTGCTTTGGGTGACAAGCACTTTGACATGGGTGTGGAGGCTTTGGTTGGCGTCCTCTTGGCGTTCTTTGCGTTTAGCTTTGGCGCCAGCGCGATCTACCTCGTGAACGACATCATGGATGTCGAGGAAGATCGAATCCACCCCACGAAACGGCATCGGCCGATCGCGGCGGGGGAGCTCGCTCCGGGGTCTGCAACTATGCTGGCTGGAGTCTTGGCTCTTGCTGCGCTGGGCCTTGCCTATGGTTCGACGGGTGCGTTTGTCCTACCGGGCATCGTCTTGGCCTACATGACCATGAACCTGGCTTATAGCGTGAAGCTCAAGCATGTGGTTCTGGTGGACGTCTTCTGCATTGCTACGGGCTTCTTGTTTCGCGTAGTTGGTGGCGGCGTGGCCGTTGATGTCGAGGTCAGCCACTGGCTCATGTTCTGCACGCTGTTCTTGGCCCTCTTCCTTGCCCTGAACAAGCGCCGCGCCGAGCTCGCGGCAGCTCTGGAGCGCTCGGAAGGTGTTGGTGCGACCCGGGCTAGCTTGAAGGGGTACAACCTGCCCCTTTTGGATCAGTTGGTGTCCATGATCTCGGCTTGCACGATCGTGTGCTATGCCCTGTACACGGTGGACCCTGAGACTGTCGAGAAGTTTCGCTCCGGGCATCTGCTGGTGTGGTCCGTGCCCTTTGTGGTCTTCGGGCTGGCGCGCTATCTGTACCTGGTTCAATCCAAGGGACGCGGCGAGAGTCCCACCAAGATCTTCCTGGGCGGCGACCTGTGGTTCCTCGGTGACCTGATTGTCTGGGGCGCTGTCGTGGGCCTGGCCGTTCTCTAGGAGCGGGACCTATTCGTCGCTGCTAAGTAGCTTCGGCAGGGCTGCCCCGAACAAGTCCAAACGCGCTTGGCGACGAGCGCGATCCTCTTCAAAGGTCGGGGGGACTCCCGGCTCAGGGGCAAGAGCGTCGTAGGCGTCGCGGGCTTGAACTGCGAGCGTCTCTCCGGCCTCGGCTCTGGCGCGAACCCAGAACGCCAGTGCATTGAGGCTCGTGTCCGCGTCCAAGCCCGTCTCGGAGGCCGCCTGGGCAAAGGCCAAGACCTGGGTCGCAAAGACATCGCCCTGGCCACAAAAGAGCAGACCCTCGGCGGCGGACTGGGCGAGCTCGGGGAAGTCCTCTTCCAACACAAGCTCGCGTAGTCTTGGGGTGGCCGCGCTGTCCGCTAGGCTCGTTAGACCCCGGACCGCTGCCAGGCGCAGGCCTGGATCGTGGGACGAACCCGTAGCATCCAGCAGAGCTTTCATGGCCGCGGGGTAGTCAATCGAACCGAGCGCCTCGGCAGCGTAGGGAGCGAGTAGCTTGTCCTCTAGGCCGAGCACAAGCGTGGCTCCGGAGTTGCGCGCGCGCGGGCCCATGCGGCCTAGGGCCTGGGCGACGTGGAAGCGCACATAGGAGTTCTCGTCGAAGAGGGCCTCGGTGAGCAATGGCACCGCGTCTTTACCGAGCTTCGAAAGGATGAAGCGCGAGTCGTCGACGCCGCGTAGCTGGAAGTCCGTGAGGTCTTCGACGAGCTGCCAGACCTCGAGTTGGTAGCGCTCCGAGCGTTCTTGGCTGGGGATGAGGCCCTGTGGATCACCTGTATTCCAGGCCTCGATCAAGGCGCCCACGGCTTCGAATCCCGCCGCATCTACGACTCGGTAGAGCTCTCCCGCCGCCTGGGATCCGGGGCCACCCCAAGCTGCGACCGTGATCATGTAGGCGACCCCTGAGAAGTTGCCGAGCTTGGCCAGGCTCGAGCCCAGCCAAGGAGTGACCGATGAGTCCTTTTCGTACTTTAGACGCTTGATCAGGGCGGGAATCACAAAGTCGAAGCCCATGTCCCCGAGCTTCCATGCGCAGGTCGCCCGGACCGAAGGCATCGTGTTTAGTTCAAGCTGGCTGATCAGAAGCTCGGCTGCCGCAGGGGTTGCGATGGCGGCGGTGAGCCGAGCGGCCGCGGCCTTCTCGGCGGCACCAAAGTCGTCACTGCCAAGGATCCTCGCGTAGACCGGAACGAGCACGTCACCTTGGGCATGGGCGTCTTCGAATGCGGCGTCGCCCATGCCGGGCGGTGCGGTCTGCAAGAACATAATCAACCCCTCTCCCAGCTCCTGGTCATCGGGCCCGGGTTCTGGCTTTGCGCCGATTGAAGCAAGGCCCGAAGCGAGGCTCGCCTCGAGGTTTTGTAGGGCGGGTGCGAGAACGGACTTGGTGACAAAGGGAGCCGGAGCAGGCTGCGACGGCTCCGTGCCGCAGCTCGCCCCAAGGGCTAGGGTCAATAGAAGGGTCGCGTGCCTCACGGTTGGAGCACGATCCGGGCAACCTCGACTGCGCCCCGGGCCTGGGCGGGGTGGGCTAGGTCTTCCCAGAGCGGAGTCCGCTTGTAGAAGAGTACGACCTCGATGGGCTCGGTCGCGGGGATGGCCAGGCCTTCACCCTCGGGCTCGGAAGTCACAGGCAGCTTGCGGTCCTCGCCCGAGAGCAACAGGGTGTCGGGAACGCCGACCTCGTCGCGGTAGGGGCTGCGGATGCGGTGCATGTGATTCCAGGGCGCGCCCTCGTCTTCGGTGAGTGGGCGCCAA
>JBLHWM010000116.1:0-9745 GCA_047629095.1 Planctomycetota bacterium | reverse complement strand
GGCCTTCGCGCAGCTCGTGCTCGGCGACCTGAATCAGGGCTCCAAAGGGCGTCACCCAGGCATCGCCATCCCGCTCGGGAACGGCCCAGGACTGCTTTGTATCGCAGTACCGGCAGCGCAGGGGACAACCACCCAGGCGCAAAAAAGTCTGGGGTTCACCAACGAAGAGGCCCTCGCCCTGATAGGAAGCGAAGACCTCAAGCAGAGGAGCCGAAGCTCCAGTTGGGATCGAATCCATCGACTCCTTAAGTTCCATAGTTGCCATGGGGTCCACAGGTCCCCGCAGGAACCGTGGATGCCACCGGGCAGGTCCCGGGCTGTCTAGCCCGTTGGATTACTTGCCGTCGGAAGCAGCGATGGCTTCATCGCGAGCTTCCTGGAGGGCAATGGCCTTCTTGCCACCGCTCACGTTGAACTTCGTGCGCACCTTGGGCAGGCCCCAGACGGAAGAGCTGGACTCGTCGAACTTGCCTTCCTTGGCAAGTTGTTGAATGCGCTCTACGCGGGTTAGGACACTGCGCTCACCAACAAGGGTGTTTACGCCTCTGAGGCTACTATGGATGGACATGGCTGAATTATGGGGTAGTTGGCACCGGCCGAGCAAAGCTGCCCCCTGCAGAGGGCGAAGAATGCTTCGCTTCAGCGGTCGGTGTGATTGTCTATGTTGTCGATATAGGCCGTTTCGAAGTCGTAGGACTTTCCGTTGGGCCCTTTGGTCACACGCAAGCGACTCAAGATAGCGCTGAGTTCTCCTCGTGTTGGGGTCGCCCCCACAAGGATCTCGATGCTTCCGTTTCGTCCAACCGGGTCAAATGCGGGGAAGCCCTGAGCGCGCAGGTATTCCGCTATTTCCTTGGCCCGGCTCTCGAGAGACGGTTGGTCTGTGTACGTGATCGCCAAGACGGTAAAACGATTTGTGCTCTTGTAAAGCCCCCGGGAGTCGGAAACGGGCGAATAATCGCCTGAACCCACATTTGTGGGGACCGTAGTGGCTTTCGAGCCCTCCGGGGATCCACCGGGGGTTCCTTGGGGCCCCTTATGCGAGGTCCCCACTTCCGTCGAAAACTCGCCGTCGGACGGCCCCTTGGCCTGGGCATCTTGGTCCGTCGCTCTTCCTAAAAAGAAACCGATGAAGAAGATCGAGAGGATCAGCAGGGCCGCGCCTCCCCCGAACAACCACTTCATGTCGACCGCGGGCATTACGAGTCCAATCGCCTTGGGCTTCGCAGCGGCCACAGGAGTGGCCTCTGAGCTCGTACGCTTGGAGTCAACGCGTTGGAATGCGTCGAATAGATTGGGGTCTTGCTTCATGGCGAGGGTCGTCCCAACAGTATGGAGTATGCAAGCCCTACTGAACAGGGAGTCGTTTCAGCATCTGACGGGTCTCGTCTGCAAAGGGGCCATCGGGCCATTTGTCTAGGTAGGTCTGCAGGAAGCCACGCGCCTCTTTGGCGCGACTGGCGAGCACGAGGGCCCGGCCGAGGTTGAGGTGCGTCTCGCTGGCTTTCCCCTGGCCTGCCGCGCTCTCGAAGCCTACTAGGACCTCCCAAGCGACAGCCGCCGCGTTGTATCTGCGCCCGCGGAAGCGCAGGTTACCGAGGTGATCCAGGGCGTCCAGATTACTTGGATCGAGGTTCAGTGCCTCTTCCAGGTGATCTTCGGCCAACTCGAAGTCACCGGCGATGTCCGCCTCGCCCGCTTGGGTCATGGCCAGGCTCGCCCTGCTTGCCAGGTAGTCGACCCCCGAGCTGAGCTCAAGATCCGACAGGCCGAAATCCCGGGCCGCGAGGTAGTGATGGGTCGCCGAGCGGTGGTCTTTCAGCATGCGCGCGGCCATTCCGGCCCGCAGGTGCGTGTCCACCAGCTCTCGCTCCACGTCCATGCCCGCCTCTGCCGCCATGCGGTAGGACTCCAGGGACGAGGTAAAGTCCAGGACACCCGAATAGCCGTCCCCGAGCACCACATAGGCCTCGCTGAGGCCCGAATCGTGCTTCAGGGCCATCAGAGCGTGCTCGATTGCGGCCGCGCCGCCGGCCTGGCCAAGGTCCGCCCTGGCCGTCAGCAGATAGGCCTGGGACAGGGGCCAATCCATATAGGGAAGGTCCGGGTCCGCGACCATGGCGGCCTCGAGCAGGGCCAGGGCCATGGGACCTCGGCCCGACTGGAAGAGCATGCGCACGCCCTGGGCCCGGCGCAGGTCCGGGGTCAGCCCCGCCACCTCGATGCCGGCCTGGATCTCGATCTCGGCGTCGGCATCGCGATCAGTGGAGGCCAGAATCTCAGCGTTGGTGGCAAAAACGCGGCTATCGGCGGGTGCCAAGGCCCGGGCGCGCTCCACAGCTGCCATGGCCTCGACCACTTCCCGCCTCCAGAGGGCGAGGCGCGCCTCACACAGGAGGCCCTCCACGCCGGCGGCGCCGGCCAACTGGTCCAGCTGAGTGCGAGCGCTGGAGCCCTGGCCCGCGGCAAGGGCCTTGCGGGCTCCGATTAATCGCGGGTCCTGGGACCGCGGCTCGGACTCCACCATGGCGGGCAGCACCAAGGCTTGCGCGCCCTCGCCGGCGGTTGCGCCCCCGGGGTCGCTGCCGTCCCCGGCGTCCCCACAAGCGCCCACAAGGAGCCCCAGGCTTAGGACGAATGCGCCCAGGCCGAGTCGTCCCAAATGGGTGAACTGGCCCGTGGGCCACAGTGTTTCTGCTAACGGAATCATTGGCCCCATTCTACCCCCGGGAGGGCTCCAGTTTACGGTCCCATTTCCAAGTATCCTCCGGAGCCCGGCCACCGCCTGCTTATGCCCCGCGCGCGCTTCACGGCGCTCTCATGAGCCCGACTCATTTCTCAAATAAGTGCCGCCGAAGAGGCCCAGTCGGCACCTGAGAGGCTCGCCGCCCTTGGCCGCAAGGTCGTTTAGCGCAGGACCTTATCACTGTGGAAGACCCTGGGATAGCGCGGGCGGAGCGAACCCACTGGGGTCACGGGCAAGCCGCTGGAAGCCGGCGCGGTCAACACTTGCTCCGCCACCGGCAAGGCAGCCCGCAGGCCGCGGCGTCCGATCTGGCCCCCAGTGCGCGCTTCGCTCACACCCACTACCGGCTACCAGTCGCCGATCACCCACCCGCTGCCCGCTCGCGGTCGCCTGTCGCCGAGTCGCCGTTTCAGAGTCCTCCACTCAAAAGGGACTTCCCCAACTTGGCCCGTGCGAAATCTCGCCCGCCCTGTAGCCTGTAGCGATCACCATGGAAAGCCAAGACCACACCCCCAACGAGCAGGCGCCCCAGGCCGAGCTCGCCGCGGCGACGCGGGCCCTGCGCATGGAAGTCCAGCGACGCAAGCGCTGGGGTGACAAGCGCACCGCAGCCCTTGCCGAGGCCCCGGTTCAGCCCCCGGTGGCGACTCCCGCCGCAGCAACCGCCGGGGAACCGGCTGTGCTGGTCCCCAAGGCGCCCCCCGAGCAGCCACGGGAATCAGCGCGCCCGGCCCAGCCAGCCGCTCCTAGCGTCGCGCCGAGTCTCACCCGCGCACCGCAAACAGCCCCGAAACCGGCCCAAGACACCCAAACGCAGCACTCTAGCGCTCCAGCCAACCCGCCCGGGGCGAACCTCGAGATCCTGCGCTCCCAGATCCGCGTCTGTACAGGCTGCTCGCTTGGCGAGAGCCCCGAGCGCTCTGGCGCAATCCTCGGGGGCGGCGCCCTCCGGCCCAAGCTGCTCTACATCACGGACCACATTGGCCCCAACGAGGCCGCCCGTAAAAAAGCCCTCGATAAGGAGTCGGGTCAGCTGCTGATGAAGATCACAACGGCTGGAATGGGGCTGAAAGTGGAAGAAGTTCACACGACTTCTGCGGTTAAGTGCGGCCTGCCCCAAGGCTGTGTTCCAAGCGCCAAAGAATCGGCAGCTTGCAGCCAGTGGCTAGCCCGTGAGATCCAGCTGCTCCGCCCCGAGGCGATCGTCACCCTTGGCGCCGGCGCGGCTAAGGCGCTGTTTGAGTCCTCGCCCAAAAACGACGGTTTCTTGGGCAAACTCCTACATTATAAGGGCATCCCCACCGTCGCGATCCACCACCCCCGGGCAATGCTCGAGCGCAAGGACCTCAAAGACGCTGCCTGGGAGTCCCTCAAGCTCTTGCTCCTCGCCATGAGGGGCTGATTCGATTTCCGCGGGAGAAATCTTCGCCACCGAACGGCAATTCTCCCCCATTTACACGGGTTACCCCGGGGTTTCTCCCCGGTATGCTCACCAACACGCGAACTCGCGGTTGACCCTCCCCCTTCCCGACAGGTATGCTCCTCGCCCATCTTCATCTGATGGGTTGGCACGTTCCAACCCGGTAGGCGGAGACTAGGCCCCAGGTTGACTCCGGAACTCGACGCGTTCGAGCCCCAGGGAACACCTGTGACCACCACTACATTTTGATCCCCCCCCAGAGCCCTATGCGCCTAGTCCACCCGCGCGGTGAGACCGAGCACATCTAGGATTCCCCCTGAGACCAGTAGGCGGTACCCCGCCGCCCACCCGGAAATCCGTACTCATGCGATCTCGCTTTCTACTACTTCCAACGCTTATCGTCACGTCCCTGGCCTCCTGCCAGTCCGCTGACACCACGACTCCAGGCGCTACGGTGGAGAACACCGCCAGCGTCATGACCTTCACGGCGGCTCCGGCTACCGTGCCTCTGGCGGTCGCCACCCAAGATGGCACCCTTGAGGACGAGGCCGAGCGCATCCAGCGCCGCCGCGCTCAGCAGCAATTCCTTGCTGAGGAGTACATCAAAGCCGGTGATTCGGCTTTTGACGTGGCCGATCTGGAAGGTGCCCTGGTGGAGTACTCCAACGCACTTCAGGTGATGCCGTCCAACCAGGACGTCCGCGACCGCATGGCGCGTGTCGAGGCCGCCATGGGCAACGAGTACGCCCTTGCCGCCGAGGCACTGGACGACTTCGCGAACCGCACCACCGTCAAGGCCGCACAGGCCATGATGGCTGCGGAAGACGCCAACCGCATGGGTAACCTAGCCCTGCGCCGCGGCGACTTCGACGATGCGATCTCCGCCTACAGCCAAGCTGAGCTGATCTTGAGCTACCACCCGCTGGTGGCCCAGGGCAACCTCACCGAAGAGCTGGTCAAGGACAACCTAGCCAGTGCGCGCGCCCTTCGCGTCGAAGCCCGCGCTCAAGCGGCCCTCGACCTCGAGGCCGCAGCCGCTCAGGCAGCCGCCGACGCCGAAATGGCCGAGCGCAACCGCAAGGGCTCCCAGGTCGAAGGCCTTTATAGTGATGCCTACGTGGCTTTTAGCCGCGAAGCTTACGACACCGCCCGCGACCTCTGCGACCAGATCCTGGGCCTCGACCCGGGTAACGAGCACGCGCTGAAGATGCGCAACCTCGCCGTCTCCGCAGACCACAAGAAGTCGATCGAAGAGAGCTCGACCATGTTGCGCGAAGAGTGGCAGCGCACCATGGACGACCTCAACCAGATGGGCATCCCCCAGATTGAAGACGTCGTGTTCAACGACCTCGAATACTGGAAGAAGGTCAACGAGCGCACCCCCATCCACCTGATGTCCGACGCCGAAGGCGCCGACAGCCAGCGCAAGGCCATCCTCGGCCTTCTGGACCGCACCGCGATCACGCCCCGCTTCGGCGATGCGGACGCTGGCGAAGGCGCTCCGATCCAGGACGTCGCTAACTTCATGCAGTCCCTGACCGGCGTGAACTTCATCGTCACCACCCAGGTCCTCGACGACCTGGACCCGGAAGACGAGACCAACATCACGATGAACTTGCCCCGCATGAGCGTGCGCAAGGTCCTCGACTTGATTGCCGACACCTCCGAGAGCCTTCGCTGGAAGGTTGAGGACGGAGTCGTCAAGTTCGTCACCATCGACCAGATGGTCGGCGGCCAGGTCCTCGAGCTCTACGCTGTGAGCGACCTCATTCGCCCCATCGTCGACTTCCCCGGCACCGTCATCAACGTCCAGCCCTCGGGCGGTCTTGAGCAACCCGAGGAGGACATCGACGAGCGCGAGGCCCTACTCGTGACCGGCGACGATCTCGACACCCTCATCCGCGACAACGTGTTCCCCGAGTCTTGGGACGCCGATCCGGCCAACAGCCTGCGCGTCACCGAAGCTGGTGTGCTCGTGGTCAACCAGACCCCCGCGGTCCACGAGAAGATCGGCCAGCTACTGGACGACCTTCGCGAGGCCACCGGCATCATGGTCGACATCGAGGCGCGCTTCTTGCGCGTCCAGGACTCCTTCCTTGAAGACATCGGCGTGGACTTCCGCGGCCTGGGCTCTCCTGGCCTCGGCGCCAACGAAGCCTTCAACGACTTCGGCTCCGCGTCGGCATTCGCCGACCTCGGCTCGGAAGTTGGTCAGGGCACCGACACCGGCATCTACTTCGACGACGGCGCTGACGGCGACGTGAAGGCACGCATCGAGAACCTCTACGACTCAGCTCTCGGCAACAGCGAGATCCAGGGTTCGGGCGGCCTCTCTTTCCAGTGGACCTACCTCAACGACCTACAGCTGGAGATGATTCTCCGCGCTGTGCAGAAGGCCGAGCGCATCGAACTTGTGACCGCACCCCACGTGCTGGTTGCGAACACGGCTCGCTCTAACCTGACGGTCACGAACCAGCTTGCCTACGTGCAGGACTTCAACATCGAGATCGCCCAGGGCGCCTCGATTGCCGACCCGATCATTAAGACGATCCAGGACGGCGTTGTTCTCGACGTGCGCCCCACGGTTAGCGCTGACCGCCGTTTCATCACGGTTGAGATGCGCCCCACGGTTGCTGAACTCAAGCGCCCGATGAAGGAGATCACCACGACTCTTGCTAGTGCAAGCTCCGTGACGATCCAGCTTCCCGAGCTTGAGATCTCCCACCTGCGCACCACCGTCCCCATCCCGGACGGCGGAACGATCCTTCTCGGTGGTTGGAAAGTCCACGAGGAGCAGAACTACAGCAACGGCGTACCGATCCTTAACAAGATCCCCATCATCAGCTTCTTCTTCAAGCGCGAAGGCAACTTCGTCCTGAACCGGAAACTGCTGATCCTGCTCAAGGCCACGATCGTGATCTGGCAAGAGCACGCGCCGACCCCCGCCCAGCTTGGCGTCTTCGACAACTAAGCAAGGCCACCCCGGGGCTGCCTAGCTGGCCCCACCCTTAGACGGCCCGGAGCGGAGTAATCCCCCTCCGGGCCGTTCTTCTCAATATCCCCCAGAAACTCATGCGGGGCCAAGGGGTAGTTTTCTACAACTTCCCAACCGAATGGCTCCACGCACGATCTTCTACTTAACTATGCGCTTCTCCAAAAACCTCCTCGGCGTTCTTGCAACTGGTTTCCTGCTCTCACCGGCGGCTTTCGCCCAGAGCGCGGATGCACAAATCCAAAAGGGAATCGACTTCGCCGAGGGCCTTGCCAGCCGCTGGCAGTTTGTCGACCTAGCTCAAGAAGTACTCGACGAACTCGAGTCGGGGACACGCCTGTCCGCCGAGCAAGAGGAGAACATCGCCCTGGTGCGCTGCGAGATCTTCGGCACCGCCGCACGCCGCGAGCGTGACGCCGACCGCCGCATCGAGCGCTTCACCGAAGCCCTCAAGGCCTACGATGACTTCATCGGCGCCAACGAGTTCTCGGACTTCAAAGCCGATGCCGAGCGCTCCGCGATCCAGTTGGCCTACAGCTTCTCCAAGGCCCTGGAGATGCGCCTTATGGACGAAGTTGGCGAAGCTGCCGACGCCACCCGCAAGCTGATCCTCGACGTGCTCGAGAAGCCGATCCAGGACACGGGCTCGATCATCGCCGACCTTAACAGCATCCCCGACCCGACCGAGCTTCAGCGCCGCGCCAAGTACGCAATGATGCTGGACCGCGGCCGGATGTTGGCCGCTAAGGGGCGCGCATCGGAAGACGGAACCTTCTTCTTCGGCCAGGCCGAAGTGACCCTGGAAGATCTCGCCATGCTAGCCGGTGAGCGCACCGGATGGGGCCTCCAGGCCTACCTCGAGCTCGCCAGTGCCAAGGGTGGCCAAGGCGACTGGGAAATGGCGATGATCTACTTTGAGTTCGTCACAGAGCTCGTGATGCCCGCCGACAAAGGTGCCTGGGACAGCCTCGTCGAGGTCCTCTCCCCCGCCGACAAGGAGCAGCACTGGTATTACATGGAGCTCGCCCTGCCGGGCCTACTCGATGCCTGTGCCAACTACGGCGACACCGGGACCGCAAGCAAGTGGGCCTTGGTTTACTTCAACCGCTTCAAGAGCGAGGGCTTCCAGCTGAGCCGTCCCAACGGCTACTTGGCCTTGTTGGCCTCGGCCGGGACGCTACTCGACAACGGTGGCTTCATCGGCGGTAGCATCAACTCAGGTGACCTGGAGTGGTACCCCACCGAGGATGCCATGAAGTCGGATCACTCCCAGAAGCGCAACCGCCGCACAGCCGTGGACCTCGCTCTCTCCATGGCCCAGACGGCCAACGAAGACAACAAGGGCCAGGCCCTGCAACAGCGCGCCCAGAAGTTGATCGCCGAGGTGATCGAGCGACCCGGTGTCAAGATTGGCCCCGACGTCCTCTTCGAAGCTGCCAAAGGACACTACAAGTCCCAGGAATACCTGGTGGCGATCGATGCCTGCAAGCGCGTCTTGCGGTCCCTCGAAGGCCAAGACCAGGCGACCCGGACCACCTTCGGTCCCGAGGTCCTGCACTTCCTCGGCAAGAGCTTCTTCAATGAGGGTCGCTACATGGAAGCCGCGATGGCCTTCCAAGACGGTGTGACCACCTGGAAAGGTGACCCCGCCTTCGACAGCCTGAACGCCAAGGGCATGTACGAGGCCCTGAAGTTCCAAAAGCGCGCCTCCAACGATGACGCCGACGTGGTCGCCCTCTGGCGCATTGCCGAGAACCACGTGGCCGGTACAGCTGATGCCAGCGATGCTGGCGAGCTGCTCTTCAGCCAAGCCGAGCGGGCCTTCGGTACCGGCGACTACGCACTGGCCTTCACGAAGTACGGCGCGGTCCCGAACAGCACGGACTCCTACGAGAAGGCCCTCACCAAGCAGGGCGTCTGCCGCTACCGTCAAGATCGCCTCGCGGATGCGCGCAAGATCTTCGAGGACTACCTCGGCCCGTACCTCACGGACCCGAAGAACCAGACCAGCAGCGAGCGTCGCCTCGCCAAGCGTTCCGACGCCATGGCCGAGGCTACTTTCTACCTGGGAATGATGAGCTACAACGCCGAGCAGTGGGCCGGTGCCATCGAGCACCTTGGCGGCTTCTACGCCCAGTTCCCCAAGCAGAACAGCATGGCGCCCAACGCCATGTACATGGCCCTGCGCGCCGAGCTCGCCACGGACGACGTGGATGGGGCCCGCTCCATCTACGACGTGATGCTGGCCGACTTCTCCAAGCATAAGTACACCGGTAAAGGTGCCCTGCGCATCTACACCAAGGTCAAGGACGACTACGAAGCCAGCCAGGGCTCTAAGGACGAGCTCGGCGATCTAGCCATGCTGCGTGTGATGGCCGAGCTCAAGAAGACAGAGAACGGTCTGATTGCGAGCCCCGACTACCTCAAGCTCCGCTCTGAGTCTGGCCACTGGCGCGACCTTGGCGAGTGGGAAGAGGCTGCCCGCGTTCTGCGCGTTACCGCCGACGCCTTTGCCGAGGACACCGAACGCCGTCCCAGCATCTACAAGTTCGCCCTGCCCGAACTCGGCGAAGCCCTGATCAACCTG
>JBLHWM010000115.1:0-9813 GCA_047629095.1 Planctomycetota bacterium | reverse complement strand
CCCCGAGAAGGGCTCCTTCGCATCGAACTGCATGCAAGCGCGCAAGTTGCTCGAGAGCGGCTCGCGCTATGTGCAGCTGATCGACGGCGGCTGGGACATGCACGACAACGTGCCCCGCGCCCTGCCCGGTAAGGCCAAGGACATCGACAAGCCCATCGGCGCGCTGCTCCAGGATCTCGACCAGCGTGGCTTGCTCGAGGACACACTGGTCGTTGTGGCCGGCGAGTTCGGGCGCACCCCCCACTGCCAGGGCGCCTTCAGTCGCGAATCCTACGGCCGCGATCACCACCCCTTGGCGTCTGTCGTGCTGATGGCCGGCGGCGGCCTGAAGCGCGGCTTCTCCTATGGCGAGACCGACGACTGGGGCTGGGACGTGACGCGCAACCCGGTCCACATCCACGACGTGCAGGCGACGGCTCTGCACTGCCTTGGCATCGATCACGAGCGCTTGACCTACCGCCACCAAGGCCGCGACTTCCGCCTGACCGATGTCGGCGGCAAGGTTGTGCACGACATCCTCGCCTAGAGAATGCCCGCAGTTGATCCCCAGACCGAGCTCTGGAATGGCCCATCGGGTGACCGATGGGCCCAGCACTTTGCCCTGACGGACCGCGCCTTTGGGCCCTTCGGCGAGGTCGCTCTCGAGCGCTTGAACGCGCGTCCAGGCGAGCGCATTCTCGACATCGGCTGCGGCGCTGGCAGCAGCGTCTTGCGCCTTGTCCACGCTGTTGGAGCTGCCGGTTCCGTGCTCGGCGTCGACACATCCATGCCCTTGACCGCAATCGCTTCCCAGCGATGTGCAGCCGTGCCAGGCGCCTCGCTACTCTGCGCCGATGCAGCCTGCGCAGAGCTCGGCGCCGGCTACGACGCAGTCTTCTCCAACCTGGGCACCATGTTCTTCGCACGTCCAAGCGCCGCCTTCGAGAGCCTGCGCCGCGCCCTAGCCCCCGGCGGCCGCATCGTCTTCACCTGCTGGCAAAGCGAAGACCGCAACCACTGGTGCTCCCGATTGCTCGAGGTCGTCCAGCCCTTTATGGACGAGGCTCCCTCAACTAGCTCGCCCCAGACACCTGGCACCTTCGCCTTCGCGGACCCGAGCTACATCGAACGCCTCGTGACCGACGCCGGCTTCGTGAATGTCGCCATCGAGGGCTGCGAGCTCCCCGTGCCTATGGGGCACGGCTCCGTTGAGCAAGCCGTGGACTTTGCCCATTGCATCGGGCCCGCCGCCAGCCTCAGCGAGAAGCAGACGCCCGAGGTGCAAGCTCAGATCCGCGAGCGCTTGACCAGCTTTTTCGAGAGCGTTGCCACAGGCAGCGCGGTGACCCTGCCCGGTGCCGCTTGGATTGTGACGGCCACCAGGCCCTAACGCGGCTACTTCTCGTCGAAGAAGTCGGTCTTGTCGAAGGGCATGACGACGGACGTGATGATGTTCATGGAGTGGCTGACGATGCGCTTGAAGTAACGGTAGGTCAGTGCTGTCGCGGCCACTGCCCCGTCGCCTTCGGTGCGATTGACCATCTCTCCGGTGCGCAGGTCGCAGAGCTTGCCGAACTCGCCGGCTTCCTTGATGAACTCCCGGGCGGCCTCTTCGTCTTCCACGCGGTAGATGTTCTTGGCGCGCATCAACATGCGCGAGACCTGCTCCTTCATCTCGAGCAGTTCCTTGTGCTTGTCGTCCACAACCGGTCGACCGATGGCAGCAAGATCGAAGACGTTCTTACCGTAGTCGCCAATGCGCTCGGCATCCTTGACCAGGCTCATCAGTACTAGGTCGTTGGCAATCGGCGCGCGACCGTGCAGGCTTGCGTGAGTCAGCACGCGACGCCGGATCTTGCGCTCGTTCTTATTGATGCGAATGTCTGTAGACCAGATGTCCTCTTTCACCACAGAGGTCGCCGTTCCCGCCAATAGGCAGTTTGCGGCCGCGTCAAAGATGTGGCGCCCGTCGTCGAGCATCTCCTCGAAGAGCCCTAGAATTTCGGTCGCACTGTCCGCGGACTCTTGGATTCGTTTTAGCCAATTGAACATAGGGTTACTTAAAGAGATACATTAGCGAAAGTGGGATGACGACGAAGACAATGAGCACGTATAAGACGACCCAGATCTTGTTTCGTACAGCTTGCAGGGCGAGCATCCGCGCAAGGCGAATCGGAATCGCCCTTATCCTTTGGAATGGATAGAAGAGCCCCGTTGCGAGTAGGTTGAACTGCACGTGAACAAGAGCAATCTCGAGGCCTGCAACATCCGTGGCAAGGGACGCAATAAAGGCCGTAATGGTCGTGCCTAGGTTCGCACCAAGCATGACCGGGAAGGCGTTCTCCAAGGTCAAGATGCCCCCAGCGCAGAGGGGCACCAATAGCGAAGTCGTGATGCTCGAGGACTGCACCGCCATGGTCACCATGGCGCCAAGCCCGATTGCGATCAGACCTGACTTCTTGAGCGCCCTGTTTAGGGTCTCCTCGGCTTTATCCGCAATCACCACTCGCATCGTTCTCGTGATCGCGGTCAGGGAGAGAAAGATCGCGACCAAACCAATGGACAGCATCGTGATTCCTGCGGGCGTTCCCTCGAGCCCAATCGTCTCGGTGACGAAGTGCTTTACGCCGCCAGAGGCCCAACCGACCGCCGCCTTGATCGGACTCTTGTAAGAGCCGCCGGCCTCTCCGATGATGCCCCACTCGCCGAGGACACCCGTGATCTTGTGAGCGAACTTGTGTAGGAACCCAGTCCATAGCTGGATCGGCAAGAACACGAACACGGCTAGGAGGTTGAAGAAGTCGTGAACCGTGGCCGCGGCAAAGGCGCGCCGGAACTCTGTCTTGCGCCCCACGCTACCCAAGGACACCAAGGTATTGGTGATCGTTGTGCCGAGGTTCGCGCCCATGATCATGGGTACGGCTGCGGCGACGCCGATGGTGCCGGAGCCCACGAGTCCCACGATGGTGGATGTAGTCACCGACGAGGACTGTACAAGCACCGTGGCTAGGATGCCGACGGCCAAGCTTGCAAAGGGGTTGGAGACACCTTCGAACAGGCCGTCTGCTGCACCCGCCCCCATCATCTTGATCGAGCCCGAGAGCAGCTTAATCGAGATCAGAAAGACGTACAGGAGGGCGAGCAATAGCAGCAGGCGCGGCAAGATTCGCGGCCCCTTGCCAGGGACAGTCGAGCCGGTGCTACTGGGAGGAGATTGGGATGCGCTCAAGAGTTGGTTCGCAGTCTAGTCCCCACACTAGCGCTGTGCACGCAAGGTGAAGCTAACTTGAATGATTGGTGAATAATGGCGGCCATAAGTCGCTGACTCGTGCAGTGCCGCGGCGAGAGTGAGCAGGCCAAATCCCGCCATCCCCAGCTCAAAATCGCCCTCTAGCAGCCCCGAAGTGTGTCTCCTGGCGTTGGAGCGGACTTGAAAGCATCGAGATCAGGTTTCAGGGGTAGGATCCATTGATGAAGGCACTCCCAGAGACAGGCAGGCAGCGGCTCGAGCGCAATGACCGCGCTCGCGCCGAGACCGAGACCGAGGCTCGCCCATGGCGGCTCGCGTTGATGGTCCTCTTTGGCGCCTACCTCACCTGGCACATTTGGCTGTGGAGCCAGCGTGCAGAGCGCCCCCGTGTCGAGGGCCTCGACGAGCTGCTAACCCTAACGCGCTGGCTCAACGTGGGCGCCTTGCTCTGGATACTGATCATGCACCCCGTCAGTCGAGCATGGCGCGGAGCAGTTGGCGTGCTGCGCAAAAGGCGGCGCACGAAGTCAGCACCACCTAAGCACGCCGACGGACCCAAGACTTCCCCATCGGCCACGGCGGATCTCTTGGAGCTCTTGGTCTTGGTGGTCGCCTGCGGCGGCAGCGTTGGACTCTTCCACATGTAGTACTTGATCGGACTGTCGAGCGTTGCCCTTGGCGCGATGCTTTTAGCGCTTCCCTGGGCGCCGGTTGTCTACATCGCGCGGCGCGCTTTCCCGGGCGGTCGCAACCAGCTTGTGATCGCAGGACTGCTCGTGTTCTTCGCGGTAGGCATTGTGCACTCGTGTGCTAACCGAGGTTTCTACCAGTGGAAGTACAGCGGTAGCGGGGTTCGTTTTGCGATTCCCTGGGGCGAATCCTCTAGGGTTGCTCCCGCTGGGCCTTAGCTTCCGATTCACGAGCGGCTAGACTTGCCCTCGCCGAAGTCGGCGCTACGCTAACGGCATGAATCGACTCCTGCTTGCCCTTGTACTCGGCCTGATCTCGACCTCCTGCCTCGGCCCCAGCCCCAGGAGTCTGCCCGTGAGCGAGTCCTATCTCGTGGTCGTTAACTCCGTGCGCCTACCCGACTTCCAGCCATGGTACACGCGCCTCGCCGAGCACGCATGGATCGACATCAAGGACGGCGACAGCGACTCTTGGAGGCGCTTGGAGGTCACGGACCAGGCCAGCGGTGTGGAAATGAACTCCATCTCGGAAGTGGCTGCAGTCGACCCAAAACGCTGGAAGAACCGTGTTTCCGTCCTTGAGACACTCACTGGAGCGGAGGCCCGAGAGGCCATTCCGATCCTTCTGCGGTTGGCCGAATCCGAAGCCGACTTCGGACACTCGAGCTACATCCGGCACTCCGAAAACAGCTGGTCTGCCTCGTACTCGTCGCCTAAGGATCGCGCCTACCGTGCCTGGCCTGGGCCCAACAGCAACACCTTTGTGACCGCACTCGTCGAGGGTACGCCAGGACTTCACGCCGAGCTCCACCACAACTCCATCGGCAAGGACTACCCGCGCATCTTCCGCGCGGGTGTCACCTCCGCAGGCTGGGGCCTCGAGGCCGACACCGGCTACCTAGGCCTTGGGGTCGGACTGCGCCAAGGAATCGAAGTGCACTTCTTGGGCTTCACCGCCGGTGTAGGCTTTTGGCCCCCGGCCCTCAAGGTCCCCCTAATACCCCGCCTCGGAATCCACCAAGGCTGGGTCGGAACCGCGGGCAACTGATAGGGCACCGCCCCGCAGGTTAGAGCTCTAGCCGCGACCGACAAGTCTCCGCAAGCTGCGGGTACTGCTCCAGAGCCTGCTCGCCGGATTCCGTCAACCGATAGAGCCCCTGCCCTAGGCGATCGAACCAACCGTAGTGGTTGTCGTACATGATGCGGCGCGTCCGATCGGGCGTGCCCAACTTGCGCAGCTTGGCCGCCGTCTGCTCGCCGCGGCCAAAGAGCGCGCAAGCCACCAAGACCGCATCCTCGCGATAGGCCGTCATCAGCGTCGTGCCCGTCGAGCCGCCCACATTGTGGTCCCCACTGCGCCCCTCCATCTCGCGCAGGACAGCGCGCTTGCGAACCTTCGACTTCCGCGGCTGGTACGGCGTTGGATGTAAAACCACATCCACCTCGGGACTGTCCCCAAGCTTCACCACCATCAACCCAAGCCCCAGCCGCCGCAGCAGCTTCCGGTTCCGCTTCCAACTCCGCCCCCGCACACTCCGCTTCGGCGCCGGAATCCCCAAGTAAACCAAGTCCGTGATCCCCAACCGCTCACTGCCCTGGGCCAACAACTCCACCGAAAACCGCACCTTCAGCTCCACCACGACAACCTGATCGCCGTCTCGCCCGACCACATCACAGTGCTCGACCTCCGCCTGGACCTCGTACCCCCGCTCTAAGAGCAGATCCCGTATCGGCCCATAGAGCTCGGTTTCACTGGTTGGATTCATGGTCATGATTGGAAGCAGTGTCTATCATGCACAAGTCTCCACCTACTCCCCACCAAAGAATCCCGCCCCATGTCCATCGCCCATCGCCTCGCCGGAAACTGTACGCCTCGCTCCGAGGCGCCGAACATCGAGCTCGCCAAGGAGATCTGCGAGTGGGACGACCACGAGGCGATTGAAGAGCTTGGCGTTCTGCTGGACTCCGGTCGAAAGAAGCAGCGCCACGACTCGTTGAAGGCGCTGTACGAGGTTGGCCTGCGCAAGCCCGAGCTTGTGCTGCCCCAACTGCAGAACCTCTTCGACCAGCTTGAGGACAAGGACAATCGCGTGCTGTGGAGCTCGATCTACTGCCTCTTGACCGTCACGCCCCTGGTCCCTCAGAAGATCTTCGATGCCCTTCCAATGATCATGGCTGCGTGCGCCCGCGCCACCGTCGTTGGCGAGGACAAGACCATGTCCATCCTCGTCGAGCTCTGCTCCCGGGAGGCCTTCCACGAGGCCACGCTCGAGACCATGTTCGAGACCATTAGCGCCGCCGCCACCAACCAGTTTCCGACCTACGCCGAACGCGCCGAGCCGTGCCTGAAGGGCCCTGAACGCGCGCGCTTGGCAACGCTGATCCGCTCCCGCAAAGACCTCGAGAAGTTTCCAGCCAAGCACAAGAAGATGAGCAAGCTACTGGAAACGCTCGAGGGGTAACAGCCCACAGGAGAACGGTCCGGCCTGGTGCGAAGCCCACTTTCAGTGTGGGGTGATCCCGACTGACGCTGCAGGGGCTTGGAGGAATCAGCCGAGTTGTTGTTTCCGGGCGGAACACTAAGACCGCCCGATTCCACAGCTACTCGCAGCGGGCGAACTCGTGGACCCAGACCTTCGCTTCGCCGCTCCACTCCATGCCCTTGTGCATGCGCAGGATCAGGTCCTTGTACATCTCCAGGCCGGGGTAGCCCTCGGCTTTGGCGGACTCTTCGGTCATCTCGCCCAAGGTCTCGCGGCGCAGATCTTTGATCTCGAACTGCACACCTTCGATGTCGAAGGTCTCGCCGGGGTAGCCATAGACACCGTTGCGGCGCTGCTGGGTCTTGGTGCCGGCAAGGGCGGATTTGACGAGCCTAGCGTGGGTGACGAGCTGGTCGATTTCGCAGGTCTTCTTTGGGTAGTTAGTCATGGGCAGAAGCTTGCCTTTTTAGGCTCGGAAGCGCTGCCAAAAAGCTGGCCATCCCGGACAAAAACGTCTGTCGGGGATGGCCTTGGCAGGGAACCTCTTTGGTGAGGCGTCGCGTGGGAGCGCTACAGCTGACGGATGCGCAGGTTGCGGAACCAGACCTTGCCGTGGTCGCCCTGGAAGGCGATGTGGCCGGTCGTGGTCGAGCCGTAGGTCGCCATGTCCTTCCACTTGGACTCGGCCACGCGCTGCTTGTGGTCCGCACTGCCCTTCTCGTACTCGACGATCATGGTGCCGTTGAGCCAGTGCTCGACGTGGTTGCCCTTCACCAGGATGCGCGCGTTGTTCCACTCCATGGCGGGCTTGGTCACAGCGGCGGAGGGGGCTTGGACGTCGTAGTTTGCGCCCGCGCTGTTCTTGCCGACCTCGCCGTTGTTGTGGGCGGCGTCGTCGAGAATCTGGAACTCGGGGCCGGTCATCCAGGGGTAGCCGCCGGCGGACTCGTCCACGTGCCACATGATGCCGCTGTTGCCGCCTTCGCCAACGCGCCAGTCGAGCTCGAGCTCGAAGTCGGTGTAGGCGGCCTTGGTCACGATGTCCATGCCAGCGCCCGGTGTGCTGGCGAACATGGTGCCATCTTCGATCAGCCAGCCCGCGGGCATGGCGTCCTGTGCGTAGCCTCGCCAGTGATCGAAGGATGCGCCGTCAAAGAGCGAGGTCCACTCGGTTTCGGTTTCGTTCATAGTTGTGGGGTGCTCGCTGGTGACGGGATCCGCCGACTCGATCGAGTTGTTCGGGGAGCAGGCGGCCAGGGGAAGCAGGATCAGGAAGAGTGCGTTGACTTTCATAAGGGGGGTGGTTTAGGTGTATTCGGGTGTGAGGCTGGCGATGCAGCGCTCGAGCAAAGCCTTGGTCAATGCGATGCCTTCAGGTTCGGAGACCTCGCCGCCTTCGTATTCGATGCCTAGGTGGCCGCGGTAGCCGGCGTCCAGCACGATGCGCAGGATGCGCATGTAGTCCTTGGCGTCTTCGTTGCCGTCGGCGTCGAAGTTGTGGCTCTTGGCGCTGACAGCCTTAGCGTAGGGCATCAGCTCTTCGATGCCTTGGTAGATGTCGTACCAGCCGTCGCTTTTGGGACCGGCCTCGTCGCCGATGTAGAAGTTGCCAAAATCGGGCAGGGTGCCGCAGCGCGGATGGCCCACAAGCTCCATGACCTCGGCCAGCCACTTGCCATTGGAGGAGAGCCCGCCGTGGTTCTCGACGATCACGTTGATCTCCATGGGCGCGCCATACTCGGTCAAACGCGCGAGTCCGTCGGCTGCGAGCTCGCGCTGGGTGGCCCAGTCGCCGGCACTGCGTGCATTGACACGAATCGAATGGCAGCCAAGCTCCTTCGCGATGTCAATCCAACGGTGATGGTTGGCGATGGCCGCGGTGCGCCTGCCAGCATCGGGATCGCCGAGGTTGCCCTCCCCATCACACATGATCAACAAGCTCTGGACGCCCTCACCCTCACAGGTCTTCTTGAGCTCCTGGATGTAGCCGGCCTGGAGAGACTCCTTGCGCATGAACGAGTTCACGTACTCGATGGCGTCGATGCCGTATTTTTCCCGCGAGACGCGCGGGAAGTCCAGGTTGGTCATCTCGCCGCGGCCTAGGGCGCCGTGCAAAGACCACTGGGCCAGGGAGATCTTTAGCATGGGCTCGTGGCTGGGCATGGTGACTTTAGAGCCAGACTTGGTGCCCGTCGAGCCGCATGCGCTGGCCAAGAGCCCGGCACCGCAGATCGAAGAGCTGATCAGGAATTCGCGTCGTTTCAACATGGTGGGATCCTAGCAAAGTCGGGGGAGCGTTTAGTCTTCGGTGAAGAGGCCTTGGTCGATCTCGATGCGCTCGCCGCTGGCAACCGCCGTAGCGGCGGCAATGGCCACGTGACTGGCCCGAGCTCCCTCGGTGACTGAGCAGTACGGCTCGGCGCCCTCTTGCACGGTCAATAGGAACCCGCGCAAGGCGAAGCGCAGCGGTGGCTCCTGCAAGCTGACGCCATTCTTGATGCGCTCTTGGGCGGCCAGCTTCGTCGCGTCGGCGACCAGGGTGATGCCCTCTTCATCGTGGAAGTATTGGCGCCCCGCGTAGACCTCGAAGCCGATCGTCGGCGCGTCGGATTCCTTGAACAGCCAGCCCGCATTCTGCGCCATCTTCACTGCACCCGCGGTGCCGTGGAACAGCTCGAAGCGCTTCTGGAACGAGTTCGCGATGGTCGCGTCGTAGCGCAGTACGCGATGGCCCGGAAACTCCATGTCCAGGTGGATCGTATCGTGGACCTTGCGGCCGTCCCGATGCAGCTGGATCGAGCCGTCGCCGCGAACAGCCAACGGATACATGCCGGTGTACCAATGGATCACATCAAATTGATGCACGCCGAACTCGCCCGCCAAACCCAAGCTGAGTTCGGGGTCCAAGCGCCAGTTCAGGGCCTCCTCATCCGCGCGGTTGACCGCGGGTGACCTCCAGCTCGTCTTCTCGTGGTGCTGGGCCCGAAAGCCCACGAAGTCTGCGATCGCATTCGAGCGCACAAAGTTTCGAGCGTGGCCGTAGAGGGGATTCGAGCGCACGAGCAGACCACAAGTGAAGGGTACGCCGGCCGCCTTCGCCGCAGCTTGGATCGCCTTGAGGTCCTCGGCCGTCGTCGCCATGGGAGCCTCGCAGTAGACCGGTAACTTCGCGGCGAGCGCTTCCAAGACAAGCTCGGTGTGCAGGTGAGACGGCGTCGCGATCACGACGGCTTCCACGTCGAGCTTCGCCGCGCGGATCTCCGCCAGGGACGCGTAACCCGCGGCTGTTGGCCCCTTGCGCAGGCCGGCCTTGCGGCGCGAGGCCACTGGGTCCGCCACGGCGACAACCTCGGCCCCCTCGAGCCCGTGGAGCTCGGAGATGATGTTGCGGCCCCAGGGCCCGCAGCCGATC
>JBLHWM010000114.1:0-9929 GCA_047629095.1 Planctomycetota bacterium | reverse complement strand
GGCTTCTGGATCGAGATCGTCCATGCGGAAGCTAGCGGCCAGCGCAAGTCGCGCCGCCGCCATGGCCTCGTTCAGGGCACCGGGATCATCCCCAGCAAGAGCGCCTTGGATACCGAGATAGGTCGTCCAGAGTTGGTTCAGGTGCTTCCGGAACGGCCCGCTAAGTCCCTCGAACCTAGGCTCAATCGTCTCGTCCACATCGCCGTCCGCGTCTTCCCAGACCCCCGAGCTCATCCAACTGGTCTGGGCCTTGAGCTCCAGCTCGCTGTCGATTTTGAAGCTGCCACGGGTGACCACAAGCTCTCCCTCCTCCAAGCCATCGAGCACGACGAACATGCCCCCAGCGCGGGGGCCGAGCTCGATCTCGCGGCCCTGGTAGATGAGCTCGCCATCTTCGCCATCGGTCTGGACGTACACCACGGCACGGCGTCCGGTGATCAGCGGCGCGGTGGTCGGAATCACCAGGGGCAGTCCCTCGACGTTGTCGCGGTGGCTTGCACCGAAGGATCCCGCGAGGCTGCTCCAGGGTTCCAGGGGCATCCCGCAGATGGGGCAATCCCCCGCGCTTGGAGAGCTCACGTTCGGGTGCATAGGGCAGGAATAGGTGCCGTCAAGATTGGCACTGAGAGCGGTGCCACTCGCGCTGACTTCCGCTTGCACCTTCGCGCGCACAAACATCTCGGGCTTGAGCCGGCCGTGCTCGTTGGGAACCTCAACGCGCAGCTTGGCCGTGCGTGTGCCCGGATCAATCCAGGGCTCGATGAAGGTGATCTTGCCCTCGAAGGTCTCGCCGGGAAGCGAGTCTGTCTGGAAGTGAACCTCTTGACCAAGGGAGAGCCAGGGAAGGTCGGATTCAAAAGCCTGCAGTTCGAGCCAGAGCCCGGACAAGTCGGCGATGGAATAGATGGGCGTGCCGGTCTCGACGTAGTGACCCTCGTGCACCAGCTTCTCGGTCACGACGCCCTTGGACGGAGCAAAGATAGTGATCTGGTCCGTGGGCTTTTCGAGCACGGCGAGCTCGTGAATCTGCGCCTCGGTAAGTCCCCACAAGCGCATGCGCTCTTCCACCGCGGTGACCCCGGACTGGGCGGCGGACACCAGGCTCTCATCGACGCGGCCACTGTGGCCCGCCCGAGCACGGGCTAGTGCCGAGCGCGCCTGGGCGAGCTCGACCTGGGCTTGGTAGAGGGGCGGACTGTAGAGATCCGCAAGATGGTCATTCTTGCGAACCGAGATGCCCGTCGAGTCGACAAACAAGCGATCGATGCGACCGGGAACCCATGCGCTGATGATGGAAGTTCGCGTCTCATCAATGGCAAGCTTGCCCACCATGGACACCGCGTGAGTGATCGCCTGGCGAGTCGCGGGGCGAGTCTCGATAGACAGCAAGTTGACAACGTCCGGCTGCAGGGCAACCTGCCCCGCGCCGCTGGAACTTGTCACTAAGGGGATCAAGTCCATGAAGCAGATCGGGCACTTGCCCATCTTCGGTAGCTGTACTTGCGGGTGCATGGAGCAGGTCCATGTCGTTTGCGATTCGTGGGAAGTTTCCGCGGTCGAACTGCCCGCACTGGGGCCGGTGGGCTCCTCGGCTCCGAACAGGTAGGCACCTAACAGGAAGGCCAAGATTGCAAGTAGGGCAGGGGCGGCGCCGCCGAGCAGCCAGCGTGGGATCGAGATGGAGGAGTTCATGATTAGCGTTCCGCTGATGGTTTGGTGGCGTTGGGCAGGTCGAGGTTGCGGCCAAGATGCAGTTCGATAGCAATGCGTGCGAGCTCACGGTCGACCTTGGCCCGTAGTAGCTCGATCTCGAGCCCCACAAGACTGTTCCCTGCACTCACAAGGTCGAGGTAGGTCGAGCGATCCGACGCATAGCCGGCGCGGGTTGTGTCGAGCACCTCTTGGGCTCTCGGCAAGAGGCTGCGGGCAATCAGGTCGAGGCGGCGCTGGGCGGCTTGGAAGTCTTCGAGGGACGATGCGACCTCGCCCTGGATCGCGAGCAACATGTCCTCGCGTTGATTGCGCAGGGCCCGGACTTGATGGCGCGCGCTGCGCTCCATAGCGTCGTAGGTGCCCTGGCGAATGGGCAGGGTGAGAGAGAGCTTGATCCCGGTGGCGTCGTTGCCGCTACCGGGCGTGAGGGGATTGTCACTAAGGCCAGTATCGATCAGGAAAGCGCCCAGGGTGAGGTCGGGCTTGCGCTCGTAATCGACCTGGTTGAGCTTCTGTTTTGCGGCCTCTTCGAGGTGCCCAAGGCGAAGCAAGTTTGGGTTGCTGGCGATGGCTGCGTTGGTTCGGGCTTGGGTATCCCCGAAGTGATCTGGCAAGGTGCCGATGAGTCGGACCCGCGGCACCTGCGCACCTGGTGACAGGGCGAGCTCGCGTCGCAAAAGAGCGTCGGCGCGCTCGACCCCATCGAGGGCTGAGTCGCGCAGTTCTCTAGCGCGTTCGATCTCCGAGCGGGACCGAAGTAGATCCGCGTACTCGGCCTTACCCGTGCGGTAGCGGCCATCGATAGAGGCCGAGATGGACTCGAAGAGAGCGATATGCTCGAGCTCGAGTTCGGCGCTCTCGCGAAACAGCCGGCGCTTCCAAAGTAGGGATTCGATGCGGCTGAAGAGCTCCCTTTGCTTCGTCTCGGTAGACGCTGTCGCCGCTCTGGCGGTCGCATCCGCCGCATCGATCTTGGCTTCCAGTGCGCCAAACCAAGGCAGCTTCTGGGACACATCAAAGCGGCGCTCCTGGGGACCGACGCGGGTCTCGACCTCGCTGAAGAACTCGGTCCAGGAGACCGTCGGCTCAGGCATGGCACCGCTGGCCCGGGCGGACTGCTGCAAGCTAAGCGCGCCCTGCCGTTGGGCCTCGAGTCCCGGATTGCGGGTCCGAGCGAAGTCTAGAACCTGCTCCAAGGAGACCGTTCCTGCGGAGGAGAAGTCGGCAGCCGCGGCCTCGAAGCTAGGTTCGGAAGACGCGCCTAGGGCCAAGCCTTGTGCGTGTTCTGCTGGCAGGATCGGCTCGCGATCAAAGCGCCCTTCTGCGGGTCCTCGGCATGCGCAGAATCCAAGCAGAATCCAAGCGGCAGCGTGCCGAAGGTCCGGCCTTGGCGCGAATCGAATCGTTGAGAATAGGGAGCGGTCCATGCTGGACCTCCTGACGTGAGTACGCCCGAATAGGAGTCTTCAAGCTCCGGGATCCCGGGCGCGCCTGGGCATGGCTGCGCTCAATCAGGATCTGTGGCCGGAGCGGCTACACAGCTGTCCTCTCCACCGGTTTCGCGATGGGCAAGACAGTGCAGAAGCTCCTAGCGTCGCAGGGTCGCGAGCAGTGCGAGTCGCGTGGCTTGACCACGCAGGATACCGATTCGATTCGCGCCAGACGTACAGGACTCGACCATTCGAGTGGGCGCAAGTGAGTCCGGGATTGGACCAGAAACTGGCAAGTTGGCCCAGAGCAGGGGAGAGCCGGGCCGGTAGCTGGCGGCTAGCATGAGCTCGACGAGGGTCGAGCTTGGATCTGGAGCGGGCACCGTCGCATTGATGCGAGCTCCGGGGACCGGTGAGTGGGGCGCTAGGGGCGAGCTCTCGCAGTTGCAGCGATTGACGAGTTGAGGCACCTGGACAGGGGCCTCATTCGCGGGCTCCGTGCAGCAGGATTTTGTCGCCGTGGGGGCGACCTGGATAGGAGCACTCGAAGTGACAGGAGCGGCGCAGCAGCAGTCTTCCATCGCGCTAGAGCTCACTCCAGCAAGGCTCATCGAGCAGCCACCAGCGCCCATATACGCATTCATCGAGACTGGATTCGATGCGCCATTTGCCGTGCCATAGGCTCCCGCAAGAGGGGCGAAGAGCGCAAAGGCAACCAAGAGCAGGACGCACCATGGGCGCATCGCTTCTACGCCCTTGGGGCTTCGGGTCACTCTTGGTAGGGCTTGCATCACGGGTTCTAGGAATACGTCAAGTGGGCGCATTCAGCAAGTACGAGTTCGGTTGTCTGGCCAGAAATCTGAAGCGTGGGGCCAAGTGCGACGGACGCTCTCAGGCCTTAGCTACTTGAGATTCGACCACAATTGGCCGTCGCTATCGGGCAGGTCGGACTGCGGATGGGGACAGAGATCCGGGTCAGTGCGCTCTAGGAGAGCCCTTGCCGCATCGTGCTCTGGAGTCAGCTTCAGTAGGTGCAGCAGGGAAGCGCGACCCATGGCGTACTCACCGGCAAGCACATGGGCGCGACCGAGTTCGAACCATGGATCTGGATTCAAGGGGGCCAACCGCGTGATGACAAGCAGGTCAGCCAAAGCGGCCTCGAACTCGCCCAAGGCCAGATTTAGCCGGGCGCGCCCATAAAGAGCAACGACGTTCTCCGGTTCGAGGACGAGGGCCTCGTCGATACAGGGGCGTGCCTGTAGCGGGTCAGACTTGCGCAGCCAGATGCTGCCGAGGCAAGCGAAGAGCCCGCCGTGGAGATCGGTGGTCATGGGGCCGCTCTGCTGTAGATCCTCGAGAATCGTGAGCGCGCTATCGATGCGGTTCTGGCCGATCAGAGACCGCGCCAGCAGCAGTTTGGCTTCGCTGGACTTGGGCCAGGACTCCAAGCACGCCCGGGCATGGTCCGCGGCTTCCGCGCGACGCCCACGCCCAAGGGCAAGCCGCGTGAGATAGAGGCTGGCTTCGGGGTGTGGGCCATCTTCGAGCACTTCTAGAAGGCGCTCGCGCTGGTCCTCGGCGTCTTCCACACAATCGGTCCGGCGGTCCGGTTCGATGCGAGGATCGCGCATGTGAGACTGGATACTAGGGGACTGGTCGGGGCTCGAGTACGGGGAGCGCACGAGCAGGTCCTTAGCCAAGAGCAGCCTTCCACCTGGGGGCAGGCGAAGAGAGCCGTGGGCACCACTGCGCCACCAGTCGCGCAGCTCTCGCTTGCAGTCCGTTGGGCGGAAGAGGGCGAGCAGCGGCGTCTCGACCCGGGAGCGATCCTCGGCCAGGCGGTACCAACTGCGTCGGGCGCGCTCGGCGGCATCGGCCCAGGCGTTCAACTCGCTCGTGTCGCCGGTCGCGGCAACGGCCCGTGCGCCAGGCTCAAGGCGGCCGTGGCTGAGCAGAGTTTCTAGCCACCCCCTAGGTGGGATAGCCCCGGCTTGCAACAGGCAGAGCACGGAGTCCTCAGTGAGCCCAAGGTTGGCGATGGGGTCTCCCATCGACTTGTCGTCGAGTAGAACGCTGGACGAGTCGAGCAAACTCAGCCGTACGTCCTGGGGAGTCTCGGCCCAATCGCGCGGCGCGCTAGCCGTGATGAAGAGGCGCGGATCCTTGGCCGTCCCCAGGGCGGCGAGGGTCGTGCAGAGCTCGCGGCTATTGGCCCCGGGCGGAATCAGGACGTGCAGCCGCGCCGATTTCGTCGCGGTCGAGCCTTGGCTCGGGTGAAGTGGGGGGAAGAGATCCGTGTTCATAGGAAAGGAGGATTGCCCATGCAATCGGCACTAGCGGTCCTTGCCTGTCCCCGTTTCCGATGATTGAGATCCAAATCCTTCGGCTTTCTTTCGCGGTCCTACTTCACGAACTCGAAGGCGCCCTCGGGCAGGAGGTACACGATCAGCATATCGCCGCCGGTGGTGGTGGGCACGTGCTCGGTGCCCTCGCCGAAGACGATCCAGCCGGGATTGCGACCGTCGAACTTCGGCTCGCCAGCGATGCGAATGGCATAGTTGATCTCGCCCTTGGGGTGGCGGTGCTTGGGCCCAGCACCGTTCATGCGCACCACGTCGATGGTGAAGTTGTCGCTCTCGGGACAGGCCTTGGAGACGCGGCCAAAGGTCATCGGCAGCTCGCCGCGGTTGGCGATCTCGCCTGCTTCGAGCATCTCGAGCAGCTTGGCGCTAAGGGCGAGGCCGGCTTCGCCTTGGGGGTCAAAGCGCTCGTTTAGGAGAGCCTCGGCAGCGGCGGTGTCGGACACATCGAGGTCCCGGGCGGCGTCGAGCAGGGGGCGGAAGGTATCCAGCATATCTATAAGGAGTAGCTAAGGACGCGCCACTTGGGAGGAAGCCGCGCGCCGGGTGGTGGTGAGAAGGCGCAAGACGATAGCACAGGAGCCTTGAACTACCGGCTTCCACAGCACCTAATCCTAGTTGCCAGATACTCCACTTTTCTATTTCTACTTGTGCGACAGCAAACATGACCTCTTCCACGACATCCGACCAGCCCGTCCATGAGGGTAGCGAGGCGCCAACCCGGGAGCGTCTACTCGCGGACTTCGGCGACGAATACCTCTCCATCCAAGCGCTCTTCCGCTTCTGCTACCTGCCGGCGGGCCGGCTCTCCTTTCTCAAGGAGCTCGCGGTGGATGAGCAGTGGGGCACCCGCGATTTTGCCCTCTTGAAATACCTAGCGGTGCACCTGCGCCTTTCGGTGGAGCAGGGCTGCTACCTCTGGAATGAGGGGCAACTTGTGATGACCGCAGGGAACATGACCACCAAGACCGGCGCGCCGATCTACTTGGGCATCTCCGCGAACGCGCAACCCGAGGGCAATCCCTGGGTCGTGAATTGGGTCGGCGAGCGCCCTAGCACCCAGGCCCTGCCCGAGGCCCCGGACCTTGGCGTTTGGGAGAGCCTGGATCCTAGCCACGAGATCATCGTCGCCTGCGAGCTCGAGCACCCCGAGCGTCGGGTTCACCTGCCCGGGTTCGACGATGCCGGCCCGGTGGCCAAGTGCGCGGCGATTGCAGGCGCGATCAGCTGGGCCATCCACCGCGGTCTCGCCACGCCGCAGATCCACAGTGGGGGCCGCGGCTATTTTGTGCCCGTCTACCTGAAGTCTCGCGACGACCTGCACGACGAGCCGGACTTCGTAGCGCCGATCGTTGTGCAGTCCGATCGCGGCATCGTGAGAGCAGTGCTCTCTCCCCAAAATGCCTATGCCCCCGCCCGGGCCGTGGTGCAGCGCTGCGAAGAGCTGCCCCCATGGCTGCTCGGCGCGTGGGAGTCCGAAGAACCAGAAGAGGAGCCGATCCAAGCTGATGCCTAGCTGGCTTAAGAACCTGTTGCTGCTCGGCGCATTTTTGCTGCTGGGTGCCGTCTATGGACCCTATTTGAAGGGTACCGGAAGCCCGGGCTCTGAGTCCACCGGTGGTTTCCTTGGCAAGGATCTCTTGGTCCTTGCAGATGCCGCGGGCGGGCGCGCCTACTCCGCATCGGCCGTGGAGCCGCTACCGATGCAGGAGATGAGCCTGGAGGCTTTCGTGGATGCGGGCGGTCGAGGCTCTGTCTTGGGCGGCGCCTCGATGGCCTTCTCCCGGCGGCTCTGGGGAGTTACAGATTCGAGCGCGAAGTTCTATCGCCTTGAGAATCTGCTGCTGTTGATTCTAGCCGGGCTTGGGCTCGGCAACTTGGTGCGGCGATTGCTGCAGCCTTGGACAGGTACGGACCACGGTCGCGCGGCGGCTCGGGCCCTGCCTGCCGCCCTCGTTTTGCACCCCCTTGCCGTCCATGCCGTGGCGGACCTGTCCGGTCGCACGGAGCTACTAGGACTAGCTTTCAGCGCCTGGGCGGCAGCGCTCTATCTGCGCGGTCGTCAGGAGCGCCGGTCGAGCCAGACACTCTTGGCCGGGCTACTTGCAGTGCTCGCCAGCCTCTCCTGGGGCAGCGGAATTGGGCTCGCGCTCGTGATTGGAATCGCCGAGTTCGTTTCAGCTAGGCGCTACCGGCCGAATCGTAATTCGTGGCGGGCCGCAGCGCTGATCGCCCTGCCCTTTGCGATCTGTGGGTTTGCGGACCTTGGCATGCGGCTGTGGTTTGGCGTGCCCCTCGAGGGCGGCAGTCCCTCGCTTCAGTTGGCGGGTGTACTCGAGCGCCTTGGGGTGCTTGTGGTGTCGGTGCCCAGAGCCGGCTCGGTGAACCCGGGCTTGGCCATGGCCTTGGCGGCAGGTGCCTTCCTTTTGATGATGCAGCCGGCCCTGCGCGCCGCGCGCTCGGCGCCGCGACTCTGGGGATGGATGTTGGGACTGTGGTTCGGAGGCGTGCTCTTTGCCGCCTTCGGAGGCGCGTCCGTCGACTCCATGGACTTTAGTCGGGCCGAGACGCTTTTGGCGGCGACGGCCGTGGTCACCAGCGGTCTGGTGGTCGTGGCGACGGGCGTTCAGGGCTTCCGGCGCCTGGCCTTACCGATGGCGCTTGCGGGCTCCTACGCGCTGCTCAGCATGGGGCAGACCGGTGGTTACCTCGATGCGATCCAGGTGACGAGCGAGCTGCGCCGGGACCTCTTGCTCGGCCTAGATCAAGCCGGCGAAATCGGCAAGCCGGGCGCTCAGATTCTGGTGCTCGACCCCGTTCCGCTCGTTGGCGCCATCGACCCGTTTGAGGGTGGTCTGGAGCATCTGCTAGATCCATCCCTGACCGGCCGCAACGTGGATCCCCTGCGCCGAGCGCCGCGGGGATTGACTGGCGAGGCCCTGTTCACCTTCGCCCGGGAACCCGAATTTGATGTACTGCGAAAAAGCGGGGTTCTGCTGCTGCCGGCACCCGCTGAGATCGTCGGGCCGCAGATGGATGGCGCACCTGCGCCACCAAGGCTAGGCGTCCTGTTGCCGGAGCCTCGAGCTTTCGAACAGCAGCCGCCCTGGACGTCGGATCCAAGGTCGCCGTCCCTGGACCTGGATCCCTTCTCGATTGGCGCTCTGCGGGTTCAAGCTCCGGCCGAGCGGCTGGATGCGAGCACGCCATTTCCTGGCTCGGTCACGTGGATCTCCAAGGCGGATGCCGAGGGCCTAGGCCAGGGCGCGACGCCGGGCATCTGGATCCAGAGGCGCAACCGCGACCTGGGTATCTTCGATCTTTCGGCGGACCTCGACTGGCTACTGGCCGGCCAAATCGGACGCATGTGGTTTGCCGAGGGCCTTCCGCGGGTCGAGCGCTGCGACCTGCTGGCGGACCTACCGGGCCAGCTTGTTGGCGTGGACGGGCTCTTGGGCTATGAGGTGGACGGCGACGACTGGGTCTTCGCCCTACCAAGTGAGGCCGCAGATTCCCAAGCCGAGGGAGACAGCAAGTGGGTTCTCAAGCTGCTCGACCTCGTGCACTTACGCCATGTGGTCTTGACAGCCGAGTCCGCCACGGGCGGGCAGCTGCGCTTCCGCGGGGCGGGCCGGGTGGCAAGCAGCTTTTCTCCGACGGATCTTGCGTGGAGTTTGGAGCGCCAGGTGAATAGCCTTGCGATTTGGCGCCACCGAGGACGTGTTCAGGAGTAAATTCCCCGCCCTGCAATTCAAACCGCGCGCCCCAAGAACAAGGGCAAACTCCCGGATCCAACCATGTCCACAAGTCCCTCCAAAGACCTTCAAACCTTCGAGAACCCCGCTGCACACCGCGACTTCGAGATTCGCTTTGAGTGCCCCGAATTCACGTGCCTTTGCCCGCTGACGGGCCAGCCGGACTTCGCGACGATTCGCATTGCGTACACGCCGGACGAGCAGTGCGTCGAGCTGAAGAGCTTGAAGATGTACCTCTGGAGCTATCGCAACGAGGGCGCTTTTCACGAGGCGGTCACGAACCGGATCCTCGACGATATCGTGGCTGCGATCTCGCCGCGCAAGCTAACCGTCATCGGTGACTTCTGGGTACGCGGTGGAATCGAGACCGTGGTCGAAGTGAACTACGAGAAATAGAGCGGATCTACAGCTCGAGGAAGTTCTTCAGAAGCGCTTGGCCGCCCTCGCTCAGGATCGACTCGGGATGGAACTGCACACCGAAGTGGGGGCGTGTCCTGTGGGCGATGGCCAGGACCTCGCCCAGGTTCGATGTGGCCGTGACCTCTAGGCAAGCCGGTACAGAGTCCGGATCCACGCTGAGCGAGTGGTAGCGCCCCATAGCCACGGGCGCGTCGAGGCCCTTAAAGAGCCCCGTTCTGTTGTGTTGGACGCCGATGGGCTGGCCGTGGGCT
>JBLHWM010000113.1:0-10003 GCA_047629095.1 Planctomycetota bacterium | reverse complement strand
GTCGACAAACATCTCCCAGATTAAGTGGTCGCCTCCAGCACCGACGGCCGCAGCGTAGCGAGATCCAAAAACGAGGCAAAACCCGACCGGCTCACCCTCGTGGTAGATCATGAACGGGAAGAGGTCCTCGGGCTTCAGCCACCAGTCGTCTTCGAGCACCTGATCGGGCACGACGCTCGCATCAAAACTATGAAGGATGCGTATTTGCTCCGCGTACATGCGCAGGAGTTCCGCTCGATCTTGCTCGGAGGCGAGGCGCAGCTCAACAGCTGGAATTTCCTTCATGGGGAGGGCATGGAGTGCGAGGCAGGTGGGCACGATTGCTTGCGTGCAGGACATCGGGACGGACCAGGGTAGCTCATCCATCGAATCGGAGCGCAGTGCCAAGTTCAGCGTCAGTTTAGGCCCTCCCTGCGCGGATCAGCCAGTGCTTACCAAACTCGGTCAGCCTGAGAGCTTGCAACAAGTCAGAGCCAAAATCATGTCTTCATCGCCGCCAGGATTTAGGGCAACTTGCAGCACGGGGACTTGGAGACGAGCGAGCGAAGTGCGACCCAATCTCTAGTGGGTCGTCTCGCGGCGCTGCGCGTACGCCGCTGATCCAAGTCCCAGGCATACATAAATGCCGAGAGTCACGGACAGCGCTCTGACGTGGAAGAGCCACTGGTATTGAAGAATCGCTAGCAAGCCGACAGCTAAGAACGCCATAACGAGGACAGCAAGCATCGTGTGCGTGCCTGTCTCCTTGCGCTTGACGAAGTTTGCGTGGGCCATGAGCAGCGAGACGATGATGAAGGTGATGCTACTGAACTCGAGCAGCTCTTCGAGGCCGCCAAGGCTGACCATTAGAAGAGCCATCAGTGTCATGGCGACGATGGCGTATCCAGGAACGTGGTCCTCACTACGCTTGGCGAGCAGAGTGGGGAAGTAACCATCGGACGCGATGACGGCCATGAGTCGGGATGCGCCGAAGACCGTGCCACTGATCGCACTGCAAGTGGCCAAGGCTGCTCCCAGGATGACCATCACTCGTCCCGGCATTCCGATTGCATGTTCCGCTCCAACGGCTAGGGCGGATTCTTTATTGAGGATGAGCTCTTCCTTGGGGATTGCCATCAATGCGGCTAGAGCAATCAGGACGTAAACCACCGTGGCGGTGGCGATGGCCGCATAGATTGCCCAGGGAATGTCGCGCTTGGGGTTGGACGTCTCTTCGGTAGCGTGGATCGCGAGCTGAAAGCCCTCGAAGGCTACGAACGTGATCGAGGCGGTCATGATCAACATGGACCAGCTCAGGTCGCTATCGATGAGGGGCTGCATGTTCGAAACATCCCCGGACCGGATCAAGACCACGGCGATTAGGCCCAGAAGAATCAGCTTGGTGTAGACCATCAGGTCTTCGGACTTGCCCATTCCGCGCACGCTGACAAGGTTGACTATGGCGAAGAAGATCAGCACCGCAGCAGCGGTCGCCTTGGTGACGAGGGCGGGGTGCTGCACGTCGAAGGCACTGGTGAGGTAAGCGCCGAAGGTGAAGGCGTAAAGAGCAAGCGTGCTGATGTAGCCAAAGGTCACGACCCAACCAATGAAGGATGCGGCCATGGGGGAAGAGGGGAAGGTCCGCTTGAAAAAGGAATAGGTCGCTCCCTCATCCTGGTACAGCTTCGCGAGCTGCACATAGGAATAGGCGGCGGAGAGGGCGAGGATGCCTCCGATCCCGATGGCAACTGGGGTGAGGTTGCCGATGTTGGCAACGGAGACGCCCAGGATTGAAAAGATGCCCCCGCCGACCATGCCCCCAAGAGCAATGGCGAGCAGCTCCCAGCGCCCCAATGCCTTCTTCCTCTCCCTTGTGATTTGCACGATGCTGAACCTTAGCCCATGACGGATCGCAATTCCTCGGCTTGACTTACAGAAAATGTCCGTCCGCCCTTCCGTGCGAACTAGCCAGGGGGATTCCCGCGCTTGCCCGCCTTGGCTTTCGCCGCGTCCAAGCCCACCAAGATCTTTATACCGGCGCTCACATTTATTTACCTGCCCAACGCGATCTCGAGTGGGCGCAACACGGGCTTTCCTCTCGCTTACTAATAGAATAGGCCGGGAGCCCGTTTCGCATCGGGTACCGCAGCGGTTAGACTGCCCCCTTCCATGAATGCATCCCACAAAACGCGGCTCATGGCCGCCATCGTTTGTTGTGGCCTCTTTGGGGCCTGCCAGATTCCCCGGGCCAAGCTCGCCAACCTGCACGAGGTTCACTCGCCCTCGGGCCAGGTGAGCTACCGCGGGCGTGTACAGAACGACCTAGAGTACGCTCTAACCCGCGCCTTCCAAGGCGGGTCGATTCGCATCGAGGGACTCGCGGACTTTGGAACCGGAGAGGTCACGATCGAGGACCCGCTTGGGGAGTGTCTCGACAACCAGCTCGCTCTCGCCGGGCTCGACTCAAGTGATTCACTTGTGGCGGGCTTTCAGGTCGAGGCTTTTGGCTGGCTCTCCGTGGACGATCAATACGTCCTTGGACGAGAGCGCGCGATGCTCGAGCTGGGCAAGCACGCCATACGTCTAGGTGTCGAAGGCCCCGCCGCCGCACCTGAGGACGCCGCAACGGCGGAGCTGCTGTCGCCCCTCTTGGCCGGCCTGGCGAAGGCTGGGCTCGGCGCATTGCCCGCGGCGGTTGCCGAGCTGGGCGTGGACTTACTCGCTGTTACAGAGTCCGAGGATCTCGCCGCAGCCATGGCCGCAGTGCGCGAAGTTCCGTTGGATCGCAATGGCGCCCTGCGAGTTCTTGCGGTCTGCAACGTCTTGATCGAGCGCTCTTCCGAGCTCGAAGAATCCAACGCCAGCACCCTAGAGGAGCTTGGCAAGTTACAAGAGGACATGCAGCGCATCGTGGTCAGCCAGGCCCTTGGTTCCGGCATGGACGACCCCGCTCCTGAGGTTCGGCGCGCCACCTTGCAGGCCTTCCTTGATCTACCTGGCGGCATCCCTCTGGGGCTCATGAATGTCTTTGCGACGGACCCGGACAAGCAGGTGGTCGCAACGGCCCTCGGATGGGTCGCGGCAAACGGGCTGCCGGCACCCAAGGCGGGCACGACCGATACGGATGCTGAGCTCCTACGCCTCAGCTGGATCGACTTCCTGATCGGCCAGAGCCAAAGCGCCCATGGCATTGTTTCCGCCAAAGCTTGCGCCGCCTTGAGCACGGTGAGCGATGCGGATTTTACGTCCATGCGTGCTGAAGACTGGACTGCCTGGTGGCGCATCGGCAATCCGGGCAAGGGGATTCCTCAGCCCGTTGTTCGGGCAACGAACCAAGGGACGAACTAGCCGCTCGTCATGTCCAAGGATTCCCCCAAGCCCAAGTCGCTCGCCGCTCGTTTCCTCAAGGTTCTGCTGGCCGTCTCCATCATTGCTTTGGTGGTCAACCTACTGCCTTGGTCCGACACAATCTCTTGGGAGAGTGAGGCCGGGGATTCGTTCACGATCTCCGGCACGATCGAAGGCGACTGGAAGACGGATCGCGTTCAATTCACGATGGATCCAAAGGCTGCCGCCGAGGCTGGCGATTTGCCGGCCTGGGCCCTCACGGCGGCAGACTCCGGCCACCTAATGGACCTGTCCCGGGATGGGAATCTAGTGGATACCGCTCCAAGTGCCGAGCCTGGCGCGCTAAGTGTTGTCGGAGTGAAGGCCGAGTGGGATCCGGGCATGTTTACCGTGTTCGCTTCGGCGGACTTGGGGTACATCGGCTTGGCCATGGTGCTCTTCTTTCTTGCGATGCTCTTTGCAGTGACGCGTTGGTGGCGCCTGCTCGGCCTTGTGGGCTGCAAGACGACCTGGCGAAACACTCTGCGGCTCACTTACCTCGGCCTGTTCTTCAACTTGGTCATGCCAGGCCTGACGGGCGGCGACGTCGCCAAGGCGGTGATCGTGGTACGGGAGCATCCCGAGCGCCGTGGCAATGCGCTGATGAGCGTGATTGTAGATCGCGTAATCGGCTTGATGACCTTGGCTCTCTTAGCGCTTGTGGTCGTGCTGATTGTGGGGGAGCCCTTCGGGTTCATGCAGATGCCCCTGATCGTCTTTGCCGCCGCTGGGGGCGGTGGCGCATTGGCCTACTTCAACAAGCCCATTCGGCGTGCGATCGGCTTTGACAAGCTGATGGATAAGCTGCCCCTCGGGGACAAGCTGAAGGCCTTAGACGAGGCGGCGAACACGTACTTCTCCCACCCCGTCGAGCTCGGCATCGCCATGCTGCTCTCCCTGGGCAACCACATCGTCGCGATCGTCGCAGTCTGGGTTCTGGGCCTCTCGTTTGGGGTTCTGCCCAGCGAGGTTGCGTTGTTCGACTATTTTGCGATCGTTCCCGTGGCCAACATCGTCAGCTCGATTCCGGTCATGCCCATGGGATTTGGAGTCGGGGACATCGCCTACCTCAAAATCTTCGAGAAAATCGGCGCATCTGGCGCCCTTGGAACTGCCGTAAGCATCACTTTCCGCCTCTGCCAGCTACTTTTGAGCTTGCTGGGTGGACTGTTCCTGCTCGCTCCGGGCGCGCGGGTTAAACTAGATGACCTTGAAGCCGAGGTGGCCGAAACCGAAAAGGTTGGCGCCTAGGTCTCCCTCTCTTTCCATCCCCTAAATCGAATCATGTCCCTCCTCGTTATTGGAACGTTGGCCCTCGATAAAATCGAGACGCCCTACGCTACCCGCGATGAAGCTCTTGGTGGCTCAGCCACCTACTTCGCCTACGCCTCGGCCAACTTCAACCCCGTTAGTTTGGTCGGCGTCGTCGGCACGGACTTCCCGAACGAAGAGCTGTTGGCATTGAACAACCACGGCGTGGACACGAGCGGTGTCGAGATCGCCGAAGGCAAGACCTTCCGCTGGGCCGGACGCTACGAGGCGAACTGGAACACGCGCCATACCCTCGATACACAGCTCGGCGTTTTCGAGCACTGGAATCCCAAGGTCATGGGCGACCTGCAGGACGCCAAGTACGTGTTCCTTGCGAATGCCGCTCCCGCCGTTCAAGCCAAGGCGCTCGATCAGTGCACCGGCGCCGAGTTCGTCATGCTCGACACCATGAACCTGTGGATCGACATCGCCAAGGACGAGCTGATCTCCGTCTTGAAGCGCGTCAACGGTGTCGTGCTCAATGATGAGGAGGCAACTATGCTGACCGGCGAGACCAACCTCTTCAAAGCCGCCAAGGCAGTCCTTGCGCTCGGCCCGGACTTTGTCGTCTTGAAAAAGGGCGAGCACGGCGCTTTCCTGATCGGCAAAGACGTCCACTTCAGCCTGCCCGCCTACCCCGTCGAAAACGTCGTCGACCCCACGGGCGCCGGCGATTCGTTTGCCGGTGGCTTCATGGGTTACATCGCCTCGTGCCAAAACACGAGCCCGTCTACCTTGAAGCGCGCGATGCTATACGGCACCGTGACCGCATCGTTCTGCGTCGAGGGCTTTAGCATGGATGTGCTGGCTTCGAAGAAGCGTGGGATGGTTGAAGAGCGGTTTAACGAGTTGTTGCAGATTACTACAATCTAACGAGAGGCGCAGCTGCTGGCCCACACAGGCAGCGCAGCTGCCCGTCCAACTTCACAGTTAGGCAGCTAGCGAAAGCCGCATCGAACCTGCAAGGCCCCAAGCCCGCAACTCCGCACTGAAGCCAGCAAGCAAAGAGCACAGCTCCCCCCCAAGCAAAGGGCCCGCGGTTGAATTTCAATCGCGGGCCCCGCTTCATTCCCAAGTCAAATCCGCCGTTCGCCCCATCCTCAACACCCTCAGCCATGCTGCACCGAATTCGCGCGATCGCCCTCCTCTCCATCTTCTGCGCGTCATGCCTGAGTGCCCCAAGGATTCCAAGCGACGCCACTTCGCTACTCCCCGCGGCATCTTTAGACGGCTGGGTGGGAGGCTCGACCTACGATCCCGGAGAGCTTGCAAGCAGCAGCGAAGACGAGCGCACCGCAAAGTTGACGGAGTGGACCACGGCGGCAAAGGAGCACTGGCACATCGACGGTAAGGAGCTAGTCAGTGACGGCCACGGCCCACACTTGGTGACGGCCACCGACTATGGAGACTTCGAGCTGTGGCTAGACTGGAAGCTCTTGCCAAACGGTGACAGCGGCATCTATTTGCGAGGCTATCCGCAGGTCCAGTTGTGGGACCCTGCGAATGAGAAGGAGTGGGGCAACGGCAGCGATCAGGGCTCGGGCGCACTGTGGAATAACCAAACCAACGAGCGCTTCCCTCTGGCTCTCGCGGACGCGCCTGCTGGCGAGTGGAATGAGATGTATGTGAAGCTCGTGGGCGATCTGGTCACGGTGGTGCTAAACGGACAGCTTGTCGTCGATGAAGTCATCCTCGAAAACTACTTCCATCGCGGCCAGGCCATTCGGTCCCGAGGACCGATCCATCTACAGACGCACGGCTCGGAGACCCGCTTTCGAAACCTCTTCCTTCGTGAACTCTAAGGGACCACCGGATGAGCGCGGTAATTGGGAAGCGCGCGCTGTGCCAGCGAGCCTGGGTAGGGCATGGCACTCTGATCGATGTTTCCGGGCGGCGGCCTGGCGAGTAGTGATTCTCGACAGATAGCCAAGCGGAGTTTGCCACCCCGTCAACCTGCGCCCGCCTCGGGCGCGGCCCTAAGAGAAGCATCGCTCCACCAAGACCGCAGCCCGTGCGTCCCGCGTCCTGAATCCTTATAATGCGGGCGTCTCGATCTCGGGAGCCTCTAGGACTCGGCAGGCCAAAAACTTCGAACGAATTGCGCCCAAGATCCGGAGCAAGCGTCACCAGCCGCCTTGCCGTCCGTCATCAACGCAAAGGAAGTTTTGTTATTTACTTCCACTGACTCCGCCGGGGCGCTAACCTCGGGACACCTAAACGATCCCTAACAGATCACACTCCAGCCAGCGACTCCACTCACGATATGAGCAAAGCCAAAGCAAAGAAGAACGTCACCTCCATCAAGTCCAAGGAGAAGTCCCTCACGGGGGCCCTAGCGGACATTGAACAGAGCTACGGGACCGGCGCAATCATGCGCCTCGGTGGCGAAAACGCCATCATTAACGAGATCACTGGGGTCTCCTCCGGATCCATCTCCCTAGACATGGCCCTCGGCGGCAAGGGCATGCCCCACGGCCGTATCTGCGAGATCTACGGGCCGGAGAGCTCCGGTAAGACAACCCTGACCCTGCACATCATTGCAGAGGCCCAGAAGACGGGTGGTATCTGCGCCTTCATCGACGCCGAGCACGCCCTCGACCCCTCCTATGCCCGCAAGCTGGGCGTCAAGCTCGACGACCTACTGGTCAGCCAGCCGGACTGCGGCGAGCAGGCACTCGAGATTGTCGAGACCCTTGTCCGCTCGGACTCCATTGATGTCATCGTGATCGACTCGGTTGCAGCCCTCGTGCCCCGTGCCGAGATCAACGGTGAGATGGGGGATAGCTTTGTGGGACTCCACGCACGCCTCATGAGCCAGGCCATGCGTAAGCTGACCGCGGCGATTGCTCGCTCCTCGACCTGTGTGATTTTCATCAACCAGATCCGCGAGAAGATCGGCGTGATGTTCGGCAGCCCCGAGACCACCACTGGTGGTCGCGCCCTGAAGTTCTACTCCTCCGTGCGACTGGATATCCGTCGCATCGGCCAAATCAAGGATGGAGATGTGGTGGTGGGTAACCGCACCAAGGTGACTGTGGTCAAGAACAAGATCGCACCGCCTTTCCGTAAGGTCGAGTTCGACATTATCTTCAACATCGGCATCAGCTACGAGGGCGACCTGCTCGACCTCGGCCTGAACGAAGGATTCGTCAAGAAGTCTGGTACGTGGTTCAGCCTTCTGCACCCGGAACAAGGTGAGATTCGCCTTGGCCAAGGGCGTGAAAAGGCCCGTGCCTTCTTGAAGGACAACCCCGATCTCGCCAAGGACCTTGAGGCATCCGTGCGCAAGGCGATGACACCGAAGACTGATGAACAGCTACTTGCCGAGGCAGACCAGCTCGCAGCAGCCAGGCTCGCCGAAGTCAATACGAAAGAGCAAACCGCCTAGGTCGGGAGCGTTGATTCCGAGCAGGCTCCCTTCGGTCCAAGGGGGACTTCTTTGCTCGGGGCTGGGTCGTTTAGCGAAAGGAGACGACCAACCTGACCTGACGAGGGGCAGGCCCATTAGGGCTTGCCCCTCGTTATTTTGTGTCCGAACGGGACCCGCCAAGGGACTTACTTGCCTTAGGCTGTGCCCACGAATCGGGGCCTCGGGGGTTGCCCCTGGGCCTTCACGGGCTTTTAATGCTGCCCCCGAATGTGACTCCACTGGGTTGCAAACCGAACGAACGCCTCCTTCCTAGACGCTTTGATGAGCTCTTCCCAAAAATCCTGGACTGCCTCCGGCATCCGTACCGCCTATCTTCAGTTCTTCGAAGAGCGCGGCCACCGCATTGTCCCCTCGAGCGGGTCCTTTCCCCTCGATGACCCGACACTGCTGTTCACCAACGCTGGAATGAACCAGTTCAAGGACATGTTCCTTGGTACGGGAACCCGGGACTACACCCGCGCCGTGGACACACAGAAGTGCATCCGCGTCTCCGGTAAGCACAACGATCTAGAAGAGGTCGGCGTGGACGGCCACCACCACACCTTCTTTGAGATGCTTGGCAACTGGTCCTTCGGCGACTACTTCAAGGAAGAGGCCATCGAGTGGGCATGGACCCTCTTGACTGAGGTCTTCGGCCTTCCCAAGGAACGTCTTTGGGTCACTGTCTACGGAGGCGATAAGGCTGATGGCTTGGGGCCCGATGAAGAAGCCGAGCGGATTTGGAAGGAGAAGACGGACATTTTGCCTAGCCACGTTCTTCGCTTGGGCAAGTCCGAGAACTTCTGGGAGATGGGTGCCACGGGCCCCTGTGGCCCTTGCACCGAGATCCACATTGACCGGGGCGGTCCCGAGACAAACCCCGAGGACGGGGCTTCCTTGGAGTTCGGTATTCCCGCGGACAATGAGCGTTATATGGAGCTCTGGAACCTGGTGTTCATGCAGTTCATGCGGCTCGATGACGGCAGCCTGAAAGAGCTGCCGAACAAGCACGTGGATACAGGCCTGGGGCTCGAGCGTATTGTCGCAACCATGCAAGGGGTGGACTCCAACTACCACACGGATCTGTTCCTTCCAATCATCGATGCGATTGCAGTGGAGACGGGCAGGACCTATGAGCGCGGCGAGAGCTCCACGGATGTGGCCTTCCGCGTTTGCGCCGATCACATGCGCGCCCTGACGGCCGCCCTTTCGGATGGAGTCTCCCCGAGCAACACCGGTCGCGGCTACGTCATGCGCCGCTTGATCCGACGCGCTGCACGCTTCGGCACCCAGGAGCTCGGCATGAACCAGCCGTGGCTCTACAAGCTCGTGCCCGTGGTCGCCGAGGTGCTTGGGGAGTCGTTCCCCGAGATGCGTGAGCGCCTCGATCACGTGCAGCTGATTATTAAGGACGAGGAGACGTCATTCGGTCGCACCCTGAATCGGGGCATCACGCTCTTCGATCAACTTGCCGGCCAAGTGGAGGAGCGCGGTGCTACCGAGCTTCCTGGCGACGAGGCTTTTGAGCTCTACGCCACCAGCGGTTTTCCCCAGGACCTCGTTGAGCAGATGGCTCGAGAGCGTGGCATGACCGTGGACCTCGCAGGTTGGGATACAGCCGAGGGCAAGCACAAGAACGCATCCAAGAGCGAGGGCAGCTTCAAGCAGCTGCTCTCGGCCGAGGAGCTGGAAGCCATTGATGGCGAGACCCGCTCGACCTACCACGATGGGGGAGAGGCAAGCCTTGAGCTCAGCGGTTGCAAGGTTCTCTTCGCTGCAGAGCGTGAGCCAGGCCAGCTGAGCCTCGTCCTAGACACGTCCCCCTTTTACGCCGAAAGCGGCGGGCAGGCTGGCGACACGGGCACGATCTCATCGAAGGATGGCGAGCATGTGATGCAGGTCACAGGGACCAAGAAG
>JBLHWM010000112.1:0-10079 GCA_047629095.1 Planctomycetota bacterium | reverse complement strand
GGGGAATTGAGTTTAAATGCTGGGGGCCGCCGCGCCGGTGGGGTCGGGGCGGCCGCCGCGTTGGGTCAGGCTAGGGTCTAGCGCTGGTTAAGTTCCTTGACGAGGGACTCGATGATGGCTTCCAGCTCGGCGACCTTGGATTCAAGGGCCTCGACCTTCGCGTCCACGCTCTTGGCGACGGGCTTGGCCACAACAGGAGCTGTGAACTCGATGGCGACCTCGGACTCAAAAGTCGCGAGGTCGGCTTCGAGCTCGGCGAGCAGAGCGTCCAGTTCACTAGTTGCGAGCTCACCTTCGAGCTCGGCAATCAGAGCGTCGATCTCGGTGAAGTCGTCAGCGGAAGCCAGGTCGTCCAAGCGGATCACGCGAACTTCGGTCGTGACGTTGTTGCCACCGAGCTCGTGGATCAAAGCATCAATTTGGCCGTCCATGTCATCGGATTCGAGGGCCCATGTGAACGTCTCGATCGTCTCAGCGAAGTCGACCTCTTCGGCGCCTTCCAGTTCACAAACGACCTGCTCTTCGGAGACTTCGATCTCAAAAGCAGTTGACTCCTCGCAAACTTCAGCCTCGTAGCCGATGCCACCTTGGGAAGTGGAGCCCATGAAGAAGTTCTGCACATCGCCTTCGAGGTCGCCTTCGCAAGCGCTTGCGCTGCATTCGCAGTCAGAGCAGCTCGAAGCTGCATCGGCACCTTGGAGCTCCATGACCCGACCGTTGATGATGATTTCGACTTGGTGATCGCCACCGCTGTTCATTGAGCCGAAGGGAGTCCCCATCTCGATCATTCCATGGCTTTCGAGCATCTTTGGAGAGCCGGAGCTTTTGCCGCCAGTCTTTGGGCCGCCGCACTCGGAGCAGGTTGCACTACCCTTCAATCGGAAGGATTGGAGACCGCCTTGGTCATGATAGGAACCCGTTGCGTTACCCATTCCTGGGTGTGCTACAGGGAAGGCCAAGCGCTCCATGCGCACCTGGGGGGCACCCTTGCCGTGGGGCGAGTTGCCGTGGGGCGAGTTGCCGTGGGGCGAGTTGCCGTGGGGCGAGCTACCGTGGGGCGAGCTACCGTGGGGAGCAGTGCCGTGGGGAGCAGTGCCGTGGCCGCCCATCACGGGGTGCTGACCATGGGCCGGGAAGTGCTCGAAATCCATGGTGAGCCAAACCTGCCCGTCGGCTGAATCGCCTTCGGAGAGCAACTCCAAGCGCACCATGCGCTCGACCTGGCCGCCATGGGCATTTACCATCCCTTCGATCTCTGCGAAGTCAAAGTCGCTTGCGCCGGAGTGGTGACCGACGACAGGTAGGCCCGCTGCGCCTTCGTGCTGCGCGTGGGGCACAGTCGTGGTGGTCCAGCTGTGAACGCCGTCTTCATCGATCCAGACGCTTTGGTTTGCTACAGGCTCCCCAGAGCCATCCAGGCTCAAGCCCTTGTGAGTAATCCCCTTACCACCGTGCCCGTGAACTAAGCCCGTCTCAGCAAGCAGGAAGTGCTCCAACTCGGCCTCATCTTTACTAGCGGGGGCCTCCTTCGTGCCGTAGCTCCAGAATTTGCCCTTGGATGCGTCCTTGTCTTGCTTGGCAGCGGCTTCGGGGGCCGCCGTGTGGGTGGTCGTCCATTCGACCTGCATGTTTTGCTGCTCGCTAAGGAGCACTTTGAGGCGCGCTTGGGCTTCGGCAAGGTCGAGTTTGGCCCGCTCGATCGCGGTGGGACCGTCGGTAGGCACCTTTTGGGCGGCGAAAGCGGTGGACATCGGCGCCAAAGTGGCGCACAGAGCGAGGGGAATCCAGATGGACTTCATGGTGGTCGTTATGTGGTAGAAAGGTGATGGTGGAGTCTGGGGGGGGCTCCTTTATTCCTATGGATACGCTGTTCTGGGTGCTCGCACTAAAACCGCACGGTGGTTCTTGGTTCCATTGGGATTCTTTACCGAAGTAGAACGATTCCCGCCGTTATGGAACAGCTGGTCATCCATAGTGCTTTCTGGCGTTATTTTGACTGCTTCAATGACTAAGTAATAGAGCAGACCCCCATGAATAAATAAGGGTGTGGACACAGGACACAGTTTGGACTTGACTCGTGCGCACGGTTACCTTTTGATATGTATCGCCTAGAAGGACTGAGCAATCAATTGTTGATCTGAACAACTAGGTGCTATACTCGGTTGTAAAACCATCCCAGATGTGCCCAACGGGCAAACCCAACAATTCTAATTCGAGAACGGCAGTGACTAACGAAGTAAAAATGCGTAAACCGCACAGGTCTCCCCAGCAAATCATCGCTGACCTTGAAGCCAAGATCAAAGACGTCAAACGCCGGGCAGCGGCGAAAGAGTCTAAGAAGTCGGAGTCAATCAAGCGTGCGATAAGTGCCATCCGCGCCTTGGACAAGGGCATGGACCAAGCCAAAGAGGAGGGTGAGCCCAAGCTCCGCCATGCCTTTGCGGAATCGCGCAAGCTCATGGCTGAGCAGCTGATTAGTATGGGGATTAATCCCCCCCAGAAGCGGATGCCACGGGGCCCGAAGCCAGCCTAGACGCCTTCTCTAGGCGTCCTAAGCCTTGTTTGGGGGGAGCTACTTCCCGGCGCCACTTGCGTCGTTGAGCGCCCAGGAATAGTCGAGGTAGCCTAGGCTAGCCTCGGCTATCCACTCTGTGGATGACAGGCCTGCATGGCGACTGACATAGTTTCGGATTCCTGCGTCTTCTAACTCGAAGTCTTCCGCAAACCAGTCGAAGATACTAGAGAGTTCGAGTGCTCCCGCAACTGGGTCGATGCGGTTGCGACTTGGATCTTGCAGGAAGGCCGCCATCGCTCCCGAAAGCTGGGCCTCAAGCTTGTCCGCGACAAAAGCTTCGGCCAGTAGGGGCGGGCAACTCTCCGAGGCGCAGTTGATAGCCGCGTGGACTCGCGCGTCCCGGAATTCAGGTCGCAGAATTTCGTGCTCGATATCCCCCAAGCTTAGGCTGTCCCCGCTTCCATCGGGGTTGTGGGCGCCCATGGGGATCAGTTCAAGGTCCCAGACCTTACCGAAGACCGCGCCGCCGAGGTCGCGGATGCTGTCCAGAGGATAGTTGTCCACGATCAGGGCCAGGATATGCGCGTTGTAGGTGTTGATCCAGAAGGCATAGCGCTGGTTGCGTGTCCAGGTCTCGAGCTCCACAGGTGTGATGGACTGGACCATGGCCAGGTAGCGATTGAGCTTGTCCGTATCCTTAGATAGGTCTGCGTAGCGCACTCCGCCCGGCGTCACGTACTGCCCGAGCAGCTCGGAGAGCAGTTGGTGCTGCTGGTCGAAGGCAAGCTTCTGCCCGAGGGCTGCGTCGCTGCCAGGACCGAGGCTTCGCGGCTCGTCCGAGGCGCATGAGCACGCGCTGAGTAGAAGTGCGAGGGAGAGGACTGCCTGTTGAGGTCTCTTCATAGACCTAGCCTACGGTTCCATGGCCAGCAAGTGGGCGCTCCAAGGCAAGGGCCTTGTCAGAACCATGGGGTTCGTTGGCTCTTGGATGGTCAGAACAAGGTGGATCTTGTCTAAGATCTCGCCCATGGGGCTCTAACTTCGACGTACGACAAGTCGTAGGAGTGAGCCTCTTCCCAACCCTCCCCGTCTGATTCCACAACCATCTATAGGATGACTAGCCTTCCACCCGCCGCTGACTCACCGGAGTCCGCCGGCTTCGTCGCTCCCGCCACCTCGCTATCGTCGGCCGCTGCCTGGGTTCCCGAGCTGCGCGCATCCATGGGGGAGGTCATCGTTGGTCAGGCCGACCTCATCGAGGGGCTCTTGCTGGCCTTGTTGACCGGTGGTCACGTTCTGCTCGAGGGCGTGCCCGGCATTGCCAAGTCCCTGGCGGTCTCTTGCTTAGCCGAGGCCCTCGACGGTGAGTTCTCCCGTCTACAGTTCACCCCCGACCTGTTGCCCTCGGACCTGATCGGGTCCGAGATCTACAACGCGAAAGAGTCTGTGTTCCAGGCGCGCAAGGGCCCCGTCTTTGCCAACTTTGTGCTCGCCGACGAGATCAACCGCGCGCCGGCCAAGGTGCAGTCCGCCCTGCTCGAGGCAATGCAAGAGGGCCAGGTTTCGATCGGCGGCGAGAGCCTCAAGCTGCCCCAGCCGTTCCTCGTTCTCGCGACTCAAAACCCCATCGAGCAAGAGGGCACCTATCCCCTGCCCGAAGCCCAACTCGACCGCTTCGCCATGAAGCTGATCGTGGACTACCCGAACCCCGACGAGGAGCTCGAGATCCTCGACCGCATGGGCCGCACCTCGGCGGTGACCAAGGTGCGCCAGGTCGTGTCCCTGGAGTCGGTGCTAATCGCACGGGCCGAGGTGGACCAAGTCACACTCGATCCGCGCCTCAAGCGCTACATCGTCTCCTTGGTGGAGGCCTCCCGGCGCCCCGGCGCATCGGGCCTTCCCGAGCTCGATGGCATGATCCTGATCGGCGCATCACCGCGCGCGACGATCACCCTGTCCCTGGTCTCGCGCGCCTTGGCCTGGCTGCACGGCCGGGACTATGTGACTCCCGCCGACATCAAGGCCGTTGCCCACCGCGTCCTACGCCACCGGGTTGTGCCCAACTACGAAGCCGAGGCCGAGGGCATCGACGCCGACGCCCTGGTGAGCCGCCTCCTCGAAGGCGTCCCCGTACCCTAGCGCAGCGGGGGCTTGAAACGTGTTTGGTAGCAAGAAGCAAGCGACTCCTGGGATGAGTGACGCGCTGCTCGGCCCCGAGCTGATGGCTCGGGTTAAGGCCATTCGTATCCGCACCAACCGGCTGGTCTCCAGCGCCTTGGCCGGCGGCTACAAGAGCTCGTTCAAGGGCTCGGGCATCGAGTTCGAGGAGGTGCGCGCCTACCAAGTTGGCGACGACGTGCGCTCCATCGATTGGAAGGTGACCGCGCGCAAGGGCGAGCCCCAGGTCAAGACCTTCCGCGAGGACCGGCAGCTGACCCTGCACCTCTTGGTAGACACCGGGCGCAGCATGGACTTTGGCACGCGGCGCGTGACGAAGCGCGAGCTGGCCGCCGAGTTTTGCGCTCTCTTGTCCTTCGTGGCCCTCGGAACCCGGGACCGCGTGGGCCTGACGCTCTTTGGAAAGCAGAGCGGCATGCACCTCGCGTCGGGTCGTACCAGTGCCCATGTGAACCGCCTGGTGCGCGAGGTGATCGCCGCCGAGCCAACCCTTGGTCAGACCAACTTCGTGCAGATGCTCGAGGAGCGCGTGCGCGATCGCTCGCGGCACAACCTGATGTTCATCGTCAGCGACTTTCAGGGCCTACTAGGCGCAACCGAAGCAGAGCGCGAGAAGGTCAAGTCCCTCTTGCTCGTGCTGGGCGCACGCCACGATGTGGTCGCCGTTCCACTGGAGGATCCCTTCGAATCCGAGCTGCCCAAAGCCGGACTGATTGAGCTCGATGATCCCGTAACGGGCGAGTCTATTTTGGTGGACACCTCGTCGAAGCGCGTCCGCGAGTCCTGGGCACAGGCGGCCCAAGCTCGGACGAAGTACCTGGATAGCTTCCTCACGAAGTGTCGTATCGGCGTGATCCGCCAGAGCACCAGTGGAGATATCACGGGGCCCATTGTTCGCTTCTTCGAAGGCCGCAGTCGGGGCGTATCCAAGGCGTCCTTCCTGGGCAGGAGCTCGCGGTGAGACTAGCTCAAAAGGTAGGATTAGCGTCCGTTCTATGGTGTCTATCCATGGGGTCCTCGGCCCAAGCACAGGGCGACATCCAGGAGAATGTACTAGGCAACATCCAGGCGGATGCTCTACCCCAGGTGTCCGTAGACGCGAACTATGCCAGCTCCATCGGCGCGCCCTTCGATGTCACGGTTGAAGCCAGCCTTCCCATCGTGGCTCTACCTGGCGACGACTACTTCGCGCCCGAGCGGCGCGGTCGCAAGCAGCTCATCGAGCTCTTCAGCGAGCCCGCGTTTTCCGACGCGAATCTCGACTACTCCTGGGCGATCATTGAGCCAGGTGAACTTGTCATCGAACGCCTGGTCAGCCCCTCCGAAGATGGCAGCTCCCACCTTGTCGGACGCGCGCTTTGGAAGATCGCCTCCTTAGAAGCAGGCGAGCGCAGCCTGCCTCCTATCCTATGGACTGGCTTCGAGTTGGCCGTACCCGAACCGCTGATCATCCAAGGGGTTTTGGACGAGTCCGAGCAGAGCCCGCGCCCCTTGGCGGGATTCCGCGAGCCACCACCCGAGCGCAGCCCCGAACGGGAGTTCCCCTTCGGCTACCTTTGGATTGGCGCCGGTATCGGCGTTGCTTTATTGGGGGTGATGTTCCTACGCCGAGGCTCCTCCGAGGCCCGCCTGACCCCAAGGGAGAGGCAGGCTCGCGTCGCTCAACAGTTCGTGGAGATGGCCGACCTGGTTGCCACGGGCAAGCAGCCGACCGCAGCGCAACTGCGCAGCGCACACTTCACGTTGACGGCAAGCCTGCGCGAATCGGTTGAGCTCAAGCGCGAGCTCGGGGGCGACGTCACGGACAGCCGTCAACAGGCCGCGCTCACGGACCACGAGTGGGCCCACGCCTTGGGGGCTCCCGCCGAAGTACACGACTTCTTCGCCGCGATTGGAATGGTCAAGTACGCAGGTGATGTGCCCACGGCCTGGGGTTTCGCCGAGCGCCTTGGCATGGTTACGGAACTCCAAGAGAGCCTGGCCGAGTGCGTCCCGCCGACGCTATCCTCGACCGCAGTTCGAAGTGGGGAGGGCTCCTAAATGCTGCCCTTCCAAGAGAACCTGCCCTCGTCGGCGCCTGTTCGCCTGGAGCTCTGGGGTTCCATCGGCCTTGGGGATCCGGTCTTTCTGGTCCTGCTGCCCGTCGTGGTTTTGGCGGTCTGGTTCGGCCGCCGCCAGCGCAGCCTTGCCTCCCTCTCCATTCCACTCTCCGGAGTGAGCTACCGGGTTCCGAAGTCGCTTCGGCAGCGCCTGCTTTTCTTGCCCGACCTGCTGGAGGCCACGGCCTGTGTGCTGCTGGTCTTGGCCCTCGCGCGCCCCCTCGATTACAATGTGGTCAACTCGGTCACCTCCGAGGGCGTAGACACGGTCTTGGTAGTCGACCGGTCGAGCTCGATGATTCACATGGACCTCGAGGCCGACCGCACGCGGCTCGACGTCGTCAAGGACGTGGTGGCCGCCTATGCCGAGCGGCGCATGACCGACGAGGTCGGGGCCAGCGACAACGTGGCGCTCTTGAGCTTTGCGCGCTACCCCGAGCTGCGCTGTCCCTTCACCTTGGATGTGGATGCCTTACACGGGTTCCTCGACGACGTGAATATTGTCGAGTACCAGGAAGAGGACGGCACGGCCATCGGCGCCGCACTCACGAAGTCCGCGGATCTACTCAGCGACAATGGCGCCGAGTCCAGCATCATTGTGCTCTTGACTGACGGCGCCAACACGGTGGACGACATTCTGCCCGAAGAGGGCATTCGCTTGGCCAAGGAGAACGGTGTGCGCGTGTACACGATCCACGCCGAGCGAATCGTCTACACCCAAGTTGGGCGCCGCGTCTATCCAACGGAAGAGGAGCCGGACACGACGCTCTTGCGCCGCATCGCCTCGGAGACGGGCGGGCGCTTCTACCGCGCTAAGGACAAGGATGGCCTCGAGCAGATCTACGCCGAGATCGAGGAGCTCGAGCGCACTCCGCGTGTGGAAGAGCGCCGTGTCGAGACTCGCGATTTGTACCCGCGAATCTTGCTCTTCGCCCTTGGCTTCGCTCTCGTAGGTCGCGCCCTCGCTGCCTTTGGCCTGCGGAGGACCACATGATCGCTCTGCTCGGATTTGACTTCCAGCGCGGGCACCTGTGGCCGCTGTTTGGCGTGGTGCTGACCCTATTCTTGCTAGGTCTATTCATACTCAACATGCGCAAGTCGGGCCGCGCTCGCTTGGCGGACGAGCCGCTCCTGCGCAAGATCGGCTTGAGCTTCTCCGCCAACCGGGCGCGCTTGCGGCTTGGGCTTGAGGCGGGGGCGGGCGGCCTTGTAGTCCTGGCGCTGTTGGGCCCGGTACGCGGCTATACGGAAGTACCCGCCCTGCGCAAGGGGCTCGATATTGTGGTGTGCATCGACACATCGCGATCGATGCTGGCGCGGGACCTGTCGCCGGATCGGCTGCAACGTGCGCGGCGTGAAGTGCGCGGTCTCGTGGAGCAGCTGTCTGGCGATCGCGTGGCACTGATCGCCTTTGCGGGGGACGCCCGGGAGATAGCTCCCTTGACTCGGGATAGCAAAGCGCTGCTGTCGTTCTTGGATGGGGTCAGCCCCGACGACAACCGACTTGGCGGGACGAGCATCGGCGCGGCCCTGGAGCGTGCTCTCGGCTTCTTCGACGGGCGCACCGGTGCGCACGAAGCAATCGTGTTGTTGACGGATGGCGAGGACCTCGAAGGCGAAGGCCTCGCGGTGGCCAAGCGCGCGGCGGAACAGAACATTGGCATCTATGTGGTGGGTATGGGGACAGAGCAAGGCGGGAAGATCCCGGTGGTCGGAAGCAACGGGACGGAGTCGTTTCTGCGAGGTCCCGATGGAGCCGAGGTCGTGACACGCCTCGATCGCAATAGCCTGGCGGACCTGGCGGCCGTGAGCGGCGGGGCATTCCTGACCACGTCGGACTCGCCGACGCCCCTGGAGGAGATCTACGAGAAGCGCATCGGTCAACTCGATCGGCGCAGTCTCGGCGGTGTGGGGCAGCGCGTTCCCCACGATCGCTTCCAGTGGGCTCTAGTACCCGGCATTGCCCTGGCGCTGTTGGCCCTCGGCCTGCGCGAGCGACGTCCTAAGGGATCCATGGCTCGGGCGCGCCGGGCGGCTGGCTTGCTGCTGTTGCCGCTCTTGACGATTGGCTTTGCAGCTGGCGTAGGGGCACCTCTTGCGCGCGCCCAACAACCGGGCACACTGACGCCGATTCAAAGTCCCGCAGTCGACCCCGGGCTGCTTCCTCCCGGCGACATCACTTTGCCGCCGCCCTTCGAGGACCCAAGCCCCCAGGCCGTCATGGTGCTTGAGAAGGTGGTCGAGTCTTGCGAAGCGGGTGACCTCGGTACAGCTCTCCGCTGGCTGGACTTCTCCCTGGAGGACGTGCAGCAAGAGGCGCAGCAGGACAAGGTCTCGCCCAACGCCGTGTCCGAATTGGGCGAGGCGACTGACGCCAAGACGCTCGACCTGAGCGAAGCCGAAGACGACGTTCAAGTCGGGCCGCGCTTCCCCTGGACAGACCTGGAGCGTGCCCACCTGACCTATGCAATGGGCATCGTGCGCTCCCGCAGTGGGATGCACGCCTCGGCCGCCAAGGACTTCTACCTTGCGGCTGCTCTATCGGATGAAGGCGAGCTGCGCCGGGCCGCGCTCTTTAACCGCGCGACCGCACACCTGCTCTCGATGGAAGAGCGCAGAGAGGAGCTGCTCGCGGAGCTTGGCGGTGGGGGCATGCCTCCGCTGCCGTCCATGCCTGGCGCGCCTCCCGCCGACGAGCAGAGCCCCGAGGATAAGCTCAAAGCCTTGCACCTCGGCTACCTAATCTCCCGCGATCACTATCTCGAGCTGCTTGAGGTTGAGGGCGAGTTCGTCGATGGCCAGGCGAACCTCGAGTACGTGATTCGCCGTCTCCGCGAGCTCGATGCGATGATCGAGCAGCAGCAAGAGCAAGAGCAGGAAGAGCAAGAGTCCGAGCAGTCGGAAGAGTCTGAAGACGAAGAGGGCGAGGAAGGCGAGGAAGAAGAGGAAGGCGAAGAGGGCGAAGAGGGCGAAGAGGGCGAAGAGGGCGAAGACCAAGACGAGTCGGACGAGGAAGATCCCCTAAGCGAGCGCGAAGAGGATCAGCCGGAAGAGCCCGCCCCCCCCGAGCCATCGGAAGAAGAACAAGAGCAAAGCGAGGCGGAAGAGCAGGCCGAACCCGTTGCCCCCAAGGAGTTGTCCAAGGAGCAGATGGCGCGCCTGCTCGATCGCCTCGGTGAACTCGAACAAGAACAAGCCGAACTGAAGAGACGGCTCCAAAAGACCCGTCAAGTTCCTGTGGAACGGGACTGGTAGGTGAGACCTATGACCAAAGCACCCATTGGCGC
>JBLHWM010000111.1:0-10108 GCA_047629095.1 Planctomycetota bacterium | reverse complement strand
GGTTATCTGAGGCGGATGCGGTGGAGACGGTTTCTCCCTCCGCTTGGAACATGCCACTTTGGAAGGCCGAAATATGGCCTTCCACGGCACTGGCTGCAACGGTTAAGGGCGAGGCCAAATACAGGCTACCCGGGCCACTGCGGCCTTGAAAGTTTCGGTTGATTGCGCTGACGGTGACCTGGTCCGTGGTCTCGGAGACGCCGGGACCACAGCCGATGCACGCGCCGCAACCGGGCTGCACCATGTTCACGCCCATGCGGCGGAACAGGCCGTCGTAGCCCTTGGCAATCGCGTAGTCGCGGGTGCCTTCGGAGCCGTACTGGATGTACATGCGGGTGCCCTCGTTGAGGCCCCGGCCGGCGGCTTCCGCCTCGCCCAAGACCCGGGCGTACATGTCCATGTCCGTGTCCTTGCCAGCGGTGCAAGAGCCGGCGTAGGCAATGTCCACGGCAACCTTGCCGAGGTCCGAAATGTTCGCGCCGTAGGTAGGATCGCCGGGCTTCGCAACCATGGGCACGATGCTCGTGAGATCGATATCGTGGACGCCGCCGGTGTACTCGGCGCCCTCGTCCGCGGTCACGAACATGGCGGCCACTTGCTCGGCGGTCATGTCGTCGCGGCGTGCGGCGATCCAGTTGGCCAGGCGCTCGTCACCCTCGCAGATGCCGGTCTTGCCGGTGCACTCGGTGGCCATGTTGGTCAGGGTCGCGCGCTCGTCCACAGGCATCGTGGTGAGGCCGGGGCCGCCGAACTCCATCACGCGGTCGAGGGTATCCTCGCGCACGGCGAAGGTCTCGAGGATGTGCAGGATCACATCCTTGGCGGTGACGCCGGAGTGCAAGACGCCCTGCAGGTTGAAGCGGATCGACTCGGGCACGCGCACGAAGGTATAGCCGGAATAGGCGAGGCCCGCGTACTCGGTTGCGCCAACGCCGTAGGCGATGCAGTTGCTCGCGCCACCCATGCAGGTGTGCGAATCCGTGGCCTGGACAAACATGCCCGGCTCGAGGAACTCCGAGCGTGCCACCTGGTGGCAGATGCCCGGGCTCACGCCGTCCTTGGCCGAGTAGTCGCGCACGCCGGTGTGGCGTTGGAACTCGTTCTGCAGGTCGCGCAGGGTCTGGATCTTGTCCGCGAAGGGCTTCATCTTCGCCACGCCGTCGGCGTAGAGCAGGTGGTCTTCGAACACCGCGAACTTGTCCTTGTTCTTGACGGTGTAGTCGTCGCCGTACTCCGCGCGCAGGAACTCGTGGACCTGGGCCGTGGTGAACTCGTGGCTGTAGCCCGCGTCGACGCGCACCAGGCAGCAGTCGTCGGGCTTCACGAACACGTCGCCGGATTCGGGACGGTTCACGAGGTGCGTGGCGATGGTCTTCTCGACCATGTTCATCGGGCGCGCGGTCGTGGATGGCGCGGGCACGGCCAGCTTGCCTGCCTCGTAAGCTTTATTGAAGGGGAAGAGTCCGCCAGCCTTGAGGATCTCCTGGGTCACAGGATCGTAGCTGCTGCAGAACTCATCCAGGTCAATCTCGGCGCCGGACTCGAGCGCCTTGAGCTGCTCGTAGGTGCCCATGAGTTGGCCCAGGTTGATGTTGTTGCGCTCGTGGATCGGTGCGAAGGAGCTCGCGATGATCAGCTCGATGCCGCTCCACTTCTCGCACTGGGGCGCGGTCTCACGGGACGAGCCCGTGCCCTTGCGCTGACCCGAGACGATGATGCTGAAGCCACCGTCCATGAGAGCGCGCGTGCCGAACACGCGCTCGCCACTCGCATCCAAGAGGCCCGCGTAGGCGTCCAGTGCGATGTCCTCGGGACGGTGCCGGAAGCAGACCCATGCGGGGGTCATCACGTCCGTGTTGATGTCGTCCAAGAGATCCGCCGGATCCACATCCTCCATGCGCAAGACGAGCTCGCCCGCGAGCTGCTGTTTGATCAGCTCGAGGTCCTTCGTCAGGTACAGCACGCGACCGCCCTTGGGCAGTGCGATATAGCGCGAGCCATCGGCTCGGTTCAGGTGGATTTTGGACATGGTTTTTTCTCGCTTAGGAAGAGCGCGTGCGTCGGGCTTTCCCGGGCGGCATCTCTTTAGTGATTGGGTTTGGCGCCCGGGGCAAACTGCCGCGGACGCCAAGTCGACCCGGGGACATCCCCGAGCTCGCAGTGGTTTGTTCCGACGCTAGGCGTTCGGGTTCTCGATCAAGAGCGCGACACCTTGGCCGCCTCCGATGCAAGCTGAGCCCATTCCGTAGCGCAGGCCTTGGCGGCGCAGCTCGTACATCAGGGTCAGGATCAGGCGCGTGCCGGTAGCACCCAGAGGGTGACCCAAGCTGATCGCGCCGCCGTTGACGTTGACCTTATCGCGGTCGAGGCCAAGCTCTTTCTCGCAGCCCAAGTACTGGGCCGCGAAGGCTTCGTTGATCTCGATGCGGTCCACGTCGGCAATCTTGACGCCGGTGCGCTTGGCGCACTGGATCATCGAGGGCACCGGGCCCAGGCCCATCTCGGTGGGGTCGCAACCGGAGATGCCCCAGCCTTTAATCTTGGCCCAGACGTCCAAGTTGTCGGCCTTGGCGCGGTCGGCGGTGGTGACGACCAAGCTGGCCGCACCGTCGACGATGCCGCTGGCGTTGCCGGCGGTCACGGTGCCGTCCTTACCGAAGGCGGCGCGCAACTTGCCGAGGCCTGCGAGGGTGGTCTCGGGGCGGATGTGGTCGTCGGTGTCGACGATCGTATCGCCGCGGCGGCTTGAGATCGTCACAGGCGCGATCTCCTCGGCGAAGCGACCTTCGGACACGGCGGCTGCGCCGAGCTGGTGGCTGCGCAGTGCGTAGGCGTCCTGCTCTTCGCGGGTGATGCCCAGGCGTGCGGCGACCTTCTCGGCCGTCTGTGCCATGAAGAGCCCCGCGTAGGGATCCTTCAGTGCTTCGAAGAGGCTGTCCTCCATCTTGGTGTCGGCGCCGAAGCGGAAACCGTCCCGGCCGCCGCGCAGGATGTGCGGTGACTGGCTCATGTTTTCCATGCCGCCGGCGATGGCCATCTCGGACTCGCCGAGCTTCAGCATCTGGCCAGCGCTGATGATCGACTGGATGCCCGAGCCGCAGATGCGGTTCACGGTCAAGCCGCCTGCGGACTGGGGTACGCCGGCCTTGAGGCCAACGTGGCGCCCGCCGTAGATGGCGTCGACCGAGGTCTGCATCACGTTGCCAATGACTACGTGGTCAATGGCTTCCGCGGGAACACCGGCGCGCTCGAGAGCGGCCTTGGTGGAGTGAACGGCCAGGTCAATGGCACTGATGCCCTTGAGCTTGCCGTAGCCCGGCGTGCCCGAGTACTCCGCCATGGGAGTACGCGCGCCGCCGACGATTACGAGTTCGTTAGTCATTGGAATGGATGAGGGCGAGGCATGCCGCGCCCTTGGGAGGTTGGTTTGGTTGGACTCCCCCGCTGCAAATACGCGGCGGGGAATGGGTTTACTTGCCGGTGAAGTTCGCGCGGCGCTTCTCGATGAATGCCGTCATGCCTTCGCGCATGTCTTCGGTGGTCGAGGCCAGTCCGAACATGTCGCACTCGATGGTCTCGCCTTCGCGCTGGCTCATGTTGCCGCCGCGACCGATGGCCTCGAGGGCAAGGCGCAGGGCGATGGGGCCGCGGGAGAGCATGGTCTTGACCATCTTCATGGTGCCCTCATGCAGCTCTTCGGGAGCGAAGATACGGTTCACGATACCCACGCGGTGGGCCTCGTCGGCGGTGAAGATGTCACCGAGCAGAACCCACTCGCGCGCAACGCCGGGACCGGCGATGCGAGAGAGGCGCTGGGTGCCACCGTAGCCGGGAATGATCCCCAGGCTCACCTCGGGCAGGCCGAGGCGCGCCGAGGTGGACGCGGTACGAAGCGAGCAGCTAAGCGCCAACTCCATACCGCCGCCAAGGGCAAAACCATTGATCATCGCGATGCTCGGAATCCCGAGGTCCTCGATCTTGCGAAAGACCGACTGGCCAAATGCCGCCAGGTCCTTCGCCTCGAGGGGCTGCATCTTCGCGAGCTCGTTGATGTCGGCGCCGGCAACAAAAGCCTTGTCGCCCGAACCGGTGATCACCAGCACGCGCGCCTCATCCGACGCCTTCACCACGTCGAGCGCGCTGTCGAGCTCACGAAGAAGGGCGTTGTTGAGGGCGTTCATCACCTTGGGGCGCGCGATCGTAATGGTCGCGGTGCCGGCCTCGATGAGAAGCTCGATGTTCTCGTAGGTTGTTGCCGTTGCAGTCATGGTCTTGTCCTTAGCGATGAGGCCCTATGCGGGGCGCTCGATAGTGATGGTGACGATCTCGACGGGTGCGACGGGCGTGCTGCCCTCGCCGCCGGACTGGCAGGGAGCCGAGGCGATTGCTTCGAGAGCATCGTCGCCTTCAACCATCTTGCCGTAGACCGTGTATTGGTTATCGAGGAAGCTCGCGTCGCCGTGGACCAGGAAGAACTGGCTGCCTGCCGAGTTCACGTCCTGGGAGCGGGCAGCCGAGAGGATGCCGCGCACGTGGGGAGTCGCGCTGAACTCTTGGTCGACGTTCCAGCCGGGGCCACCGGTGCCCCACTGGTGCGCCTTCTTCAGGTCCTTCGTGTTCGGGCAGCCGCCCTGAATCATGAAGCCGGGGATGGTGCGGTGGAAGCGCGTGCCGTCATAGAATCCGTCCTCGGCCAACTTGATGAAGTTGGCGACGTGGTTCGGAGCAATCTCGGGCATGAACTCGAGGGTGATGTTGCCAGCGGTCGTTTGCACGACAGCGCGCACGCCTACGTTAGTTGCAGTCATTGAATTAGTGATTGAGTTTGAGAGGGGGGGAAGCGAGGACTACTCGCCTTTGGGCACGTACAGGACAGTTGCCGAGAGGATCGTCTGGGGCTCGGACGGACGTTCGGAGCCAGTGGGAGCCGAGTTCACGATCCGGTCCAAGGCGTCGAAGCCTGAGACCAACTTGCCGAAGACGCTGTAAGCGCCATCGAGGTGAGTCGCAATGGCGTGCATCACGAAGAACTGGCACGAGGCCGAGTTCGGGTCGTTGGTGCGCGCCATGGACAGGATGCCGCGAACGTGCTTCTCGGTGCTGAACTCAGCGTTGAGCATGCGCGGTCCGTTGCCGCCACCGGTGCCGTCGGGGTCGCCGCCCTGGATCATGAATCCGGGGATCACGCGGTGGAATGACACGCCGTTGTAGAAGCCGGTGTAGGACAGGTCCAGGAAGTTGCGCACGTGGTTCGGCGCCAAGTGCGGGTACATCTCCATGAGCATGTCGCCCTGGTTCGTGGTCATGACCACGCGGTAGTTGGCGAGATCGGCGTCCGCGATCTTGGCGGGGTCGATGAAGTCTAGGCCGGCGGGTGCCGGACGGAAGACGCCAACTTCCTTAGCTTCGCCATCGGTGAAGCTAAGGGAGAAGGCCGAGGTCACCTGTGCTTCGGCAAGGGCGGGGCCCAAGTCGAAGGTCGAGGTCAGGTTCGTACCCGCTTCCAGGGTAAGCGTACCCTTAGCGCGCTTGCCGAGGTTCTTGCCGTCGACCTTGAAGGCGGTGGAGTTCAGGACCCAGTTAGGAACGTCGGTTCCAGCATCGGCCACGTCCACGGTGACCGTGACCTCGAAGGAGCCGCCGGCAATGTAGCTATCGGCGGACGCGTAGCTGGCTTCAAAGCCGGTTTCGAGCGGACCCGTGAACGATGCGGCCAGTGCGCTGAGCGCGCCGAGGCCGATGAAGAATGTGCTGGCGATTTTCATGATTTCTTGTCTCCGTCCCACTTGTAGAAACCCTCGCCGGTCTTGCGACCGAGCTTACCCTCGGCAACCTTCTGGCGCAGGATTTCAGGAATGACGAAGGCGGGCTCGTTCGGGTATTGCGCGACCCAGCCTTCCAGAATGTAAAGGGTTGTGTCTAGACCCACGTAGTCGGTCAGGGTGATCGGGCCCATCGGGTGGCCGCAGCCGAACTGCATGGCAGCGTCGATGTCGGCGGCGGTTGCGTCACCGCGCTCGAGCATCAGGAGCGACTGGGTCATGTAGGGAACCAAGAGGCGGTTCACTACGAAGCCGGGGGTGTCCTTGCAGCCGACGGGCGCCTTGCCCACAGACTTGCCGAAGCCCTGGGCGGCGGCGAAGACAGCGGGGTCGGTGGCGTCGGTGCGGACGACCTCGACGAGGCGCATGAGCTGCACCGGGTTGAAGAAGTGCAGGCCCACGAACTTGTCCGGGCGGCCCGAAGCCTCGGCCATCACCGAGACGGGGAAGCTCGAGGTGTTCGATGCCAGGATCGCGCTGGGCTTGCAGATGCTGCCAAGCTCGGCGAAGAGCGCCTTCTTGATCTCGAGGTCCTCGATGATCGCTTCGCAGATCAGGTCGCAATCGGCCAGGTCCTGCTTGTCGAGGCTGCCGGTGATGCGGCCCCAGGAAGCGGCGCGACCGGACTCGGCGTCCTCGGCGGTGGCCTTGCCCTTCTCGACCGACTTAGCGGCGAGCTTAGCGAGGCTCTTCTCGATGCGCGAGAGGCCCTTGTCCAGGTAACCCTGTTCGGTCTCGACGACGACGACCTCGTAACCGGCCTGAGCCGCAACTTGCACGATGCCGTGGCCCATCAGGCCGCAGCCAACAACGCCAACTTTTTTGATTTCCATAGCTCTCTTGGGATCCCTTTACGGGATGTAGGAAGTGAGGTTTTGTGTGGGTGAGTTCAGTATCCGCGCAGGCCCTTAGAGGCCCGTGCGGTGGAAGGTGGTGCCGATGCCCATGCCGCCGGAGACGCACAGGGTGGCCAGGCCGTTCTCGACCTTGCGACGCTTCATCTCGTGTAGCAGAGTCACGGCGATGCGCGCGCCCGTGGCGCCGATCGGGTGGCCCAATGAGATCGCGCCGCCGTTTACGTTGACGCGGTCCATGGGCAGGCCGAGCTCGCGATCGCAGGCCAGGACCTGGGCGGCGAAGGCCTCGTTCAGCTCGATGAGATCGTAGTCGGTGACGGCAAGGCCGCTGGCCTTCTCAAGCTCGCGGCAGACGGGCACGGGACCGATGCCCATGATCTTAGGATCGACGCCGGCCTCGCTCATGTGCCCGACGAAAGCCAGGGGCTCGAGTCCGAGCGCCTCGGCCTTGTCCAGGCTCATGACCAGCAGAGCGGCCGCGCCGTCGGTGATGCCCGAGGCGTTGCCCGGGGTCACGGTGCCGTTCTCCTTATCGAAGACCGTGGGCAGCTTGGCCAGGGACTCGATCTTCGCGTCGTTGCGCACGTGCTCGTCGCCGCTCACGACGATCTCGCCCTTGCGCGTCTTCACGGTCACCGGAGCGATCTCCGCGTCGAAGTAGCCCGCTTCCCGGGCAGCTTGGCTCTTGTGCTGGCTGGAGAGGGCGAACTCGTCCTGCTCGAGGCGTGTGATCTTGTACTTCTTCGCCAGGTTCTCGGCGGTCGCGCCCATGACCATCTCGGCCAAGGGGCAGTCGAAGCCGTCCCTATACATCCCGTCCACAACTTTCGAGTGCCCGAGGCGATAGCCCTGGCGGAACTTCGGCAGCATGTGAGGCAGGCCGCTCATGCTCTCCATTCCGCCCACGACCATCACGTCGGAGCGGCCCAGGGAGATCCAGTCCGCGGCCAGGTTGATCGTCTTGAGGCCCGAGGCGCAGGCCATGTTCATGGTCCAAGCCGGGCTCTCAACGGGGATGCCCGCGCGCACGGAGACCTGGCGGGCCGGGTTCGGGCCGCTGCCGGCCTGGCGCCCAACACCCAAGATCGTCGAACCCACTTCCGAAGGGCTGATGCCGGCCTGGGCCAGCAGGTCCTTGACCACCGACACACCGAGGTCCACGCAGCTCAGATCCTTATAGGAGCCGAGGAATTTGCCGATCGGCGTGCGCAGGGCGTTCGTGATGACGATCGGGCGTGCGTGGGGTGAGCTGAAGTTGGACATAGGGATGGAGCGTGGCTCGCTGGAGGGCCGAATAGCCCCCAAAGGGCGCTTGAGGGCCCATAGGCGGGAAATCGAGGCAAATAAGGTACGGATCTCAGCCCCAAAAAGCAAGCGTTACCAGCCAGATCCAACCTGGCCCGTTTGGCCAAACCAGCGTCCTAGGAGGCTGGAAACGGCCTATGACCCGCCCTTAGAGGCCATCCACGGGCCCCGGGAAGATTCGTTGCGGTCGCGACTATTCATGGCAGCCCATTAAGGGCAAAATGGGTCCAGCGCTTATGGCAACTAACACCGACCGAATCACGCCCGCTCCGCGGCTTGTACCGTCCTTCACAGGGCACCTAACCCCCGATCCTGGCCTCCAGAGCCTGCTTTCGCTGCTTGACGACGGCTCACCCGCCGTCTGGGAACCGGTCTTCCGGAACCTCAAACGCAAGGGACGCAGCATCCTGGGGCCCCTGCGGGCAGCCACGCGCCACGAAAACCCCCTACTGCGCTCCCGAGCCCGGTCCCTGATCGAGTCCATGGAGCGCGAAAAGCGCCTGCGCCGGCTCGTCTCCTACATCGCGCGGCCCAAGTTCCGTCTCGAGACCGCCATTTGGCTGTTTTCAGGCCTGGAGATGTCCAAGTTCGACAAGCGGCCCTTTGTGCGCGAGCTCGACGACCTTGCCCACAATGTGCAGGCCGAGTTCGTGCCCGGACTCAGCGAGCTCAAGCGCTCACTGATCCTGCCCAACCACCTCGGCGAGCGCTTCCGCTTCTTCATCCCCACCGATGACGAAGGCGTCGAGCTGCCGGAGCTGGACGTGGAGTACGAGACCCACCACCCGAGTAAAATCTTCCTGCACCAGGTGCTCGCCAAGCGCCGCGGCCTGCCCTTGAGCCTGGGCATCGTCTGGAAGCTCGTGGCCTTCCGCTTAGGTATGGAGCTCGACCTGGTCGGCATCCCCGGCCACGTGCTGGTGCGCATCCCCTCGGGGTCGCGCCGCATCCTCGTCGACCCCTGCACCCAAGGCCGCCCCGTCTCGCGGCGCGAGGTGCGCGAGTACCTCGAGGCCTACGACATTCCGTTCGGGCCCAGCGTCTTCGAGCCCATGGACGACCGCGCGATCATGCGCAAGCTCGTGTCCAACTATATGAAGAGCATGGGCATGCGTGGCCAGGTTGGCCGCGCCGAGGAGCTGATCGGCCTGCATACACTGCTCGACGAGTAGACCATGAAGCTCTCCCCCTGGACCGCAGTGCTGCTGCTCGTGGCGGGCTGCGGTGGCTCGTCGCCCCACGCGAACCTGGACCGCAAGCCCGTGCCGGTCATCCTGTATCTGGTCGACACCCTGCGCGCCGACCATCTCGGCTGTTACGGGTACGAGCGCGATACCTCGCCGGCCCTGGACGCACTGGCCGCGGACGGCGTGCGCTTCGAGTCCTGCCAGGCGACCTCCTCCTGGACCAAGCCAGCCAGCGCTTCGGTGCTCACCGGATTGCTGCCGTCCCAGCACGGCGCGGTGCACAAGGTCTCGGCCTTGCCCACCCAGCACCTGCTCGCGGCCGAGGCTTTCCAAGCGGCCGGCTACCGCACGGGGGCCTTCGGCGCGAACGGCTTCATCTTCGGCACCGAGCAGGGCTTCAGCCGCGGCTTCGATGTGTTCAAGAGCGGCGGCGCGATCCTGGGCGGCGACTCCGAGCACATGGACGTGCGCTCGGACGTGCTGGTGGACGCGGCCCTGGACTGGGTCCGCGAGGCGCCGGACGAGCCCTTCTTCCTGTACGTGCACGCCATCGACCCCCACGATCCCTACGTGCCCACGGAGCCCTTCCAGGATCGCTTCACCACGGCGATTCCCGGCTTGGATCAGGCCACCACCGTCGCCCACTTGGTCCAGCGCTCGGACCTCGGCCAAGCCGAGCTCGACCGCACCATCGGCCTGTACGACGCCGAGATCGCCTTCGCGGACCAAGAGCTCGGCAAGCTGCTGACCGGCCTTAAGGACCTGGGTCTCTACGACGAGGCCCTGGTCGTCTTCGTCGCCGACCACGGTGAGGAGTTCCGGGACCACGGCGGCTTCGGCCACAACCCGATGATGTACCAAGAGGTCGTGCGCGTCCCGCTGGTGGTCAAGTTCCCGGACTCCTTCGAGCAGCCCGCCTTGCGCGGCGCGGTCCACA
>JBLHWM010000110.1:0-10252 GCA_047629095.1 Planctomycetota bacterium | reverse complement strand
TCTCGTCCAGGTCCACGACCTTGCGCTGCATCATCTCTAGGGTGTCGTCGAGGATCGTCTCGAACTGCTCCGAGCGCTCGGCGTGGGCGCGCTGCAGCAGCCCAAGGGTGATCTTGATCGGCGTCAGCGAGTTCTTGATGTCGTGGGCAATCTGCCGCGCCATCTCGCGCCAGGCGGCGTCCTTCTCCACGCGAATCAGCTGCTCTTGCTTCGCCGCCAGGTCGCTGGTCATGCGATTGAAGGCCACGGTCAAGGCGCCCAGCTCGTCCTTACTTTGGGGCTCCAGGCGCGCCGTTAGGTCACCGGACGCAACGCGCTCGGTGAGCTCTTGCAGGGCGTGGATCGGCGAGGTCATGCGCCGGGCGATCACCATGGTCCAAAGCAGGATCACCAGCAGCACAGCCGCGCTACCCAACTTGAGCAGCCGACGCGTGGCCTGGTTCGACGCAAACATATCCGCGTCGTTGATACCGACTCCAACCACCCAACTGAAGCCCATCATCTCCTCGCCGCCACAGCGCTTGAACGCGGCCGTCTTCTTCACGCCCAGGAACTCATAGGGCGGATACAGGTCCCAACCCGTCTCGGATGCCTGCACCGCCTGGGTCAAGATCCCCAGGCCAAGGTCCTCGGTTATGCGCGTTCCGTAGAGGCTCGTGGTCTTATGGGCAAAAATAGTGTCCGCATTCCGGTCCCAGATCCAGCCGTAGGGCGACGGTTCCTCGCCCTCGCGCACCAGGCCCCGGAAGGTCTCTTTCACCACCGGGGCCACGACGAGCTCCTGGAAGGGTTGCCAATTCACCAGGGCGAAGAGCACCGCATGGGGACCGGGCCCGGGATCAAGGCTCGGCTTGCCCAGGGCCGTGAGTGGTAGGCCGAAGCCAAGATGATAGTCCGTGGGCTGCAGTTCAGTCGCAGCCTTGCGCTCGTCGATCGTGTCCTGGAGTTGCAACAGGTTCGAGACGTGCTGGTCCATGCGTACAGGCGCGCCCAGCATCGTGTCCATGAACCAACGCTCGCGCTGGTAATCCCGGGCGGCCAGGTCCGCCAAGATGCGCGGCCCAAGCGGCTCGCGATTGCGGTTCATGCTGTTGGAAGCGATCAGGCGACCGTCCGCATCCACCAGCAGGATCAAGTCGTAGAGTCCACCCGTGGCCACGCGCCGGTCAAAGGACTCGACCACCTCTTCGATCCAGAGCAGCGGGTCCGCGGTCGCATCGCCGGCCAGCATGGCGGCGGAATCTTCAACCACGTAGTTAACAAAGGTATGCTGTGCGAGCAGATCGAGTCCGTCACTGCTGCTGGTCACGAGCTGATCGAGCCTACCGCCAAGGTCGGCCGCCACGCTCTGCAAAGCTTGCTCGGTTACGCGCCGGGTAAAGCCCTGGTTCACCGCTTGATCAAGGTAGACCGTGAAGGCTAGAAAGGGCAGGGCGACTGCCGCGAGAACAGCCAGCACCAACTTGGTAGAAATGCGTTGCATCGAAACTAGATCCTAACCAATGACCCCCACTCCCCCCCAACACGGAAACGAGCAGCGCATCGCGATTGTGCGCCTCTCTCACCTCGGGGACGTCGTGCACGCCCTGCCGGTCTTCCACGCACTGCGCGCCGCTCATCCCAAAGCGCGTATCGCTTGGGTGGTGCAGCGCGAGTTCGCGGGGCTCTTGCGCGGCATGACTGGGCTCGATGAGGTCATCCTTTTCGAGCGCCGGGGCGGCCTAGGAGCCTGGCTGCGCTTGCGGCGCGAGCTGCGAGCCTTCCATGCCGAGCTCGCCGTGGACTGCCAGGGCAACTGGAAGAGCGCGATCGCCACGCGGCTTACGGGTGCGAAGCGCCGCGTGGGTATGGTGCGCGAGCGCTGGCGCGAGGGCGCTGCGGCGCGGCTCTGCAATGAATTCCCGGGCCCAGGCGAACTTGGCCCCCATGCGGTTGAGCCGATCCTGCAGCTGGCCCAGTGGCTCGCGCCGGGTCACGACCCGCGCGCCCCGGGTGGGTTTCACCTGGGGCTGTCGGAGGCCGAATTCAAGGCGGGCGCGGCCGAGCTAGCCGAGCGCTTCCGTGACCTGCCCGGGGAAGACCCGTCGGCTCCGGGTCCAAGGCCGGTGCTCTTGCACCTTGGCTGCCCGGACAACCCGCGCTCCTGGCCCGCCGCGCACTTTGGCCAGCTCGCGCGGCTGCTGGCAAAGGCCGGCCACCCCGTGCTGCTGCTCTCGGGACCAGCCGAGGCCAGCGAGGGGCGGCAGCTAGCCGCAGAGCTTGCGGACGAGCGAGGTATTGCGCACTGGCCAGAACAGCGCGATCTGCGACAGCTGGCGAGCTTCTTCGCCGCGGCCGCCCAGCATGGAACCGCGATGGTCTCCGCCGACTCGGGTCCGATGCACCTAGCCTGGGCCAGCGGCCTGGACGTCGTGCTGATCGCCGGCCCCCAGGATCCCCGGGTGACGGGGCCTTGGGTGCCGAGTGGCCCGCACCGAGTCCTGCACGCGCCGGACTTCCCCTGTATGCCGTGCCTCAAACGAAAGTGCGAAGTTGCCCCGGGGGACCGCTTCGCACCTTGCATGGAAGCGGTCACGCCGCACCAAGTTCTGGACGTGATCGCGTCCGAATGAGCTAACCTTCGAGCTTCGCGAGCAGCTCCTCGACGTCGAGGTATTCGGGCCAGAAGACCGCGATCTGCTTGAGCTTATTTAGCTGTGCCGCGGGGCCTTTGGCCTGCTTGGCCTCGCTGTATAGGCGCTCCGCTAGCTCCACAAAGCCAAGGCAAGTCTTGCGACGCGAAAGGGCGTCCTTGTAGAAGCCATTCTCCAGCAGAAGCTCGTCGTACTTGCCAACGGCACCCTCAAAGTCGGAGTCGAGCTCCAGGTCCAAACCCTCAGCGTAGAGGCGCGCGGCACGGGCCTCGACGACCTCGTTCATGGCTGCGAGAAAATCCGGCCGCATGTCCGGAGAGATTTTGACGCCGTCTTTCAATATCCCCACGGCATCGTCGAGCTCGCCTCTGGTGGTCTTGCGATCCGCTTCGCGCAGGGCGTCGGACGCCTCGACGGCGCGCTCCATTCGCGCGAAGGACTTGGCGGCAAAATTGTTGTTAGGTGCCACAAGCAGGGCCAGTCGGTATTCGTTGCGCGCTGCATGGATGAGGCCCTCGTCCTCGAACGAACGAGCCATCAAGAGGCGATCTTGGGCCAGCAACTGGGCCAGCTCTTTCCGGCGCGCCTCGCCGGGTTCATTGCCGGGTGCGTACTTCTCATTCGCGGCAAAATCGCCGCTGGCTTGGCCGAGCCAAAAGTCGCGCATGGACCGCAGTCCATCCTTGTAGTAGCTCTGGCTTCTGCCGGACCGATAGTTCGCCAGCAGCAGCATGCGCGAGATCCCGGACTTGGCGGTCTCGAGCCCGGGGCTGAAGACGAGGGCGCGCTCGTAGTGACGCGTGGCTAGGTCGAGCTCGCCGAGGGCGGCCGTCTCGCTTGCGCTGCGCATGCATTGCTCGGTGAGCTCCCCCACTGTCTTCTCGATCCAGTTCTCGACCACGGGGTGCCCCGGGGCCTCGGAATCGGCCGTGAAGAAGAGGCCCAGGGCGCGGGTCAGGTCACCCTCGTAGGAGGCTTCACGTCCCTTTTCCAGCAGCACCGCGACCTTGGTCATCGTCAGCATGGAAGCCGCAGAGGCGTCGTCTGGGGCGGCCATGGCCTGCTCTCGAGCGAGCGAGCTGGCCTCGACGTAGTTGCCCTCGGAAAAGAGCTCCTGGACCGTAATCTCCTCGCTCGTGATGGCGCAGGAAGCGAAGGCCACGAGGCCAAGCATCCCAGGCAGGACGAGGGAGAAGCGGGCAGAGGAGTTGTTCTTGTTATGACTCATAAATCAGGTGGCCAAGGAGAGGCCGATGAGGAGAAGCGCCAGGCGTGCTGGGGTCAGCTGTTCCGTTGGGACGCCCGGGCCTAGGCATTCTTCCCCCTAACCGGGGTCCATGCAAGGAAGGAGCCGCAGCTTGTGGCCGAATCGTGCCTTAGTCCTTCGATGATCGAGGTCCATTGGGAGTCAAAGTCAACTTCAGCGGTGCGAGGCCGCCTAAGTCGAGACCGCCAAGGCGGCCTTTTAGGGCTGCTGAGCCCAGGTCGACGAGACCGACGAGACCGGCGCGACACCGGTGGAGCGGGCGAAGTTGGCTCCTGGGTAACGCGCTGCTAAGTTCGGCTCGAGGAGAAGATCACGACGCCGAGGCTGCCGAATAAGAGGATCGGAAGCCAGCCCGCGATCATCGGGCCAAGCTCGCCCTGCAGACCGAGAGCGCGGCAAACGAAGTCCATGCCGAAGTAGAAGATGCACAGGACGAAGCCCATACCGGCACCCGCGGCTCCCTTGCTGCGCTCGTACCGAAGCAGGAAGGGCAGGCCGACCAGCAGCAGCACGATATGCGCGAAGGGGAAGGCTAGGTTCACCTGCAGCAGAGTCTGCCACTGGATGTTGTCGGGGTCGCGCTGGATCAGCTCCTGGAGCTCGCCGAAGGACAGGTCCGTGGGCGACTCCCGGGCCTTCCAGGCCGTGCGGATGTCACGGGGTGAGAGGCCGGCCTCTAGGCTCGCCACGGCTTCGGTCTCGGAGCCGGACTTGGCGTAGATGGAGAAGCGCTTGCCCTCTTCGAGTTGCCAGGCACCATCTTCGTAGGTCGCGCCTCGGGCGGAGACCTCGACCCAGTCGTCGCCCTGGTGCAAGGTAGCGCCGAACCCTTCGATGCGGGCGGGCTGCTTGCCCTGGGCCGGAAAGAAGGAGTTGATGCGGATCGGGTTGCCGGCGGTGTCCTTGACCCAGAGGTTCTCATAGACCGGCACCTCGCGGCGGTTGGTCAGGCGATCGACCGTGTGGTCCCGTCGCTCGCCGATGGACTCGATCGCGAGCTCGCGCACACCGAACATGCCAGCACCCAGCACAGCCGCACAGAGGAACACCGGCAGCAGGACGCGCCGCGCGCTGATGCCCGCACTCAAGGCCGCAATGACCTCGCGGCTCGCCATCAGTTTCGAGACCGTGAACAGCCCACCGACCAAGGTGACAAAGGGCGCGACTTGCAGGAAGAGGAACGGCACCTGCAGGCAATAGAGGGTCACGACCTCCATGGCTCCGGGCGCCTTGCCGTCTTTCCCCGGACGCATGTACTCGTCCAGGTTGCCCGTCATGTCGACGATCAAGAAGATGCCGACCACAAGCAAGATCGCCACAGCGTAGGAGCCGATAAAGAGCTCGGCCACATAGCGGTCGAGCCGGCCGCCCAAGCGCAGTCCCGTGGAGAGGGAGCCGGGTACGCTGTCGCCCTTGGCTCTCATCGGCGCACGATCCTGTAGGTGAGCACCAAACCGATCAATGCGCCGATTGCATTTGTGCTCCAAACGGCAAGGAACGGCGATACATCGGCGATCTCGATGATCTGCTTACCCATGCGCAGGGAGGCCACGTAGTAGACGAACGCGACGCCAACTCCCGCGGTCATGGCCGCGAGTTGCGTGCCCTTGCGCAGGGCAATCCCGATCGGCGCTCCGAGTAGGACGAAGAGCAGATAGCTCATGGCGAGGGCGCGTCTTCGCTGCACCTCATAGGCATAGTCCGCCAAGCGCTTGGGCTCGACCAAGGCGCTCTTCTCGGGCGAGGCTAGCACCTCTCCCAACAAGGCCGAGGTCATGTACTTGCCCCGGGTGCGGTTCGCATCGGGCGCGGGGAAGAGCTCACTCAAGGGCTTCGTCATGAAGATGTGCTCGGCGGTGATCTCGTTGTTGCCACCGGTGTTGCCCTTGTTCGCGGTACGCGCATTGCGCAGCTCGATGGTGAGCACCTCTTCCGTAAAGCTAAACGTCGCCAGGTCCGCCACGACTTTCGTGTCCTCGGCCGCTGTCGCCCCCGGCAGAAACAGAACCACCTCGGCGAAGGAGTTCGGACCGGGCCGATAGGACGCGTTGAGGTAGAAGTCCTCGAAGGCGAGCTCGGTGCGGCCCGGGCTTAGGTTCTTGAAGGCGTCGATGACCGTCGTCCGCCGGTAGACGGTCTGGTTGTACTTGTAGTTCGGCACCACCGTCGCGAGCAGATAGTAGGTGCCTGCCCCCAAGCCCACAGCGACCAGAAGCGCCGGCAGCAGCATCTTGAGTGGATTCACCCGCGCCATGCGGATGGCCGTCCACTCGTTCTGGGCGGCAAGCCTGCCGAAGACCGAAACAACGGCCAGCAGAAAGGCCATGGGCACCAAGTAGGGCACAAGCCCCATGCCGACTAGCGGTAGGTACCCCAGCATCGAGCTGATGTTCACGCCGCCCAGCTTCTGGACAGCTCCCACCGCGACGGCGGGAAAGACGACGAACGCAATTCCACCCGTCATCAAGGCGAGGGCGGTCAGGATCTGTCGCAAAAGGTAGAGTTGCAGAGTCACGGCGCGGGGATTCTCGGCATTCCGAGGGCAAAATGCCACCCCGGGAGCCATGATCCCTGTGTGCCGATGCCAAGTGACCCAACTCCAGCCCCGAATTCGGAGCCGACGCCCCTGCGGTCCGCCCCCGGTCGCCGCGTCGATAAACACCCTGCGACGGCCACCTCCCCCGGAAAGGTGACGAAACACTTCCTCGGCGCGACCTTCGCCGCGCGCTTCCGAGACCGCAGCCGGGCCAAGGCAGAATTCGATGCCTTGTCGAAGCTTCAGAGCCTCGGCGTCCCCGTGCCGCGTCCGCTCGAGTACGGCCCGCACCCCGAGGGCGGCTTCCTTGTGAGCATGCAATTGCTGCAGGGCGCGCGGACTGCTGACGAGGCCCTCGCCGATGCAGCTGCGGATCCGGTCGCCCATCACGCGCTCTTGACCAAGCTCGCGCACCTGCTCGCCGCCCTGCACAACGCCGGCCTAGACCAGGGCGATCTACACGGCGGCAATGCGCTTGTGGACGAGTCCGGGCGCGCTTTCGGCATCGACTTTCACAAGGCGAAGCTGCGGGCCCCGGGCAGCCTAAGCGGGGCTCTGCTCGAGCGGGACCTCGTCGTCCTGTGTGCGTCCCACCGCGAGCGGCTGTCACCGCGCGATCAGGCGCGCTTCCTGGTCGCTTGGTTTCGCGAACTCGAGCCCACGACCCAGCTGCGCTTGCCGAGTCTTCGGCACCTGGCCGGCTCGGTCGAGAGGGGAGCCGTGAGACGGCGCCGCAAGGTCTGCGCGGCCTACGAGCAGCCGGGCAGCCGTTGGTTCCGGGCGAGCAGCTCCGTGCGTTTTTGCGATGCCCAAGAGACGAGCGCGCTCTTGCCATCGGACACAAGTATCGAGACCCGAATCTTCGCTCGAAGTAGCCTCGACACCGAACGTCTCTCCACCCTGCTCAAGCTCTGCAGGCCGCACCTAGAGACCAAGGTACAGGGCGCGCATATCCTGGACGGCCGTGGCCTCTTCCTCGCCATGGGAAGCGAAGCCGAAGTACAGAGACTCTGGGGGCGGGCGGCGCGCATCCAATCCCACAACCTTGCGGGCCCCTGGCCCTTGGCACTCGGCCTTGGCCAACACCCCTTCGTTCTCCTTGAGTTCGTGACGCGCACCGGAGGCCCTTCGCTCGATCGCCCAATCGGTCTTTACAGACCACGGGAGCTATCCATTGCCCCAACGGCCCAAGAGTTCGCCGAGCTCGGGCAAGCGCTCTCGGACCGCGGCCTGCAGCTGAGCCGCGGCCTGCCCGCCGCGTTCTGGGCCACGCAAGAGGGGCGGCTCTGCCTGTCCCCGTTCGCCGAGCTCGTTGCGATCCAGACGGACGCGCCGGACGCGCGCGCAAAGAACAAGCGCCGGGAGTCGCGCCAGCAGCTCTTCCAACTCTGGCCGAAGTGCAACGGTCCCATCGCTCGGCCCATCGTGCGCGCTGGGCTCCACGGCCTGGCCGCAGCGGCGCGGCTCACCTCGCTCCAGACCCAGATCCTCACCAATCTCAAGGTCACCTTTCCCGGGGATGAACAGCGCACGAAGCGCAGACGCATCGCTGGGTACGTGCGCCAACACATGGCGCGCCTCGCGTCCGAATGGGGTCGCCTGGGACGCGGTCCCTCCGAGCGCGATTGGCTCGAATCCCGGGTGGTATTCGACGAGTCCATTGAGCACTTCGACGAGCTTCATAGCCGTGGCAAGGGCGTCTTGATCGTGACACCGCACCTGGGCAACTGGGAGCTGCTCGCACCGAAGCTCGTGGCACGCGGCTGCCGCGGCGCAGTCGTCGGACGGCGTCGACTGCGGGATCCCGGCGGCGCTCTGCTAGAGCACATGCGCGCGCCCTGGGGATTCGACACCCTGCCCCAGGACGGCTCGCCCCGGGAGATCCTGCGACGTCTCCGCGACGGCCAGGTGATCGGTATCTTGCCGGACCTCGAGGTGCCCCGCCTCGCCGGTACGCGGCTGCCCTTCCTTGGCAAGGAAGCCCTAGTCATGACAGCCCCGGCGGCCCTAGCTCGAGCCGCCAAGGTGCCCCTTCTGCCCGCCACTTGCGTCCTCGACGAGACCGCAGTTGGCGGTCCACAAGCGCGCTCCCCCTACCGCATTCACTTCGCCAAGCCCATCGAGCGCAACCCTGCGGACTCCAACGACGTGGCCACCTCCGCGTGGCTGCATGTCTTCGAATCTTGGATTCGCAGAGCGCCGAGCCAGTGGATCTGGTATCAAGACCGGTGGCGCACGCCCCCTTCACCCGCCGACAGCGTCCCCCTCTCCAGCCTGCGCGCCGCCCAAAAGAGATCCCAAGCATGACCTCCCACGTCACGTTCCTGCATCCCGAGCTCAGCTTCTCCGGACCGACCCAACGCATGCTCAGCACGGCGAGCGTTCTGATCGAGGCCGGCATCCGCGTCACTCTGCTGACGCGCCGCGGCTCCCGCCACGCCGCCGCCGAGGCCGCCGGAATCGAGGTCCATCTCTTCGATCTACAGCCCCGTCGCCTGAGCCGCCCCTTCCTTGGGCTCCGCTTGACCGAGAAGCTCGCCGAGCTCGGGCCTGACATCGTCCACCTCACCGACACCGTGATTGCGCCCGCTTGCACCAAGGCTATTCGCCGCCTGGGTTTGCCCTACGTGCTCAGCGCTCCGCGCCCCGTTGGCGAGCCCGTGGCCTATGACAAGGATTTACTGCGCGGGGTTTTAGTCCCGTCTAAGGCCTTCGAAGAGCGCCTGATCAATGGTGCGCGGCTACCCCGGGAGAAGCTGCACTACATCCCCAACTCGCCCGGCCTGTTCGAAGCAGGCGAGGCCCAGGGTCATGAAGACTTGGGCACCGCGCGCCAACTACTCTCGACCGATGGCGACACACCGGTGATTGGCTGCGCCGGCCACTTCGACGCGGGCCACGCCCACGACTGGTTCCTGGACGCTGTGCGCCTGCTGGTTCGCCAGGGCAAGCAGTGGCGCTTCCTGTTGATCGGCGAAGGTCCCGGCGAAGGTCGCCTGCGCCGCAAAATCCGCGAGTCCAAGCTCGGCTCTAACGTCATCGTCGGCGTGCCCCCAACGCGTACCGCGCGACGCACCCTGGCCTCCCTCGACGTCCACGTGGGCTGCCGTATCGACACCGGTCCCGGCTGGCTCACCGCCCAAACCATGCGCCTCGGGATTCCGAATGTCGTCGCCGCCGTGGGCGAAGCTTTCGCCCTAGTCGAAGACCAGCGCACGGGAATCTTGGTCCAACCCGGCGACCCCGGCCAGCTAGCCGACTCGATCGCCAGCCTAATCGCCAACCCCGAAAGAGCCCGCACCCTAGGCGAGGCAGGCGCAGCACACAACAACGAGCACGCCCCCCGCGAGGCCTTCGAGCAGTCGATCCTCAACCTGCACCACACGGTCCCCAAGAAGGCTGCTCCGAAGGCCAAGGCTAGAGCCTAGCGCCCCCAAAGAGGCGCCCCCCAAGAGCGCGCCCAAAGGGGGGAATTACTGGGGCGAGCAGCCCGCCTCGCTAGATCTCAGACTTGTGGTCTTCGATGTAGCCAGCGACCTGCGGGTTCATCTGCAAGCGGTCCCAGATCAACGGCCTCGACTGACGGTAGCCCTTAAGCACGCCGGTCACATTCGCCTGTTTTAGCAAATAGCCCGCAGCCTCGGACTCTAAAGCACTATCTCCGCTGTAGATGATTCCGTAGATCAGCAGACGCATCGACTCCGATTTGTTCCCATTCTCAAGCTCATAGCGAGCTTGCTGCATGCGGTCGAGGAAGTAGGTAGCCCGCTCCTCCACCATCACGCCGCGGCGGTTCTTCGCCAACATCTTGTCCGT
>JBLHWM010000109.1:0-10454 GCA_047629095.1 Planctomycetota bacterium | reverse complement strand
CCGCCCCGTGGCTCTCGAAGCTGAGTCATCGGCCAACGTTGAGACCGAGACGACTCGATCTGGCGGCATGGGCGAGATCGTGATCAACAGCACCACGGAGACGACCCTGAAGATCGCTATTACGGTGATGAAGGGCGAGGCGGATTCCGACGAGTAGTTCCAATCGCTCTCTTGGGGCCTAGAACCCAAGAACTTCTGGCCCGGGCCTCTGTAACAGCGTTACGGAGGCCCGGGCCACTTGCTAGGAGGTCAGCAGCCAAGTAAAAGGCAGCCATGCGACTGCGGGACACCCGGCAGTTTGTTGGCTGCCAAGCTGCTTTTTGGCCCAGCCTACCCGTCCAAGGGTTGGCTCCCGGACAGCCCTCGGGTATCGTCCTGCCAAGCTTGGCACCCCCTATGATTAACGTACAGAATGTAACGCGCCGCTTCGGTGGCCTGACCGCCGTGAATGACCTCACCTTCCAAGTCGAGAAGGGCGAGGTCGTTGGTTTTCTGGGACTGAACGGCGCCGGTAAATCCACGACCATGCGCATGATGACCGGGTACCTGCCGGCGACGAGCGGCAGCCTTCGGATCGGTGGCTTTGACGTGCTCACAGACTCCCTTGAGGTGCGCCGCCGCATCGGCTACTTGGCCGAGGGTGTGCCCCTTTATCGGGAGCATCGCGTGTCCGAGATGCTCGCCTTCCAGGGGCGGCTCTTCGGTATGAAGCGCGCCGACATTCGACGTCGCACGGGTGAGGTGCTCGATCGCGTCGGCCTGTCCGATCGCTCGCGCAGCTTGGTGGGCAAGCTCTCCAAGGGCATGCGCCAGCGCGTGGGCATCGCCGTGGCTCTGCTGCATGAGCCAGATGTCTTGATCTTGGACGAGCCGACCAGCGGCCTGGATCCGCTGCAGCGTGTCGGGGTCAGGCGGCTGGTCTCCGAGCTGGCCGAGGATCACACGGTCATGATCTCCAGTCACATTTTGCCGGAGATCGAGGCCGTCTGCGGGCGCTTGATCTTGCTGCACAAAGGCGCCAAGGTTGCCGACGGCACGAAGCACGAGCTGCTGAAAAAGCTTGGCGGATCGCATCTCAAGCTGGTCGTCGCTGCATCGAGCACCGACGGTCTTCGACTCAAGCAGGCCCTGGGCGGCGTCCTCTCCAAAGAGGAGCTGGGCAAGGAGGGCTCGATCTTTGTGCGCGAGCGCGGGGATGCCCTCGAGGCGACCTTGCGGGTCGAGCAAAACCCCTCCGAAGCCGTGGGCTTGCTAGCGGCGGCCCGAGGCTGGATCTTGCGCGAGCTCTCCTGGCATGAGCCAAGCCTCGAACAACTCTTCGGCCGACTGGCAACCGGTGCCATCGAACAGGAAGAGGAGTCGGCTCAACAAGCTGGCTTAGAAGCACCCGATGCGGGGGAAGTTCAAGTGAAAGCTGCTACAGACTCCGAATCAACGCAACGCAAGGACTCGTCCGACACGGATTCGACGCAACCCGGAGCCGGAGCATGAGCGGTTTTCGAGCCATCTTTCGAAGGGAGCTTACAGGGCTCTTCTTGACCCCGCTCGCTTGGGTCTTGTTGGTCGCGGCAATCTGCCTCAACGGATTCATGGTCATCTACGCGCTGATGGGAAGCGGCGGGGACGTGGACGGATCCTTCAACTACATGCTTGGCACGAGCGGTGCCTATTGGATGCTGATGATCAGCCTTCCGCCGCTCTTGACCATGCGCAGTATTAGTGAGGAGTCCAAGGGCGGGCAGCTTGAGTTTCTTCTCACGGCACCTGTGACCGACGGCGCCGTGATCCTGGGCAAGCACTTGGCCGTCGTGGTTTTCTTGAGTGTGCTCTGGGCCGTGGTTCCGATGTACGGACTGACCTTGGAGCTGCTCGGCGTCTCGCCGGACTGGGGCCAAATGGGGCTGGGCTACCTAGGTGCCGTCCTTGTCTCGGCGCTCTTCGCGGCTCTGGGTATGGTCGCTAGCGCGCTCTCGTCCACGCCCCTCTTGGCCGCCTTCCTCGGCTTTATCTTCAACATTGCGCTACTTGTCTTGCCCATGGGCGCAGGCTCACTCGGCGGCACGGTCGGCCGGGCCCTGACGGCTCTAGCTGGCAAGTTGGACGTCTTGAAACACCTGCAGTTGTCCTTCATGCGCGGGGCCCTGGACTCCGCGGATGTGATCTTCTTCCTGGCCTGGACCGGGCTGTTTTTGTTTGCCGCAACGCGCATCATCGAAGGCCGGAGGATGTGGTCATGAAGTGGATCGATCCCAGCCTATCTCCCGCACGCCGCCGCCTGTACCTTGGCTTTGGCGTCACGCTGATTAGCATTGCGGCCGTCGGGCTCTTGTACTTCGTGCTGAACCTCTCGGAAGAGGGGCGCTTCCGCGTTCGCGTGGACCTATCGGAAGTCGGGCGCAACACCCTGGACCAGACGACCATGGACCAGCTCGAGAAGCTGGAGGAGCCCGTGACCGCCCACGTGTTCTTCCGCTACGAGAACACGGTCCAGAGCGCAGCCGCTGGCGAAGCCCGCAGTCGCATGATGGACCTGCTGCGGGTGGCTTCGGTACTGAACGCCGGCAAGTTCAAGGTCGAGGTCCAGGACATGGACGATCTAGTGAGCGCGCGATCCAAGATGCAAGAGTTCGGGGCAGAGGACCAGAGCATCATCCTTGACCAGGGCGGCCGCCGCGCGATGATGCGCTTGGTGCCCGACATTTGCGAGCTCAGCCCGTCCAACGCAGAGCGCACTCAATGGAAGGTCAATAGCTTCAAAGGCGAAGAGGCTCTAGTCGAAGGTCTACTCAAGGTGGGGACTGCAGAGCGCCCGAGCATCTTGTTCTCATCCGGCCATGGAGAGGGCGACCCCGAGAGTGCCGAGCCCCTGGGCATGGGCCAGTTTGGCCGGGCCCTTGCCGGCGATGGCTTCACGGTCGGCGTCTGGGATTCTGGTGAGAACGGGGCCATCCCCGAGGACACGACGATCCTAGTGATCATCGCCCCTGAGGATCCCTTTGCACCAGAGGAGATCGGCTACATCCGACGCTACGTGGACGCAGGCGGCCGCCTATTGGTCATCCCGGGCCAGGCCCTCTTTCGAGGTCCAGGCTCCATGGGGGAGCTCTTGCACGACTACGGGATGCTGACCCAGCCCGGCATCACATGCATCCCGATCCTGGATCCCGATCGCAATGTGATGGTGGTTAGGGACATTGCCTGCGCGGACTTCTTTGTGGGGGACGGGGGCTTGGGGCTCAGCGCCTCCCATTCGATCACCAAGCCGATCCGTGACAACAACCGCAAGACGCGGGTCTCCTGGTCGCGCTCCTTCGACCGTGGACAGGCACCGGCGGGTGGCGTGTTGCTCGATTTGATGACATCCCCGCGCGAGACTTGGCTCGATTTACCGGATGAGCGGGGCAACTACGATCAGTTTTGGGACGTCACCGAGCCGCGCGGCTCCGTGCGCCTCGCCATGGCCGCTGAGTTCCCCGTGGGGGAGCGCGCCAACAGCGACGAGGCCAACTTTGACAACCCGCCCGAGCGCGCGCGCATCGTCGCCGTGGCCTGCGCGGACTTTGCCGCAAACGCACTCTTCAACTACAACCGCGACTTCCTGCTGAACAGCGCCAATTGGCTCGCCGAGCGCGAGTTCAACGTGCGGGTGCGGCGCTATAGCGAAGAGCGCACCATAATGGACGTGACCCGTGGCACGGAGATCGTGCAGCTGCGCCGCGTGGCTTGGTGGGGACTGCCAGGGCTGTTCGCCCTAGTAGGTATTTTCTTGGCCTGGCGGAGACGCGACTAATGCATAAAAGTGCGACCCTGATCATCTTGATTCTGGTGGGGGCCCTGTTCGGGCTCAGCAAGTGGAACGAACAGCAGAAAGCTGACGACGAGCAACAGATCGAAGAGCTCGGCCAAAACCAGTCGCTGCTTGCGGGCATTGGCGCCGATGACTTCGAGCGCCTCTCCAGTCTGCGCATCGACAATCTGCGCAACGGCGTGCAGGTCACGATGGAGCGCGATGGCGCGGGCACCTGGTTCCTCACGGATCCCGTGGCTTGGCCCGCCGAGCCCAGTATTCTGAACCTGCTGTTTGCCACTCTCCAACGCAGTCGCGGTGTCGAAGTTTTAGACGTCACGGCCGAGGCTGCCGGACTCGAACCACCCAAGGCCATCTGCGACTTCACCTTTCTTGCGGGTGACGAATCCCAAGCGAGCGGTCGTTGGCGCATCGAAATCGGCGATCCCGACCTCGACCCCAGTCGGCTCTTCCTAGCGTCCACGGGACCAGATGGTCAGCGACATATCCTGCGCGTGACACGCACCCTGGAGGCTACATTCCAACGTTTCGTGCCCGACTATCGCAGCAAGAAGATCTTGCGCTTCAAGCCCGAGGACATCGTCGCGTTCCAGCGCACTGGCGCCGAGATCGTAAGCGTCGAGCTTGACCTTGGGGTCGCCCTGGTTATGGGACCGGCAAAGCCCAAGGTCCGCAATCCACTGATTCGTGGCGAGGCCTGGGAGGGAATTGACATGTCGTTCCAGTCGGACGAGAGCGGCTGGCGCCTTGACGTACCTATGGAGGGAAGGATGGATCCCCAGCCCCTGTCGCTTTTGCTGCGCGCCCTGTCGCGCCTGGATTGCACGGGCTTCCATGCGGAGTCCGCCCAGATCCCGGGGCTCTTTGGGTTGGACGATCCCGAGCTTGTGATCGATCTACGCAGCGCGGACGGAGAGACCTTTCACCTAGAGTTCGCACGCACCCCCTCCGAGCGCGAACAAGCCAACAATAATGGCTACGATCAGGACCAGGCCGAGTGGCTGTGCCGTATCGATGGCAAGCCAACGGTGTTCAAGGTGACCTCGGATACGGTGATGCTCTGCTCCGCACCGGCGACTGTCTTTTTTGATTACCGCGTCCTGCGTGGCGACCTTGCTGGCGCAGACTCTTTCGAATACCAGGCCGCTGGCAGGTCCACCAAACTCGAGCGACTCGAGGACGGACTCGGCGATAGTCGCTGGGTTGTCTCCGGTAAGACCGCAGCGGGAAAAAGTATCGAGCAGCTACCCGCCGCCACGGACATTGCCGAGGCCTTCTTGGCCGAGTTTCGCCAAGCCGAGCTCGGTGACATTCGCCCCGAAGCGACTTGGCCCTCCATGTTTGTCCCCGAGAAGCTTGCCGTAAACATGTTCGGCCAGGAGCGGGGTGGTGACTTCGCCCCGGACTCGAAACCTGACTCCACTAGCTATCTGTTCCGGCGCTTCGGCGACAAGGTCATCGTCGAGGTTGCAAAGCGACTTAGGGATCTGCTCTCCACAGGCCCCGAGCACTTCCTCGACCGCCGCGTCCACGAGTACGACGAGCTGCGAATCAGCTCCGTGGTACTAGAGCGTGTTGTGCAAGGTGCCGAGACGGCTCCCACCAAAGCGCAAGCGCTCACCTTCGAGCGCAACGCAGACACCGGACGCTGGAACCAAGCGGGTGCCACAGAGGAAGCCAAGGACTTCGCCCTGATTGTGGACCGCCTGCGCTCTATCAAGGCCATCTCCTGGAGTCTCGACGAGCGTCCAGCCCTGTCCGCGCCAATCCAGGTCACCCTCAACGTTCCGGCCGAACCCGGGACCCGGGGCCGCCCCGCCGAAACCGTAGTCTTCACCGTTGGCAACGGACAAGGCGGGACCGACCCCTGTGACCTCACCCCCGCAATCGACACCAAGGATCGCGGGCGAGCGAACCTCTTCCCCGGCCTCTGGGAAGCGCTAGACCGCCTGCTCTAGGCACGGGTCTTGGCCCACCAGGTGGCCGGTAGCTAGAGCCGGTAGAAGTCAGGCTTGGGAATCCGTGCAAGCCGTAGGCGACGGCCGCACTTAGCCCTAAGGTTGCTAGTGCGCTAGGGCGCTAGAGACGGAAGAGCCATGTCGTGTTCGGTTTCCGTGGCGTCAGCCCCAGTGATCTCGCTTCCCACAAAACACAAAACTGAACTCATCGCGATGCGAACATTCCCCGTGATTCCACTCTTGCTCGTGGCCATCTTGTCGTTTGGCGCTGGTGCGTTTTGGTTTGGTGGCCAGTCGGACTCAGGGCCGGATTTGGCTGTCAGCTCAACACCGGTGAATTCGGTAGCGGATAGCAGGATGGAGAGAGCTCCGTCCCAAAATCCGGGCATTCAAATGCACTCACGAGAGTTGGTTGGGGCGTACCTAAGCGAGCCCAAGGGAAGTACTGCCAGGGCGGATCTACTAGGTACTCCGGCCCAAGGGATCGCCGGTGTTTTCGGCGAGCTTGATGCCCTGAGGAAGAGGGGCGGGTTCAGCGAGCACGAGCTCCAGGGCTTCCTTGGGGACTTGATAACCGGATTGCTCAAGGAAGGGGATCATGCGCATGCACTGCGGATTTTGGATCTCTATGGGAGAGGAGTGATCAAGGATGTGTCGATCTACGAACGAGTTGCGGATTCAATGTACAGGAAGGGACTTATCCAAGACTCGCTTGATTTGCACCTGCGACTTCTTGCGTCCTTTGAGGACATTGGCCGCTCTTTCTGGGCCGTGCGGCGCATTTCACCCCAAGCAGCTCTGGATGCCCTGAGGCAAAATCTCCCGCGCTTGTCCAAGAGCCAGCAGCAGGAGTTCCGCATGGATGAGTTGGAGCTACTCATTGAGCTCGGCAGGACAGCCGAGGCCAGAGAGTTCTTGGATGGGGTCCTCAAGAACAGTCCGCCCGATTTGCAGACTCTCTCCATCATGCACGAGCTTGCGCCACTGGAGGCAATGGCGTTGATCGATAGCCTCTATGAGCAGGATGGCGGGAAGTGGGCGGCCGACTATGTGGATCTTCTCGAGATGAACGGTGACATTGGTCGGGCTCTCGAAGTACTACGCGAGGCCATGGTCGGTGACCAGGACGATGAAGTGCTCCTTGGGCAGTTGCTGCTCCTCTCCCCCCTGGAAGGCTACACCTACCTAGTGAATCAAGGAGCGCCTGTCGAGGGTGATGCGAATGCGTGTGACCTTTGGAGCTCTTCTGCCCGGGAGCTGAAGGACTTAGGGTACCTAGATCAGGCGATCGACTTGTGGCAGGCCGCGTTCATCGCTAGTCCTGGCGTCGACCTTGTACTCTACAGGGAGCTGATTGTTCAAGCTCCTGCGGTCTTGGCTGAGGCCTTGGCAGCCAAGATTGGGGAGAGCTGGGACGTGGATAACCTTGAACGTCTCGCCATGGCCTACTGGCACGCGGGGCAAATCGAAGACGCCCTTCGGGTGCTCAAAAAGTGCATCCAAATCAGTGGCGACGAGCAGGGCTACAAGCAGGAAATTGAGGACATCTTATCTGGCAAGGAACCCGAGAATTAATCGCACCTGTTCCTAGCTCCGCCCAATCTGGCTCAGGATCAACTGGTCTTTGATCTTGGTGTCGGCGGCAAGCAGCAGGGCCTTCGATAGGATCATTGCTGTGCGGTTGTCGCCTTCGAAGGGCAGGTAGATCTTCTCCGCGGCCTTGCTGCGCGCCGGGACGATGCAGAGGTACTGGTCGCCGGGGTCCATCAGGATGTTGCCGGAGCCCAGGTGGATCTTGTAGGTGCGCAGGTCGCCTCGCACCACGAGGAAGCGGTCGCTTAATGAGCAGCGGTCGGCGATGGCGAGCTTGGGTACTAGACTCTCGAAGAGCTCTCGACGTGACTTCGCGGATCCAGAGAGCTCAGCGAAGCTGAAGGCCGTCCAGTAGTCGCGGTGCTCGGTTCCCGGTCCGCCGTCTAGCCAGCCCGGGTCGTTGCCGATGCTCGCGACGCCGACGAAGAGGTCCACGTCGCGCATGACTTCGGACAGGACTAGGGGCGGAACCTGGGCAAGCTCTAGGCCGACGTTCTCCTCCGCATCTTCTCGGGATGATGTGTAGCCACCACCGCCGGCGTGGGCTCGGTTCTTGGGGCCATCGATGGGGTAAAAGCGCACCTGGTCCGTGGTCAAGTAGAGGTACGAGCCGGAGTCGGTTAGGTCGGTCGTGTGGTCACCACATGCACCTTCCACCCAGAGCTCCGCGCGCAGTCCCCAGGCTTGCAACTCGCGAGTTGCGGGCTCGTACTCGTCGTCGACCATCAGGCGCAGGACATTGCGCCAGTTGCGCTGGGCGCAGAGGGCGTGGAACTGGTGCTGCTTCAGCACATGGGCGGCAAAGCGGTTGGAGTAGGTGCCGGTGGTGCGCTCGGCGTCGGTGAGCAGGTAGACCTCGCGGTGGGCCTGCTTGAAGGGCTGGGTGATGCTGCGGGACTCCATGAACTCGCGCCAGGCAAGCACGTGTTCGACCGGGTGTTGAACGGGGTGCCAGAGGCTGATGGTGGTGGAAGCGGAGGGTTGGAAGGCCTGGCCGTTTTCGTCCACGAGGCCGCCGGGTGGACTAGCTCCCTCTTCGCCATTCCGCTCTTCCTTGCTCTCGTCATCTAGCCAAGTTGCCGAGGTGGCCTGGTCCCCGTCCTCAAAACTCCAGATCAAGCGCCGCGCGATCGTGCCAATCAATGGATGATCAAGGTAGCGCTCGCGCCAAGTCGCAAGGTCCCAGCTGCGCTGCTCCAGGTACAGGGTGTCGATGCGATTGCGCTGGGCGGGCAACATCTTCTTCAGGTCGGCGATATCGGCGCGCAGGCTCTTGAGCTGATCGGGCAGGTCCTTCTTCACGGCCGCGGGGATCGACTTCTGCCGCTTCCCGTCGGGCTTGATCCACGACAGGTTGACCTGGCTCGTGCCGGCGACCCGCAGCTCGGCTGTTAGCTCGCCAAAGGCCAGGCGCCGGATGCCGACTTCGGTCATGCCATAGGTCGGCACGGACATCTCCTCAAGGTCCATGGGCGTGATGCCCAGCTGCTCGGCGGTTACGGCAAGCGCCTTGGCAATCTGGTTCTGGGCCGACTTCAGCTTGACCTTGATCTTGAGCAGGGCGAGCTGTCCCACGGCTTGGTCGTCACCGATCAGGCCCAGGCTCCAGAGGCAGGCGTTGGCGATGCGCGGCGCACGTGGACCTTGCCCCTTGAGCTTGCGAAAAGTTGTGATCGTCAGACCGCCAAGACAGCGCGTGGTCTCGGGCGCCGGGCGCATACCTGCCAGCCAGACCAGGCCGCGCAGGATATTCTGGTGATGGTCAAGTAGCTGGTAGCCAGCGTCGTGGATGTGGGGCGAGCTGGCCTCTTCCTTGGTCTCTTTGCGTGGCTTGTCCACCAGGGGAAGCCACGCGGTAAGGTGCTCGTGGAACGAATCGGCTCCGACCTGGGCCAAGTAAAGCAGTGCCTGCTTGCGCCACTTCGCCGTGGGCTTGGCGTTCTTGGCAAGCTCGCAATGGCATAGCAGGACAATCCAGGCTTCCGACTTCAGTACGGACAGGATACGGATTTGGCTGATGGCCCTCTTGGCCCAGGGTTCGATAGGGCTGAGCGGGTTTTTGGCGACGCGCTTGAGCAGCAGATTGCAGAGATCGATCTGTTTAGCATCCGTGGTGTCGCGCTCAAGTATGGTCACGTATTCGTGTACAAGACCAAGGATGCGCTCGCTGAGAAGGCCACGCTTCTCGGCCCGGCTGAGTGCCTTGAGGACAGCGGGGCCGGCCTGGGCCATGCTGGCGTAACGACTCGGGGTGTTACTGGGCAGGATCGTCTCGGCGAGGTGAAAGTAGTCTGGTTCGTCTAAGGGGAGATCGGCTCGTAGTAACTCGACGAAGCACTGGCGTAGTAGGTATTGGTAGCCCGATTCTGCCTCGCGGATGCGCTCGGTTAGAGCGAATAGAACACGGCGCCTTTGTTGGGTGTCGCCTTCGAGCAGCGATTGCCCAACCTCAATATCCTTAAGCTTGGCCGGCCATTTGAGCTTGTCCTCTTGGTCCACAAGTACAGCGCTGATCTGCTGGTGGATCTCCGCGTACTCGTGGCTCTTCTTGACGCGAAACCCGTCCGGTGCATCCTTCCCAAAGAGCATGGCTAGCCTCCGACGAGGGGAACGAGCTTTAGGAACACGGCTTCGGTCGCCATGGTCAAGTTGATCTCGGCGTCGAGGTCCGTGACCTGCTTGTCGTCCACTAGCACAAGGAAGCCACCGGCTTCGAATGCGGTTAGGGCTAGCTCAAACTGCACCTTCCAATCAATGGCACGGCCTTTGGACTGGAATCGAAACCCATTTGAGGTCCGCTCGGTATCCGTTGGTTGCACAAGGCCCCGGAAGTGCTCTGGGTGCTCGGCGTTGAAGTCCTTCACTTCCTGGTGAACCCTGGAGCGGATGAGCTCGCGCAGGGGAATTCGCTCATCCAAAAACGAGAGGTCAAAAACGGGCGCTGTGCGGTCCAAATTGACCTGGTCGCAGATACTGATCCTAGGTGCCATGGCCATAGTCTACCTACAAGTGGCACTTTACCGTGAGGCCCTTGAATGTCGCTTTCGGACCCGGTAGGCTCGGGGGCATGCCGAACAAAGAGCGAACAGGAGGGG
>JBLHWM010000108.1:0-10454 GCA_047629095.1 Planctomycetota bacterium | reverse complement strand
AGTTTGAGAAGGGGCTTGTGGGCCTCAAGGCGAAATGCGAGAAGGGCATTGGCGCACGCTTGGAAGAGGGTGCGAAGGAGATCCTCAAGCAGCTCTAGCAGCTCGTCTCCTAGGGGGCCTTTTCGACTTCGCCCTCTTCGCCCCTACGGCGTCGGTCAGGACCGAGCCGTGTTCCGAGGCCAGGAAAGCCGCTTCCGCGGTCTCGCCCCTACCCATCTCGCGTTCGCAATGAGGGCTTTGTCTCCCGGCGATCCCTTTGGGCGGGCTGCTGAGGGGGACACCTAGGAGTGGAGTGAATTCATTCCCCAGGGAACTCGGTTGTGCCCTAGGATGAAGGTGCAAGCTCACCCAGGGCCTCGCCCAACCAACTCTCTACCCCATGACCATGAAGCTCTCCTCGACCCTCGTCACGGCCGCCCTACTCGCTGGCCTAAGCACAACCGCCTCAGCCCAACTGCTCGTCCAAGACGACTTCAGCCTCCCCAACGGGACCTTCGTTGGGTTCAACTGGGTCGAGGCCAACAACGACCTGGAGATCATCAACCAGGCCGTCCGCGGGAAGTTCCAGTTCATGAACGACACCTGGATGTACCACTCGAGCTTCGCTCAGCCCCACGCGACCTCGAAGGCTGTGATCGATTTTGGTGCGACTACTGGCGACATTTTCTTTGGCGCCGGAGTGGTGATCGGGCTGGACCACAACACCTGGGGCGGGACCGCGGTGCGCGTCACGGACAACGACCTCGATGGCCTATTCGATCGGATCTTCTTCATGGCGGCGATCAACGCCGGCGCCTGGTACACCCAGTCCACGCCGATCTGGTACGACCTGCCTGTTCAGGTGAGCGCTGGGCAGCTGACGGTCTGGGCCGAGCCCGCAGATGACATGGTGGCTGCCCGTGTCGAAGACGCCAACGGCAACTTGATCGGCACCTACACGGCCTCGGGGATCGCTGCTTCACCCTTCGCACCCACGGGCAGCGATGTGGGCATCTGGATTTCGAGTCGGGCCAAGGCGGACAACTTCTTCGCCATGGAGCACCGCACCTTGGATGCCTTCCCCTCCGACATCTCCCTCGCGGCCGGTGGCGAGCAGATCCTCGACCTGTCCTTCGGCGGGGGGCACGCTGGTGAGCTCTACCTGCTACTCGCGAGTGCTAGCGGCACGGCTCCTGGAACTCCCCTCGGTGGCGGCCTCGTGCTGCCCTTGAATGCCGACGCTCTGACCTCGTGGACGTTCTTGAACATCAACCATGCGCCCTACAGCCAGACCCTGGGAACCCTCGATGCCCAGGGCCACGGCCGGACCCGTCTTACGTTGCCCGCAGGTATTCTGCCGGGCCTGGCGGGGTTGACGATCAATCATGCAGCCATCTCTCTGAGCCTAGGTGGCGTGCCGACTTCAGTCAGCAACGCCGCCACGGTGACCCTGCTGCCCTAGGCGCTAAGAAGGTCCTTAAGCAGCCCTTTCCCAAAGACCCTGCTCGACGATTGCCCCCTTCGACCCTGCAGCATCGGTCGGGACCGAGCCGTGCTATGCGGACAAGCAGGCAACTCCCGTGGTCTCGTCCTCACCCCCTTATGTGGTCTAGGATAGGTTGTCTCCCGACGGCCATTTTCAATGGGCTGCCAAGTTCACTCCAAGTCGTGCAATCCGATCTCAATCGGATTGCACGACTTTCGTTAATGGGGGCCCAAGAGAGTCGATCCCTAGGCTCGGCGATGTCGCTAAGATGGCTCGGTCGAGACTTCATCCATTTGGGGAGGGATGTCGCCCATTCCCGGGAAGGCACATGGGCCCTTCACACGATCTTCAACAATGCTGGCTAGGGTGAACCAATGAAAGGAAAGAAGATCGTCGTCGTTGAAGACGAAGAGGACATCCGCGAGCTCATCGAGTACCACCTCCAGCGTGAGGGATTCACTGTGATCGGCGTAGAAGACGGCGAGCGCGGTCTGCTGACCATCGAGCGAGAGCTGCCCGACTTGGTACTGCTCGACCTGATGCTTCCGGGCATCGATGGGCTGGAGATCTGCCGCGAGCTTCGCAATCGAGAGAAGACCAAGCACATCTCTGTGCTCATGGTGACCGCTAAGACCGAAGAGGCGGATGTGGTGCTCGGCCTTGGCCTTGGTGCCGACGACTACATTCAAAAGCCCTTCCGGCCGCGGGAGCTTGTCGCCCGCGTGAAGTCCGCGATTCGGCGTAAATCCTTCGCAGAGGAGGAGCCGTCCACGGTGCTCAAGCGCGGCCCCCTAGAGATTGACTCGGTCAAGCACCGAGTGGTCATGATTGATGGGCAGGAGCGCAAAGAGCTCGAGTTCACTGCCACCGAGTTTGAGCTACTGCACGTACTCGCACGCCGCCCCGGGCGCGTCTTTGATCGCGAGGAGCTCATGGAGCTCTCCCGCGGAGAATCGGGGATGGCCCTGGATCGGGTGATTGACGCCCATATTCGATCGATCCGCAAGAAGCTGGGCGACCAGCGTGGGCTGATCGAGACGGTTCGATCCGTCGGCTACCGCTTTACGGAGCGGCCCTAAATTATGCGCCGTAGTACGCTCTTCATGTTAGTCGTTGTCGGCGCAATATGGGCCGTATCACTCTTGGTATTCCTTCCCGACGAGAACAGCCTAACCCGCCTCGAAGGCGAGTTAGCTTTTGTGCTGTTAGTGATGTTCCTTTGGGCCCAGCTTCAGCACTTTCTCAACGCGCGCAAGGTGCACCGCCTGGCCCGTGACTTGGCCGGTGTCCGCTCTAGGCAAGAGGGCGGGGAAGGAGCGGGGGACGACGAGCTGGGCTTCTGGAGTTGGATCCGAACCGGGACCACCGCTGGACGCGAGCTCGACAATCTAACCGACGCCGCCCAGAAGCTTGACGCGAGTATTCACCGCGTCCAGGCTACGGCGAATCGCGGCTCGGCCCAACGCCAGCTGATCTTGAAGAGCATGGCGGACGGTCTTCTTGCGGTGGACATGGACCAGCGCATCGTACTGTCGAATAAGGCCGCTGCGCATATGTTGAACATGGAGGTCGGAGAGCTCCGCGGCCAATTTTTAATCGATGCGACCCAGCGCAAGGAAGCCCACGAGCTGGTGGAGCGCTGTATTGAAAAAGGAACTCGCGTTCGTCAGCGCACGGAGTTCTTGGCCAGTGGCACAGGCTCCGTTTTGGTTCTCGACATGCGCGCCTCGCCGCTTATGTCGGAGACGGGGGATGAGCTCGCGGGCTGTGTGCTTGTGATCGAAGACCGCACGGAACTCGAGCGACTCGAGAGGGTGCGCAGGGACTTTGTGGCCAATGTGTCCCACGAGCTCAAGACTCCGTTGACCAGCGTCCGGGGATACTTGGAGACCCTGCTGGAGGACCCCGATATCGAGCCAGAGCTGCGGCTCCGCTTCTTGGAGAAGGCCAACAACAACGCACACCGCCTGTCGGCGATTGTGGGTGACCTGATCGCACTGGCCCGTGCCGAGTCTGACGAAGGCGAGGTACTTCGCTCGCCCGTGCAGCTCCAGGAGATCGTTCGCGGTGCCGTCAGCGAGGCCCAGACCACTGCCGACGAGAAGAGCATCCACCTGGTCACGAGCATCCATCAAGAGGTCACGATCCAAGGCGACCGTGCCGCCCTTGAGACCGCGCTCTTGAACCTCATCGAGAATGCGATCCAGTACTCGCCAAGTGGGACGGAAGTCGAGGTGGAGCTTAGTCTGGAGGAGGGCAAGGCCATCCTTGCCGTCACCGACCGGGGCCCGGGCATTCCCGAAGCGCACATTCCGAGGCTGTTCGAGCGCTTCTACCGCGTCGACAAGGACCGCTCCCGAAGGCTTGGGGGCACGGGCCTGGGGCTCTCGATTGTGCGCAACGTGGCGGCGGCCCATGGCGGAACGGCCCGGGTGACGAGCGAACTCGGCCGGGGCAGTCGCTTCTGGATCGAGCTTCCGGGCGTCTAGCAGGCGCCCTTCGTCTATTTGCGACTTTCTACGGGTTCGCCTTGTCTGAGCAGCTAGGTCGGGTCGAAAGTGGGTGTAGGACTCGCCTTGGGGAAGGCTGTCCGCGGGCGCCACAGAGACTCTTCTCGGCGCTCTGTATTCGAAAGACCCGGCGATGGGGAATTAGCCGTGGATATAAAGGGATTCGGACATGAGCCTGCATTCAGAGCTCAGTCCATCAGGCAGGACGTAGATCAAGACAAGCGCTCAGGACAGCTCGGGCTCTCCAAGCGCATCGTGACGGCATCGGACGATCCATCCGGCGCGGGCATCATGGCGCGGATGGAGGCGCGAGCGGCCTCCTATGGGCACGGCCAAGACAACGCCTCGGCGGGCTTGGGGTTGGCGCGCATGGCGGGTGGCGCCATGGATAGTGTGAGCCGCAACCTTGAGCGCATGCGCGAGCTTGCGACGGGGGCCTCGAACGGCACCCTGTCCGATGGCGACCGCAAGATTATGGACGCCGAGTTCCAGGAGCTCAAATCCCAGGTCAAGCAGACCTTCGAGGCGGAGTTTGGCGACGTCAAGATCTTCGGGGGTGATAGCGCTTCGTTCGGCGTCGGCGACGGTGCCGGCGACACGGTCGAGGTGCAGCTACCGGACTCGTCCGATACAGCCCTGGCCAACGTCGACTCGCTTGCGGTGGACACGTCCGCAGGCTCGTCCGAAGCCATGGCTGGGATCGACCAGGCCAAAGACGCCATCGCAGCATCCCAAGCGGAGCTCGGCGCAGCAGCGGGTGCACTGTCCAGTGCCGCCAAGGTTGCGGCCACCTCGAAGGTGCACGCGTCCGCTTCAGCCAGCCGCATCGGCGACGCGGACATCGCTAGGCAGAGCGCAGTACATGCCAAGACCAGCATCCTGAAGCATGCCGTCCTGTCGATGCAAGCGCACCAAGGACTCGACGAGCAGCTCGTGGGGAAGCTGTTGGAATAGGACCCGGCTAAGAGAGGAGAGCCCCGACTTTGAGACTGGGGTGAAAGTGGAAGGACACCGGCGGCACCTCGCGGAACGAGGCGCCGCCGGTGTTTAATTCGTCGGGGTTGGCGATAGCCTCGCGGTGCTAAATACGAGGAGCCACCAGCAAGTGGAGTTGGGCTGGGGAAGGACTCGCTCTAAGTGCAAACGCAGTTGCGGCCGGAGGCTTTGGCTTCGTACAGTTTGGCGTCGGCGTCTTCGAGCAGGCGTGCACCGTCGAGGTCGGAGTGGGCCACTTCGAGGCGTGCTCCGCCTAGGCTGATCGTGATGCGCAGGGTCTCCCCTTCCCAGGGAATCCGCGTTGCTTCGACAGCGGCGCGTACGCGCTCCGCCGTGGCTTGCATACCTTGTTCGGTGGTGAGCGGCATGATGACTGTAAACTCCTCCCCGCCGTAGCGGGCGGAGAAGTCGCCGGGTCGCAGGACCTCGTCTAAGACGTCGCCCATGGCGGCCAGGACGGCGTCGCCGGCGGCGTGGCCGTGGGTGTCGTTGAAGAGCTTGAAGTGGTCCACGTCAATCATCAGCACACCGAGTCCGTCGGGCAGGTTGCGCCCAAGTCTCCGGCGAATCTCTTCGGCGAGCTTTCGATCGAGGGCGGCGCGGTTGGGCAGGCCCGTGAGTGTGTCGGTTGTGGCGAGCCGCTCGAACTCCTCCTTCTGCAGGCGCAGGTCTTCCTTGGCCAGCTTGGCCTGGTTCAGGTCGACCTCACTCGAGAGGCTGCGGGCGAGTAGCTGCTCGCGCGCGGCGGCGACCAGGTTGTGGGTATTCATGTAGCCGGGTAGCTCGATGTGAAGGAGTACCGCCATCTCGGAGACGCCAGCTCCGAGCTCGCTGAGCAGTATGAGAAGTTGTTTTTTTCCCAAGCCATAGCGCGCGGCGGTCCAACGCTGCAAGGTGCGATAAGGGGTGGCCTTGTTCTCGTCCCACAGCGTGCGTGAGGTGAGGTGGGCTAGGGTCATGATTGCGGTGAGCTCGCGAGTGTTGGTGGACTGACCGCTTGGAAGGGACTCGGGGCGCTGCATGTAGGCGACGGCATTCACGGTGCGCTCGGGCAGGGACCATGAGCCAAGCAGGGCCATCAGGACATCCGACTCGGAGAAGCCGAAGTGGGCCTCCTCCTCGGCCGTGGTGGGCCAGTTACCAGGAGACTTCTTTACGAGCTCTGCGTAGTCAACGCTCATGCCTCGGGCGAGCACGGAGCCACCAATGTGCGAGAGCATGCCACAGAGAAACGCCTCGTCGGCCAGGTCCGGGTTGCCGGACTCCGCCGCGAGCCGCCGACCGGCAACGGCAACGGTCAGGCTGCGCGTCCAGAAGTCATCGAAGTCGAAGCTGCTGCTTTCGTCCTCGTCAATGGCCTCAACCAGGGAGAAGGACAGGGCTAGCATCATGACGGACTTCATGCCCAGGATCATGGTGGCTTGTTGGATGGTGTGAACATCGCTTCCCATGCTGAAGAGCGCCGAGTTCGAGAGCTTGAGCAGCTTGGCGGTCAGGCCGGGATCCCGGGAGACGGCATCTGCGATGTCCTCGAGGGTCGCGGATTGGTCCTCGGCAATGCGCATGACCTCCAAGGCTACCCAGGGGAGGCTGGGAAGGGACTCGGGGGTGAGGAGCTGTGGGGGGATGGTTGCGGTGGGCATGGCGGCGCTTTCTTATTCGTTCCGTAATGTCGGGAGTCTCGATGGTTTGATCGGCTGTTTCTTGGGGGGACTTTAAGGCTCTTATATAGAGGAGGGCGGCTTGTTCACTTTTGGGTCGCTGCGCATGGGGTGAGCGCTGTGCGCGGGGTCAATGTTGGCGCGGTAGATTGGTTTGCCCAATGTTGACGGAGCGAGTGGCTAGGAAAACAGGCAAGGGGACCGGGGTCCGCTTGCCTGTTTTTGGGGGCCTAGATGGAGCCTTTGCCCTTCGCTATTCGGGGGCGGACTGTCTCTTGGGGAGGAACTCGGCGATTAGGTTGCCGGCTAAGAGCAGGGTGGCCCCGACGGCGAACCAGCCGTCTACGACTTCCATTCCGTAGAGGATGGAGATAATGGCGCCCCAGACTGGCTCTAGTGCATAGAGGGTGGCCGCGCGTACGGGTGGCAGCATGCGCTGGTAGTGGTTCAGGATCGAGAGTGCGATCAAGGTGGCGAGGATCGAGCAGCAGGCTAGGGGCCACCAGAAGTCGTACATGCCGAGTAGGCCGAGGACCTGGTTTAGCTCTGGCGCGTTCGGCTGGGCTAGGCACCAGATTGTGTAGAGCAGGCCGCCCGTGGCGACCGTGACGAAGGACGCTAGGGAGACGGCGGCGGGGGCAAACTTGCGCGTGGTCAGGTCCGTCAAGAGGATGCTGCCGGCGAAGAGAAGAGCACTGAGTATGGTGAGCCATTCGGCCGTGCCAAAGCCGAGTTGGGGCGGGCCGTTGATGAATGCGGCGCCGAGGGTAGCTAGAAGTACGCCGGCGAATAGCGCCCCGGAGATGTTGCGATGCTGGGCGAAGAAGAGCGAGAGGAACGCGGTGAAGATCACATAGAGACTGGTCAAGAATGCCGACACGGCGGGCGAGACCGTGGCGAGGGCAGTCATCTGCAGTAGGAAACCTATGAGCAGTAGCAGCCCCAAGGATCCACCTAAGAACACGAGATTCAGAGACCAGTTCGCACGCTTCCGACACGAGGGCAAGAAGAGCGGCAGCAGCAGTGCCGCTAGGCCAAAGCGGATGGTCAAGAAGAGCCCCGTGGCCGCGGCTTCGCCCTCTTTGCCGAGTGCCAACTCGACCTGATCTAGGGCCTGCTTCATCCAGACAAACGTCCAGCCCCAAACCACCGTTACGCACAGCAACGCCATCAGCGCCCGACGTTTTTGTCCCTCAAGTTCACCCATGCCGAGACTCTACCCATCCACAGCCAAATGGGATATGCGGCGCGGGATACTTCTCGATGGTTGGGGATCGATAGTGCGCTACGGTGGAATTACCCCCAAGTGTCTGCACCCCCTCTACTCTGGCCTGGAGGCCCCAGTTCACGCTGTTGCCCCAGAAACACCCCCCGCCCTGGATCGCGCCTGCTACGCTGAATGAACATCCAGCGGCAAACGGCCTAAGCCCAGCTCCCCACGCCATCGCCGCCAAGCTACCCGAAGCACAACATGAAGACGTCTCTCACACTACTGCCGCTCCTCTTCTTGGCGTCAGCGCCATTGGCCTCTGCCCAATACTCATCCGACCCCGCTCTCAACCTAGCGGTGGCGGACCTAGCTTCGGATGAGGTGCAGCCACTCATCGTCGCCAACCTGGACGGGGGTGCCTACGTGAGCTGGTTCTCCTCGGATCCCGCTGGCACGCCGGCGTTTGGATACGACGTGCGCCTGCAGCGGCTCGATGCAGCTGGCAATGAGATGTGGGGCCCCGGTGGAGTCTTGATTGCAGACCGCGGCTTCTCCTCAACCCAGGACTACTCCCTCGACGTCGACCCCGCCGGCAACGCGCTGCTCGCCTTCCGGGACGATCGCTCGGGTAGCACCCAGGTCACAGCGACCAAGGTGGACGCTTCAGGCACCCAAGTCTGGGGACCGAACGGCGTTCAGGTGACCAACACCTCGGCCTTCCTTGCGGCACCAGTCATCTCGGGCACATCGGATGGCGCAGTCATGGTCGCTTGGACGCAAAGCTCGAACATCGGTATGCAGCGCCTCGACACGAGCGGCCTGCCGACCTGGGGAAGCGGCATCACTTTGAATGCCGGAAGCGCCAACTACTCGGTCGCTGACATGCACGCTGCCGATGGGGGATCTGCGATTCTCTCGTTCGTTTTCTCGTCGGGTGGCTTCGGCTCTCCGCGGCACCTCTATGCGCAAAAAGTGAGCTCGGCAGGAGTCCAGCAATGGGGAGCAGGCCACGTCCAAGTCTTCGACGGAGGCTCGCTTCAGTTCGGCGCCTTCCCCAACTTCGTGACCGACGAAGCCGGCGGCGCCGTGTTCTCGTGGTATTCGAGCAGCCCCTCGCTTGAGGTCTTCGCCCAGCGCGTCCTGAGCAACGGTACCGAGGCATTCCCTCACAACGGCGTCAGCGTCTCGACCAATGGCGCACAGCTTCGAGTCGGGCCGGCCGTCGCTTTTGATGCGGTCGAGCAAGAGACGTTTGTTCTGTACGAAGAGCTCAACGGCGCTCAGTCCCTTAGGGGCCTATCCGCTCAAAAGTTCGACGTCTCAGGCGCCCGCGCGTGGGGCGCGACTGGCCTGTCGCTACTGCCACTCGGCGCATCGAGCAAAGACAGCACGGCGGTCGTTGCGACGGAGAATGGCGCCCAACTCTTCTGGATCGAGAGCCCAGGTTTTAGCCAAGACGTCCTACGAGCCCAGACCGTTGACGATGCGGGTGCAGTCGTGCATGGGGCTTCGGACCTGTCCTCGGTCCCCGCAAGAAAGTTCCGCGTTAGCGCGGTGCGCAGCACGTCGGGTGTCGCCTTGGTTACCTGGCAGGACGACAGCTCCGGTAGCGACAACATCCTTGTGCAGAACTATCTGCCGAACGGCGGGCTTGGCGGAGCGGCGACGAGCAGCTCTCGCAATGGGGCGGGGATCAACCCTGTGGTCTACACTGCGATCACCGAACCAGTCATTGGCGCTCTGTGGCAGACGGCAGTCGACAAGTCCGGCATGATCGGCAACACCGGCTCCGTCCTCTACGTCTACGGCGCACCGTCGTCGGGGCTGCTCTTGCCCCAAGGCGAGGTCCTAGTCGACCTGTTCAGTCCATCGCTTCTGGTCCACTTTGCGAATAGTGGTCCAGTGACCGACACGCGCGCCCTTCCCATCCCACCCGTGGCAGCACTGATCGGGATCCAGCTCGCCACCCAGGTGCTGATCCTGCACCCGACGGCACTCGTTCTAACGAACGCGCTCGACCTCACCCTGGGGCTCTAGGGGTTCGCGCCACTTGGATCGAGACCGCCAGTAATAGAGGTCTCGATCTAAGTCCTAGCGAGGTTGTTTTTGGCAGTTGCTATCTCGACGAGCTTCGTTTGCGGGGCACTTATCCGGGGAGCCTAGCGACTCAACTTCCCAAGGGTTTTCGCCCGACTCGGACCTAGGCTCGGAGCAGGGCTAGTAGAGCTTGGGCGCGATGAGTAGTCTGGTAGCAACATGATCCTCCCGCTGGGCCCAAAAAAACTCTCGCTGCTCCTGCTGCTCGCTCTGCTCGGGTGCGGAGGCAAGTCAAATCCCGAGGCGCCTCTGGCCGGCAAACCGATCGTGCTGATCGTCTTCGACGCCTTTGCCGCGCGCCATGTACATCACCTCGGCTACGAGACCGAGACCACGCCGAACCTCGACCGGCTCGCCCAGGAAGGCGTCACCTTCTCCAAGGCGTTCAGCCCCGCGCCCTACACCCTCGCCAGCATCCCGAGCCTCTTCACCGGGCGTCTGCCCGACCGCCACGGCGTCGTCGAGGGAGACCATGCCCTACCCGCCGAAGAGCTCACCCTCGCCGAGCTACTAAC
>JBLHWM010000107.1:0-10470 GCA_047629095.1 Planctomycetota bacterium | reverse complement strand
GAAGTTGTCGAACCACTCCACGCGCCATTCGAAGCGCGTCTTGTGGTTGCGGCCGTTGACCAGGTCGAGGTCCACCAGCAGGCGGCCGTCCTCGCGGTGGGAGCGCGCATTCTTGAGCTGGACTCCATCCCCGAGTAGGCTGCTGCCCTTGTCGGTCTCGATCTCGAACGAGCCCTCGCTCGCACGATAGGTGTTCTGGGAGCGCTGGGACATGTTGGGTCCCTGGCAGCTGGCTAGGACGGCCAGGAGCGCAAGCGCCGAATAGGTGACAGGTGTCTTGTTCATGGTTTCATTCTCCTAGGATGAGCATGTTCTCTACAGGCTCGTTGGTTGGTTTCGGCGCGGGGGTGGCAGCCGGTGTAACGGCGGCGACGGGCGTTCCACCGATCACGTTCGCAAAGAGCTGGTAGTCCACGGTGCGCGCCAGGATCACCAGCGTCTCCCCGGGCTCCAGCAGGAAGCGGCCCAGGTCGGCGGTTCCCGCGGGCCCAGCCTGGAGCTCGATGCCGTGCTCACCGGGACTCACAAACATCCGGGCGGCCTGGTAGGTGTCGGGCAGGGTCTGCCAGAAGCGTAGATCGGCGCGTTCGGTGGCGGCCGAAAAGACGTCCCCCACCAGGCGGCCAAAGATCCCGTGGTCGTCTTGCAGCTGCTTCGTCATTTCGCGCTTGGCGAAGGTACGCGCAACGGACTTGGCGGTCACCATCACGATGCGGTCGTTCAGGTTCTCTTCGGCCACGTCAGAGACCTCTTCGACCACGGCGGTGCGCAGGCTTCCGCCGCCGTCCTGTAGCACGAGCCGCAGGTCGCCGACGCTCTGACTCCGGCGCCGCAGGGTCGGAGCGACGATCTTGATCAGGCCGTCCCAGCTCTCCACCGCGATGCCCTTCTCTTCCTTATAGGGACCTAGCCCCACACCCGCGATCACGACGATCGAGGCTGCGTCCGCTGGCGGCGCTTCGGATGCGCCGAAGCGCGCCTCGAAGGCCGGCAGCTCGTCGTCGCGGTGCAGCTTCTTCGCAATGCGCACCAGGGCCGGGCCGGCGACCCCTAAGCCGACGCCCTTCTCGGCCATGCGCTTGTAGTCGATGTAGGCCTCGTCGTACTCCCCCATCAGCTCGTAGGTGATGGCCGAGATGAAGTGCCCCAGACCGCCGGCCTTGTACTCCTTCTCGTAGAGCCCCTCTTCGCTCTCGAGCAACTTGTTCGCGAGGCGCGTCTCCACGAAGACGCTCTGGAGCTTGCCCTCGGCCAAATAGGTCAAGGCGAGGGACATGTGCAGGTAGACCCGCTCGAATCCCTCGCCTTGGTACGTCTGTACCGTGTCGTTCCAGAACCAGGAGCCCAGCTTCTCGGTCAGGTCCTCGGCGCTGATCAGGGCCTGCTCTTCGATGTCGTTCACGGCGCGCTGGGCCCGCTCGAACTCGGCCCGGGCTTCGCTCCAGCGCCCGGCAGCCAAGAGCACCGTGCCCGCCTCGGCCCCACGCAAGAAGTTTGAATCCACCGCGTCTCGGTAGGCGCTGACCGAGTCGTCCACATCGCCGCGCTGAAAAGCGCCGAGGGCGTCTTCCGTGTTCTCGGCGTAGGTCGCGCAGCTGGCCAAAGCCAGTAGCCCTAGGCCCGCGATTCGTGTCGCAAGCCTAGGGCTCGGGCGGCCTAGGGGCCGGTAGTCAGCTTCAGTGTGCACGGTGTGGATCAGGGGGTGTCCCTTCAGAGGGCCAGAATGGCAAGCCCAAGGCCGATTCGCAACGGCCTTGGGCTTTATGAGTGGTGAGACGCCCAGCACTAGGCAAAGCGAGTGCCAAGATCGACATTCCCGGGCGAGGAGCCGAAACATTAGGGTGATCTCGGCTGAGCTATGCGGCTCAAGGGCCCGGCCATGCTCCACAAATGCTCCCAGGCTCGCCTTAACTTTGGAATGCTGGCAGTCCGCTATGGAGCGGGCTGTTAGGCCATCTTGCGCGCGAGCTTGATACTGAGGCCCGCAAGCAGGCCAACTCCAGCGATCAGAACGCCCCACAGGATGTACAGCTTGAGCTGGCCCTCGCCCTCGGGAGCCAGCAGCGCGGCTGGGCCGGCCAGGTCGCGGATGGCGCCGGGGGTTACCGTCTCGGTGGACAGCTCGCCGGGTTGCGCCTTGGTCATCGCGCTCCATGCCATATAAGGAGAGCGCTCGCCGTACTTCCCGAAGGCCAGGGTGAAGGGGCCCTCACCGTCCTTTGCGAGGAAGGCGAGCTGATGGGGCGAATACTCAAGCTCCAATTCAGGGGCGCCCTGGCCCAGCCCACTGCTATTTGGGTCCACGAAGATCGACCACAGAGGCCCGGTGTTCGTGCGGATGGAGAGCGGGCTATTCTGGAACTCGCCCTCGTTGCCGGTGCGAAAGAACTGCTGCCGGGGAAGCACGGTGCGCGAGGTGCCCTCTTCGGTCTGGCGCGCCACGATGCTAGCGGTCACTAGGGTGTTGGCCTCGGGCAGGTGCACCTGGATGCGCGTGACCGGGAGCGGGCCAGCGCTGGGAAAGTCGTAGGTGTGCGTCTCGTTCGCGCGCAGGCTTCCAAGGAGCCGAACGCTGCGCCGCTGAGGAATACCCAGGCCGGCGGCCAGCTCCAGCTTGACCTCGCCCAACTCCAGGGGCGGCGCCTCGGCGAGCCACTGGATCCGCAGATAGGTCGCGGTGGTCTGGGGCAGCTCGGCGCGGGTGCGCAGCAGGCGCGAGCCGCCGCTGCTGGTGCTCGCCAGGGTCTCCCTAGCAACGAGGGTGCTCCAGGTGGAGAGGTCGGTGCTGGACTCGATGGAGAAAGGGCAGAGGAAGCTTTCGGTCGATCCTGGCAGCACGAAGTTGAGTGCGGTAACCGGGCGCTCGAGCCCCGTGAGGTCGACGATGTGAGCGGCGACCCCGGTCGGCGAGTCCGTCTCACCAGCCGCGGCGGCATTGGTCGACAGGTCCAGGACACTGCCCTCGTCCGTGTGCGTCATGGTGAGCGTCAGGTCGTCGAGCTGCAGGCCCTGGACCGAGGCGCGCTGGATCGCGAAGAGCGGGCGCGTCTTGGTGCCGTACTCGACCGAGTGCTCGTCGACCCAGGTTCGCAGGGCGTGGGGCACGGGCTCGCCGGCGGCGTTGAAGACGCGCAGGTCACCGAGGATGGGACTCGAGATCCCGCGGTAGACCGACTCGGGCAGCAGCAGCGTTTGGATACCAGCCGAGGTCGTCGTCAGCTCCATGCCTTTCGCGAAGGAGTCGAGATAAGAGTCGGCCTGGGTGGCGTGGCCCGTCGAAGCCAAGCAGAGGCTAAAGAGTGCGGTTCCGAGGAGATGCTTCATGAGAGTTCGGATTCGGTTTCGGCCTTGGACTTTGCCGGCGACGGGGGCATGGGCGAGAAGTAACCCACGACGAGCAACAGCAGCCCGACCACGAGGAACGTGACGATTTTTTGGATGCTGCCGAGCTCTTTCAGGTCGACCAAGAAGAGCTTGATCACAACGACGCCCAAGAGCCCGCTGCCCACTTGCCACAGCACTCGGTTGCTGCGCTTGGTCGCCCACAGAATCGTCGCGAGACCGATCAAGGCCCAGCTAACGGAGTAGGCCACTTGGAGCGAGCCTAGATTCCACAGGGACTGCAAGTCATAGCGGAAGGTGCGAATGGTAACGTCCGCGAAGGTCGCCTCGTGCAGGTGGAATGCCGTGCGCGCGAGGGTGCCGCTGAACCAGAGGAAAGCCATCGGTCCAAGCACGGGCAGCAAGTCCCGCCTGTTGCTCTGCAGCCAGGCCCAGAGGGTCACGAAAACCAAGCCAAGGCTCACATCGATCGGGTTGATCAAGGGCAGGTAGCCAATCAATGCTCCACCTTCTCCGGACGCCATGATGCCCGTGCGCATGTGCCACACACAGAGCGCGAGGGCCATGACTCCAAGCAGGTACTTGCCGTAGCTTGCGCGCAGCTGATCGTCTTGGATACGACCGAGAAGTCTCCAGGTCAGCGCGAACATGCCCAGTAGGGCGCAGCCGAATGCCGCCACGCTCCAGCTGCCCGTCAGCCCATCCACCGAGCGTACAAAGTAGCCCACAAGTAGAGCTACCAGGAGCGTAACGCTCCAGTGTCCTGCGGCATGCAGGGGGACCAGCCGCGCGATCTTATCCCGCGACATGCGGAAGAGAATGAAGTAGAGACTAGCCACGAGTACCGGCCAAGCCAGCCAGCCACCGTCCGCCAGGGGATTGCGCCTTAGGGTAAGTTCGAAGGCGAGTCCGTTGTATCGGTTTCCCGCACTTGGGTTGAGCGCAACCTCCTGCATTCCATAGGAGACGGTCAGGAGGAAGATGCCTGGAACGGCCAGCAATGCGGGGATTCGACCCTGAGTCCAGCGCAGGCGTCGCCCGAGCAGCTCGTAGAGAAGGCACGTCGATGCAAACCAGAGCACGCCTGCAGCGGGCTCGAAGCCACGCGGCACATGCTCGTTGATTTCCGCGGATGAGATCCCGAACCACCAGATTACGGACCAGGGAATCAGTACGACGAAGAAGCGCTCAGCCTTCGGAAGCTTGTCCCGATGTCTGTGCGCCAGATAGGCGATTGCGTAGCCGCAGAACGCCAGGAAGAGGCCCGCCACAAAGCGCGTGTTCAAGACCGGGAGGGCTTCGTCGGGATAGCTGTTCCACAGGAGGCTCCCGAGCAAAGCTACGCCGGCCAGAAGCTGCAAGGCGCCGCCCGCTATGCGCGAGAGTGGGCGCTGCTGCCGCACGCCAAGCCAGTAGAGCCCAAGGCCTTCGACAGCCCAGGTTGCACCGGTTAGGGATTGATTGCTGAAGCCATAGGGGATCGCCAGGGTTGCGAAGCCGACGCCCAATGCGAGGAAGGCCTCGACTAGGTTGCGCATAGCCTTGGGTGCGCGTTGGAACAGAAAGCTCGCCACGATGATGTAGACAGCGGCCATGCCGGCAGCGGTGTACGCCATGCCAAAGGGCATGTCCTTCACGAGCTGGTATTGCAAGGCCAACACGGCGAGGGGGGCGCCGAACGTCAGGCTGCCGTCGACCCAGCCCTTCAGCTTTGCGGGCCGGCGCCAGGCGAAGATCGCCACGATGGCCACATACATCAGGAAAAAGCCAATCAGGAACGGCTCGGTGCTGGCGAAGTTCTCGGGCTTGTAATCGAGCACTCCCCACACCGTGCCGATGCCGAAGGTGAAGCAGAAGCCCAGCAGGTTGAGCGGGCGCCAGGATCGGTACCAGGCAACGCCGACAATCAAGAGGTTGAGCACCGTGTAATAGCCAAACAGCGCCACGTGGTTGCCGCTGCCCGTGTTGGCGAGGAGTGGCGCTAGGAACCCGAAGGTGATCCCGATCAAGATCATCGCCAGGCTGTTCTGTAGCACCGCCATTGCGCCGCTAAACATCGCGATGCTCGCCAACAGACCAAAGGCGAGAACAGCGGGTAACAGCTCGTACTTCGCGAACGAGAAGAAGACCACCATATACAAGATCGCCACGCCGCCGCCCTGCAGCGTCGTTGCAAACCCTGGCCGCGATTCGATCTTGCGGAAACCGACCGCGATCAATGCGCTACCCAAGAGTGCGGCGCTGCCCATGCGCGCTTCAATCGGGAAGAGCGAGTGCTCTGCGGCGTACTTCAGCAGCAGCACGACGCCTACGAGAAGTACCAGCAGACCGGCGCGAACCATGGTATTGCCACCCGTGAAGAGCTCCTTGGTCCAGGCACCTGCGCTGCCAAATATCCCCGCTTCCCAACCCGCCTTGCGCTTCGGTTTTGGCGCTTCACCGGGCGGCCTCGGAAGCGGCATGTGCCGCTTTGGAAGAGGGGGCGGTAAAGGGCTCGAGAGCGCAGCCGCAACGCGCACCGCAGAATCGCGCGCCTCTAGATTGAACTCCGCTGGAGTCTGCTTGGCGTCGGGCACGCTCGCGGATGAGACCTCCGAGCTGACTCTCGACTCTTGCTGTGCACGCTGCTCGTCCAGTTCGGAGCGAAGGGCCTTGATCTCGCGCTCCTGGGTCGCAAGCCGCTTCTCATGCCAGCCGAGCCGGCGGTGCGCCTGGATCAAAGCTGCCGGTATGCAGGAAAGGAGCGCGCCAACCAAGCCAACCTCGGGGCCGTCGAGCACCGTGCCAATCAAGAATCCAAGGACAGCGAAGAGGATGATCATGGGAAGCCAAGTAGCCTACAAGAATCAGGTCGACTCGAAACACGAAAGAGAATTGCTATCGACATTCCCTGTGCGGTGAGTGCCCAGACTCGCTCGTTCATGGCCCGTCTAAGACAGTCCCCATGGGCCATTTCCAGTGAGACCAAACCAACTTGGGATCCGCTAGCCGCGGGTAGCTAAAGGGCTTACTCGACAGTTAGGGGGAGCAAGTCTCAACCCCTATCTAAGAGCGACTACTGCGCCGAAAGATGCGGGCCAGGCGCTTGCCGTCAGCGGTGAAAAACATCGAGCCGATCGAGTCCGAGGTGTCGACGAGCGGTCCCTGGGCCGCTGCTCGATGCTAGGTGGCGGGGAATTGGGGAGGCCGGAGCTTGGCTCACGGGGCCATGCCTGGCACCAACGGCTTTGTCACGGGGGACTGCTGCTTTCGGGGGCGGGCTGCTAAACTCTTGGGCCCGGGCATCGATTCGATAGCCGGACGATAGGACTATGGATCAGAAAGACTTTTTGGATTGGGGCACGGTGGAAGAAGCTAAAGCGGACGCGGTGCAGAAGAGCGAACACAACGATGGTGCGACCGGGGCTTCGGTGGAGTCCGGGAGTGGGACTCCTGCGTCCGTCGACACGCCTGCGCCAGCCAAGAAAAAGAGGGCTTCCAAGAAAGCCAAGAAGAAGGGCGGTGTGACGCCCATGATGCAGCAGTTCAACAAGGCGAAGAAGGACGCGCCGGGTGCGCTGCTCTTCTTTCGCATGGGCGACTTCTACGAGATGTTTGGCGAGGACGCTGTGATTGCGTCCCGTGAGATCGGCCTGACCCTGACGGCTCGGGACAAGGGTGCGAATGCGATGCCGATGGCGGGCATTCCCGTCAAGGCGGCGGAGAACTACCTGATTCGATTGGTGCGCAAGGGCTTCAAGGTTGCGATCTGCGAGCAACTCCAAGATCCGCGCCATGTGAAGGGCATTGTGGATCGCGGCGTGGTGCGCATTGTGACGCCGGGCACTCTGACGGAAGAGAATGCTCTTGAATCAAAGGAGAGCAACTACCTCGCGAGCGTGTTCATCACCACGGGCAAGGGCACGCCAAAAGCGGGACTCGCCTGGGTGGATATTTCCACGGGCAGCTTCTCGGCGGCCGAGCTCTCCCCCGATGAGATCGACGACGAGCTAGCGCGGATCCGCCCGGCGGAATTGCTCTGGCCCATGACCCTGGAGGATCGCTGGGAAGACGGCGTCGAACTGCGCGGTCGTTTGGGCCAGCGCGTGACGGAGCGCGACGACTGGCGCTTCGATCGCGAGGGCATGCGGCGCGCACTCGAGCGCCACTTTAAGGTGAAGACGTTGGAGGGCTACGGATTCTCCGACGAGTCGCCGGTGGTCTCTGCGGCGGGCGCTCTGATCGAGTACTTGGAAGAGACCCAGCGCGCGAACTGCGACCACGTGCGGCATATTCAGAAGGTCGAGCCGTCGGATCACTTGGTGTTGGACCACGCCACGCGCTCGTGCCTCGAGTTGGTGGTGACCCAGCGCGGTGAGCGCCGCGAGGGCACGCTGCTAGATGCGGTGGATCGGTCGATCACGCCCATGGGTGCGCGCCTCATGCGCGAGTGGCTGCTGTCGCCCCTGACCCAGGTCGACGCGATCACGCGGCGCCAGGAAGGCGTCACCGAGTTCGTGCAGACCGTTTTTCTGCGCGAGGAGATCCGCGAGGCCCTGCGGGACGTGCTCGATATCGAGCGCCTGGTCGCGAAACTCTCCACGGGGCGCGCCAACGGCCGCGACCTGGTTGCATTGGCCGCATCCCTGGCCGTTGTACCACCGATCAAGCTACAGCTCGCCACGGTGGGCTCGCCGATCCTGCGCGAGCTCGAAGAGCGCCTCGACGCCCTCGAGGACGTGACCTCCCAGATCCGCAACACGCTCGTGGACTCGCCCCCCATGGCGATCAAGGAAGGCGCCCTGGTGCGCGACGGCTTCCACGCCGAGCTGGATGAGCTGCGCGAGATCTCCGGCAGCGGCAAGCAGGCCATGGCCCAGTTCCAAGCCCGCGAAGGCGAGCTCACGGGCATCACCGGCCTGCGCATCGGCTACAACTCGGTCTTCGGCTACTTCCTAGAAGTGCCCCGGGGCCAAGTGGATCGCGTGCCCGATCGCTACATCCGCAAGCAGACGATCAAGACCTGCGAGCGCTACATCACGCCCGAGCTCAAGGAGTTCGAGACGAAGGTCTTGAAGGCCGACGAGCTCAGCCGCGACCTCGAATACGACCTCTTCGGCAAGCTGCGCGATAGCGTGGCCGCGGAGATCGGTCGCATCCTTGACACGGCCCGTGGCCTCGCCGAGCTGGACGTGCTGTCCGGCCTAGCCGAGGTCGCCGCCGAGATGCGCTACTGCCCGCCGACGATTGCGAACGACGACTGCCTGCGCATCGTCGAGGGCCGCCACCCGGTCATCGAGCAGTCCGCCGCCTGCGAGGTCTTCGTGCCCAACGACAGCACCCTGGACGCGGCCGCCGATTCCAGTCGACGCATCGCGATCCTCACCGGCCCGAACATGGCGGGTAAGTCGACCTACATCCGCCAGACCGCGCTGATCGCCCTGCTCGCCCAGGTCGGCTCCTGGGTGCCCGCCCAGTCCGCCCACGTGGGCGTCACCGACCGCATCTTCACCCGCGTCGGCTCCGGCGACGACATCAGCCGCGGAGCGTCGACGTTCATGGTCGAGATGATCGAGATCGCGAACATCCTGAACAACGCCACCTCTAGGTCCCTCGTGATCCTGGACGAGGTCGGTCGCGGCACCAGCACCTACGACGGCCTGGCCCTCGCCTGGTCCCTGGTCGAGCACATGCACGAGAACATCGGCGCGCGCACCCTGTTCGCGACCCACTACCACCAGCTGACCGCACTCGAGGACACCTTCTCCGACGTCTGCAACCTCAACGTCGCCGTGCGCGAGACCGGCGACGAGATCGCGTTCCTGCACCGCATCGTCGAGGGCAGCACCGATCGCAGCTACGGCATCCACGTGGCGCGCCTCGCCGGCGTACCCAGCGAAGTCCTGGTGCGCGCCGAGGAGATCCTGCGCGACCTCGAGTCCGAGACTCCGACCCACGAGCGCCTCCCCATCGCCGCTCCGGGCTCGACCTACACCCAGCCGGAGTCATCCGCTGCGCCCGCACCGGAGTCCAAGACGGACGCCCTCTTGCGCGCCCTCGACGTCAACTCCATGACGCCCATCGAGGCCCTGCTCAAGCTCCAAGAGCTGCGCGGCCTCGCTGGAGACTGAGACTGGTCCAAGGGCTGGGCACAACCCGCTCGATTGCCCCACTGCCTGTCGAGACCGTTCCAACTAAGCCGGGCTCTTCCATCGGCGAGCGCCAGAATGGAACACCCGAGTAACAATATGCGGTACGAGGCGTGATCCCTTTCGAAGCGTCCAACTCCTGTTGCGCCGGTTTTGGCCTCGCCGTAGAGTGCCGCTAGGGAGTGCAGCTTTGCGCTCCCAGGACCGCCACCACACACGGAGAATCTAAGCACCATGTCAATCTGGGAGGCACTCGCCGACATCCTCATTCTGCTGTCGGCTGGATTCTTGTTCGGAGCGATCTGCCAACGTCTTAAGCAGAGCGCGGTCGTGGGATACTTACTGGCTGGCCTTCTGCTCGGGCCCAACTCCTTCAACTTGGTCTCGAGTCAGGAAGAGGTCCAGCAGCTTGCGGAACTCGGCGTGTCCCTGCTGCTGTTTGCGATTGGCCTGGAGTTCTCCTGGGCAAGGCTGAGCAGCCTGGGCTTCATCCCGACGATGGGTGGCGTGCTCCAGGTTCTGGTCACTGGTCTAGTGGCCATGATCGTTGGGCAGTTCTGTGGTCTCGCGATGGACTCGGCCATTGGCGTTGGCGCGATTGTCGCCATCAGTAGTACCGCGTGCGTGCTGCAGCAACTTACGGCGAAGGGTGACATTGGCAAGGTCCACGGTGGCTATGTCCTGGGCATTCTGCTGGTTCAGGACCTGGCCGTAGTCGCGCTCGTACTGCTCATGACCGCCCTCGCCAAGGGTGGCACGGGTATGGAGATCCTGACGGACGTGGGCGTGGCCCTGGGCTATGGCGCGCTGCTCTTCGGGGCGCTCTTTGCCCTCTTCCAGTTCGTTATGCCCAAGCTGCTCCACACGCGAGCCGTGCAGGGAAGCCGCGACCTACTCGTGTTGCTCGCCGTGGTCTCGGGTCTCGGCTCGGCGCTCGCCGCTCACTCGGTGGGGATCTCCCCGGCACTCGGCGCGTTTGCGGCTGGTGTACTCTTGGCGG
>JBLHWM010000106.1:0-10614 GCA_047629095.1 Planctomycetota bacterium | reverse complement strand
CATGCACCACCCATCGCGCCCCGGCTAACCCCCACGGCGCAACGGCCAAGGCATCCGAAAACTGCAAGTTGCCCAGGTAGTGCTCCAAGCACCGCCGACTACAGCACCAACTGCACCCAAACTCAACCGCTCGACACCGTCGAACGATCCCGTCTCAATAACACCCGATTCATCAAGTTTAAGCCGTGGAAGCCACCCTCGAAAACATCGATCCCTGCGAAGTCCTCGTCACCGTCACCGTCCCTGGGGACGAGTACAAGACCGAGCTCGATAGCAACTTCAAGCGCCTCTCTCAGACCGTCAACATGAAGGGCTTTCGCCCCGGCAAGGTGCCAAAGTCTGTCATTGAGAAGCACCACGGCGAGGAACTGCGCCGCGACACCAAGCAGCAGTTTGTCCAGCAGGGCTTGCAAAAGCTCGTGACGGACAATGAGCTGCGCCCTGTGGGCCAGCCCCGCATGGATGCCGACTCCCTGACGGACGCCGAAGACGGCGGTTTCATCTGCAAGGTCGAGCTCTCCCTGCGCCCGGCCTACACCCTTGGCGAGTACAAGGGCCTTACGGCTGAGAGCGAGAAGGTCGAGGTCGCCGACACCGAAGTCGACGAAGCTATCGAGAACGTGCGCTCCCAGCAGGGACGCCCCGAGCCCGTTAGCGACGCAGGCTTGAAGGAAGACGGCATGGCGATGGCGCGCCTCGAGCTACTCGAAGGCGAAAACAGCATCATGGCACGGGACGGCATGCGCCTCTCCCCCATGAGCACGCCCCCGGGCGTTGACGAGGCGGCCTACAAGGCAGCCATGATCGGTGCCAAAGAAGGCGCCGAGCTGGAGATCCCCGTCACCTTCCCCGAGGACTTCCACGTGGAAGACGTGCGCGGCAAGGCCGGCACCTGCAAGATCACGATCGCCCAGGCTTTCGATATGGTCCTGCCCACCGACGAAGAGCTGATCAAGATGGTTGGCGCCGACGATGAAGCCGGCCTTAAGAAGCGCGTCCGCGAGGACCTTGAGAAGGCCAAGCAGCACCAAGCCAACATGAAAGTTGAGCTGGCCCTGCTTGAGACCCTGATCGCAAGCCACGAGATGGAGCTTCCGAGCCGCCTGATCGAGGACCAAATCACCAACCGCAAGAACGCCGCCGCCCAGCAGATGATGCAGGAAGGCGTCTCCGAAGCGGACATCGAAGGCAAAGTCGCAGAGCAGGAAGACGCAATCCGAACGGAGGCTGAGCACAACACCAAGGCTCTCTTCCTGCTCGAGGACGTCGCCCAGGCCGAGGAATTGCAGGTCCAAAACGAGGACGTTGCCCAGAAATTCCAGGAGATTGCGCAGCGCAACCAGACTTCGGTCGAAGAGGTTCAGAAGTACTATCAGGAGCAGAACTTGATTCAGCAGCTCGCGATGGAGATCCTAGAGATCAAGGTGCGTACTTTCCTTCGGGAGAACGCAACCATCACCGTGGCCTAAGCGTCTACTCTTCTCCTAGTTCTCATTCCCTAACTGACGAGACAATCCAGCCTTGAATTTCAACAGCTCCAATGACCTTGTAAGGTCGATGGTCGACGCGCAAGCAGTCATCCCCTACGTGATCGAGAAGACCGGTCGTGGCGAACGCAGCTACGACATCTACTCGAGGCTACTCGAAGATCGCATCATCTTCATCGGCACCGAGGTCAACGACCAGGTCGCCAATGCAGTGATGGCCCAGCTCTTGTTCCTCGATAAGGTGAACAAGGCGCAGGACATCAGTATCTACATCAACAGCCCCGGTGGCTCTGTCACCGCTGGCCTGGCGATGTACGACACGATGCAATTTGTCAGCCCGGACATCTCGACCTACTGCCTCGGGCAGGCCGCATCCATGGGTGCTGTGCTTCTCTGTGGTGGTACCAAGGGCAAGCGCTTTGCCCTCCCGAACTCTCGGGTGATGATCCACCAGCCCTGGGGCGGAACCCAAGGCACGGCCACGGACATGAACATCCAGGTCGCTGAGATCCTTAAGATGAAGACGAAGCTTGAGGCGATCATGGCTGGGCACTCTGGCCGTACGCCGGAAGAGCTTGCTACCGCGTGTGACCGCGACAACTTCATGAGCCCGACCGAAGCCATGGAATTTGGCCTCATCGACCACGTGCTCACCCCGGAAGAGAAAGCCGACCTTAAGTAGGTCAGCACTTCCACTCTCGACACGAACTGAAGCTAGGAACGGCAGACTATGACAGGCGGAACAGGTAAGGGTAAGCACGTTGAACGTTGCACCTTTTGCGAAAAACGACGGGACCACGTGGTCTCACTGATCGCCGGGCCTCCTGGAATCTACATCTGCAACGAGTGCATTGAGATATGCAACTCGATCCTGCAAGAGGAGCACCGCCGCGCCACGGGTACACCCGATGGCGTGGCTGGTGCCGCCTCGACTGCGGCCAAGGTGGCCGCCGGGGACGTCGATGGCGAAAAGACCGTCGCCGACCGCGAGCTACCCACCCCCATCGAGCTCGCGCGCCGACTCGATGAATACGTGATTGGTCAGGGCCGCGCGAAGAAGACCCTCTCAGTAGCGGTCTACAACCACTACAAGCGCCTGCGGCACCTAACCGCCACAGGCAAAGATCTCACCGGCGACGGCCACGTGGAGATCGAAAAGTCCAACGTCTTGCTAGTCGGCCCCACGGGCTCCGGCAAGACCCTGCTTGCGCGCACCCTAGCGCGCATGCTCGACGTTCCGTTCGCCATGGCGGACGCCACCACGTTGACCGAGGCAGGCTACGTGGGCGAGGATGTCGAGAACATCCTGCTCAAGCTGCTGCAATCGGCCGACTTCGACCGCGAGCGCGCCGAGCACGGCATCATCTACATCGACGAGATCGACAAGATCGGCCGCACCACCAGCAACGTCTCCATCACCCGGGATGTCTCCGGCGAAGGCGTTCAGCAGGCCCTACTCAAGATCCTTGAGGGCTCCGTCGCGAACGTACCGCCCCAAGGCGGTCGCAAGCACCCCGAGCAGGCCTACATCCAGCTCGACACAGCAAACATCCTCTTCATCTGTGGCGGCACCTTCTCCGGCATCGAAGAGGTCATCTCCAAGCGCATCGGTCGCGAGGTGATCGGCTTCTCCAGCCACGGCAGTGCCGCCGACTCGAAAGAGAAGAAGGCGATCAACACCCAGGACATGTCCAAGGACGATCTGCTGCGCATGATCTCCCCCAAGGACCTGGTCGAGTTCGGTTTGATCCCAGAGTTTACGGGTCGCCTGCCCGTGATCACGACCCTAGAGGGCCTCGAGGCCGAAGACCTCGTGCGTATCCTCACCGAGCCCAAGAACGCCCTGGTGCGCCAGTACCAGAGCCTCTTCACGATGGAAGACAAGGAGCTCTCCTTCACGAAGGATGCCCTACTCGCCATTGCCAAAGAAGCCATCGAGCGCGAGACCGGCGTGCGCGCCCTGCGCTCAATCCTGGAGAGCACCCTGCTCGACCTGCTCTACGAGCTGCCGAACCGGACGGACACCAAGACCTTCGAGATCACCGAGGCCCATGTGACGGGCGGCGAATCCCTCGCCCGTGGCCTGACGTCGGAAGCACCGATCGACGAGACCCCGGACGAGAAAGCCAAGCGCGAGAGCGCCTAAACGCCATCTCCCGGGAGCCTCGGCTTCCCAATCCAGAGCAAGCCGCGCATTCCTCGCATTCCTAGTGCGATGCGCGGCTTTTCCGTAGGCCGTTCTCGTTAGAATCTGCGAACTATGGCTGGCCCAATCACGATTCATTACCACCGCGACTTCGATGGCATGGTCTCCGCAGGAGTCCTTGCTAACATCCTTCGCGAGATCCACGGCGAGCGCGTTCAATGGCGCAGCGTCAACTACGACCAACGCCGAGACTGGGCAAACTTCCAGCGCGGACACCGCTTCGCCATCGTGGACTTCCACTTCCACCCGAAGGCCGCGTACTGGTTCGACCACCACCCCACCACGTTCCTCTCCCCCGAGGACGAGGCCAAGTACGCGCCGTCGGAAAAGTGGGCCTTCGATCCCGAGTCTCCGTCGTGCCCGCCGATCATCCTGGCCCACGCCGAGAAGTACTGGGACTACAAGGTCCCCGAGCGCTTCCGCGACATGGCCCACTGGTCCAACGTCATCGACGCCGCCAAGTTCGAGAGCGTCGACGAGGCCCTCTTCGGTGACGATCCCGCCCTGCGCATCTCGCGCTGCATGACCGTGGCCCCGTCCGTGGACTGGCCCGATCGCATTGTCGGCGACATGGTCGACCTGCGCCTGGAAGACATCGCCATGCGCCCCGACGTGGAAAAGGCCTGGCAACGCGCCGTCCGCAACCGCGACAAGGCCCTGGATCACTTCCCCGGCACCGTCCAATGGGTTGAAGACAGCGTCATGCTGTACGACGCGTCGAGCAACAAGATCCGCCGCGAGCGCTTCGCGCCCTTCTTCCACAATCCCGACATCCACTACGCCGTGGGCGTGATTCCGACCCGCAGTGGCTTCCACGTCACCGCGGGCGTCAACCCCTGGAATTACCCGTCCGAGACCGTGCACATCGGCGAGATCATGCAGACCTGGGGCGGCGGTGGACACCGCGCCGTTGGTGGCGTGAACCCCGGCGGACACGACAAGGCCATCGAGGTCTCCAAGCTCGTGGCGAACATCCTCCGCGAGAAAATGGCCGCCCTCTAGGCAGCCCGATTCCTACCTTGAAGCCGACCCTACTGGAGCTCACTCCCGACGAGACCCGCGCCCGCGTGCTCGAGCTCGGCGGCAAGGCGTTCCACGCCAAGGTCATTCGTACCGCCGTCTTCGAAAAGGGCATCTTGGATTACGAGGGCATCACCTCCCTCTCCAAGGGCGTGCGCGAGATGCTATCCGAAGAGATGCCGATCCTGCGCGGCCGCGAGGTCGACCGCTCCCACGCCAAGGACGGCACCACGAAGCTCTTGATCGAGTTTCCGGTCGAGGGTGGCAAGAACGCCCTGATCGAGACCGTGCACATCCCCAGCCACGACGACGACAAGGGCGCGACCCTGTGCGTCTCGACCCAAGTCGGCTGCCCCGTGGCCTGCCCCTTCTGCGCCTCGGGCCGCCTGGGCCTGGAGCGCAACCTGTCCAAGGCAGAGATCATCGAGCAATACCTGCGCGGCCGGGCCGTCGGCCCCCTCTCGCGCTCGGTGGTCATGGGCATTGGCGAGCCACTGCTCAACCTAGAGGCCCTCACCACCGCCCTGCAAGTTGTGCGGGAAGAGATCGGTATCGGCGCGCGCAAGATCACCGTGTCCACCGTGGGCTTCCCAGACCGCCTGGACAAGCTCGGCAAGACCAACCCCGGCTTCCAGCTCGCCATCAGCCTGCACACGCCCTTCGACGACCAGCGCGCCATCCTAGTGCCCGCCATGGCGAAGGTACCCGTGGGTGACGTGCTGCGCGCCGGCGACCAGTGGTTCAAGGACACGGGTCGCCAGATCACCTACGAGTACGTGGTACTTGGCGGGCTCAACGACACGCGCGAGCACAGCGAACGCCTAGCCGCCCGCCTTCGCGGCCGCCGCTGCACGGTCAACCTGATCCCCTACAACCCGGTCGACGGCGACCGCTTCCAGCGGCCGTCACGGGACGACGTAGAAGAGTTCGCCGAGGAGCTGCGCGAGGCTGGCGTCGTGACCACGATCCGCTGGTCCCGCGGCCTCGACAGCGACGCCGCCTGCGGCCAGCTGCGCCTGCACGCGGCGCAGTAACCGGCTGCGCTCGGCCGCAAGCCAGTCGCCGCCCCCTAGCCAAGCAACGCCATAGATGCGAGCCGCCAACTCCAAAGAGTGGCGCCCCCCACCGCTCAACGAGCGCTGAGGTTCACGCCCATCTGCCCCGTGGCCATCTCCAGCTCCAGCCGCTCGGCACCGCGGTAAACAACGATCGCGGCCATTTCCAGCCCCGCTTCGATAGCCGCTGTCTTGGCTGCTGTCAGCTGCTCCACGGAGTCGATCGCCGTGCCAGCGTAGCTTGCGAGGTAGTCGCCCACCAAGATGCCGGCGTTGGCGGCACTGCTGCCCCCCGTCACGCCAGAGACGCGCAGTACGGGTGCGGAAACCAAGTCTTCGCCATCGCCGTAGAGCACCAAGTAAGAGCTAACGACTTGGTTCGCGGCGCCAATCGTTCCTGCGTCAGGACGAGCGTTCTCAGGCATCTCGCTGAAGTCATAGGGTGCCGCTACATAGTTCAAGCCTACCGTGGTCCGCATTGGGACATACAATTTTGGATCGACGACCCAAGGTGCAACGACATCACCAGGAGCCCAGCCTGCACGGGAGTATTTCCAAGTACCGCCCTGGGGACGGTTCGGGTTCAGGTAGCAGTCCGTTTTCCAGAGGGTGTCGTCGAAGTGGTAGACCGGGGGATCAAGCGGCTCTGCCGGCGCATCAGGCGCGCGTGTTAGGTCAATCCCAGGTTGAACATGCAGCCTTCTGGTGGATGGCGTGAACTCACCAATCTGGGAGTGGCCTGTCACGAAGGTCACGATTCGAGCTGCGACAGAATTCGACGGAAGCTCAAGCCGCACGGGTTGAAAGACATTCCCAAACGGTGTCTCATCGGATCCGTAGCGTGCCGTGCCCTCCCACAAGGGAATGACCTGGAATGGTGCGCGGGTCTCGCCTCCAAGCTGAGGCTTCCCGTGGTAGTAGTCCAAGTCCACGCTCATCATGAAGCCGAGGTTCTTGTAGAAGCCCGTGCCGGCGGCGACCTCGAACTTGGTCTTGCCCGCGAGCCACGGACGGAACGCTGTCACGTCCACCTGCCAAAAGCACTCGGTGCGGTAGGACGTGATGAAGGGCACGATCGTGTGCTTATTCCCCTCGTCGTCCCAAACGGACACGGTCCCATTGCGGTCCCACTCGTCCCAGGAATCCCCCCCATCGTGAATCTGCAGAGTCAGGATCACGCGCCCAAACTCCCAATTGACGGGCGGCAGCTCCACTTCCGTCTGGTACGCCGTCTTGGAGTTGTTCGTCAGCACGTGGTTGAAGACCGGGAAGTGAATCGCAGGTCGCGGTGCGGCGGCCACCTCGCCATAGGTCAGCTTCACATCGCGCACATCAAACTGTGTCGCCGCGTCGCCCAAGGTGCTCGCACCCATCACAAGTCGCGACTCATAGGGCACCATGCCCGCCACGAAGAACGAGTCGTACACCGTCGACTCGCCAATCGTGACGCTCACTTCCGAGCCACCGGGCACACCATGCATGGTGATCTCGAGCGCCGCCCAGTCCCCTCGAAACTCGGCGTCAGCTACGCGCTTAACCAGCTCGCGCCCATCAAAGTGCAAGGACACCTCGCGCTGGGGCCTACCTTCGTAGTTGCCATGGCCGCGGAACGGATCCTCGTCCTTGGGATTGTGCACATCGATGCCCACAGCAAAGCTGCCCGCAAAGTTCGGCGCCGTCCAGGCGGCGGCATAGGGCGCCGGGCCCTGGCTCCCGTAGTCCGCCGTGTTTAGGAACACGAACGCTCCCCCATCGCCACCCTCGAGAACGCGCAGCTCGGCGGTCAAGGTCGCCTGGTCCCGAGCGCCCCCAACCTCGCGCCCAAAAGCCACTGCATTCGATTGGTCGAAGCTACCCTTAGCATCCAATAGGCGCAGGGTCCCCTCGACCATGGAGGCGCCATCCCCGGAACCGAACTGGGCCATGCTGGGCTCTTGGGTGGGCGTGGTGAGGCTTGGGATTAGGCCGACTAGGAGGGGGATTAGAAACTGCATGGGACGGGCTTTGGTTTGGCTGCGCGGGAAGATGCCTATGGTTGTAGCCCTTCCTTCCTTTTTTGACCATCGAAACTCGACGCAACTCAAGCTGCAGGCTTCGGGAGGAATCCATTCTGGACTACAGCAACATTGGCGGGATCCCGTTGAGAGCCTAGCTGCCCCCGCGATAGAATCATCCACTGCTCGCGCCCCCTCGAAACTTGACTGACTGGCGAACGCACGCAAGATCCACATGAAAAACTCCCATTCGACCTCTGCCCCACTTACGAACCAGACCCGACTCCCCAGAGGCCTGCCGGCGCTAGGTGCGCTCCTGCTCTCCCTTTTTGGATCCTGTTCCAAGGCTGCGCCCGAAGTCGCCGACTTCGTACCCAGTGTCAAGGTCTTTGAAGTAGGCAAGCAAGCTACCGGGCAGTCGCGGCGAATCTCGGGCAAGCTCCTAGCCGCCGATCGATCCACCCTAAGCTTCGGCGTCAGCGGAAAAGTGGAAGAGATCATCGCGCTGCAAGGCCAGACTGTCACGAAGGGTCAGCTGCTCGCGCGACTCGACGACGAGTCTCTCTCCATCAAGCTGCAAGATGCGCGCTCGGGTCTCGCGAACTCACGGGCCCAGCTGCTCCAGTCCCAAACGACCTTCAACCGGACGACCGAGCTGCTTGAGAAGCGAGCTGCCTCCCAGAAAGAGCTCGATACGGCCACCGCGAATCTGGCTTCCATGCAGAGCAACATGAGTGCTGCGGAGGGGACGCTCAAGCAGGCCGAACTCAACATGTCCTATACCAAGCTGGTGGCGCCCTTCAATGGTCGTGTTGTCGAGGTCTCGATCCAAGCCTTCCAGGAGCTCAGTGCGAGTGAGACCGCGGTCGTGATCCATAGCGAAGGCGCTTTGGAGATCGAAGTGCTCGTTCCGGAGACCCTGATTCGCCATGTGGATTTCGGCCAGGTTGTACAGCTCTCGTTCCCGACCTTCGAGGGAGTCACGCTAGACGGCACCGTAATCGAGATCGGTGCAGAGGCCGGAGCAGGAAGCTCCTTCCGAGTCGCCGTACGCTTGTTGGAAGACCTCGAAGGCCTGCTGCCTGGAATGACGGCCAGCGTAACCTTCAACTACAGCGACTACCTCGAAGGTGTGCAGGCCTTCTTGATCCCCATGTCGGCGATCGCATTGGATGCGGCGCTGGCGGCATCTTCTGGGTCCCCGAAGGCGGACCAAAAGAGTGCTCCCGTCTTCGTCTTCCATCAGCCATCGGGAACGATTCATCTGCGCCAGGTCACCTTTGGCGACTTGCGCGGCAATGAAGTCGAAGTGTACTCGGGCCTAAACGACGGTGAGCTGATCGTCTCCGCCGGGGTCCCCTTCCTACGCGATGGCATGAAGGCCTCTCTTTGGAGCCAACGTAAATAGCCCCATGGATAAGCTGACACGGTTTGCGATCACAAACGGTCGCTTCACATGGCTGATTGTGATCTCGCTCTTGCTGGGCGGGATCAGCGTCTTCTTCACCCAGCCGCGCCAGGAGGATCCCGAGATGATCATCCGCGGTGCGCAAGTGACGACTCAGATGCCGGGACTCTCACCGGAGAAGATCGAGCAGCTCATCACGCGGCCGATTGAAGAGGCCATCAAGTCGATCCCCGAGATCAAGCAGATCAAGTCCCTGTCCACAACGGGGCTCTCGATCGTCAGTCCCGAGGCCGCGGATCAGTTCACGGACATGGCTCCGATCTGGGCCAAGCTGCGCAACAAGATGAAGGATCTTGAGGCGCGCCTGCCCCAGGGCAGCCAAGGTCCAAATGTGAACGATGACTATGGCAGCGTCGCAGTGATCACCCTCGCGCTGACTGGCGAGGACTTCTCCAATGCCGAGTTGCACTCCGCGGCCAGGGATGTTCGCGATCGCCTCTCCTCCCTGTCCCTCGTCTCTAAGGTCGACCTCTATGGCGTCCAGGGTGAGCGCATCTGGTTGGAGTTCGATGCCGCCTTCATGGCTCAGTTTGGCATCCATCCGAGCAATGTCATCGATGCTCTAAACAAGCAGAATGTGGTCCTACCTGGTGGTACGGTCCAGGCCGGGGACAACAACATTGTCATTGAGCCCTCGGGCGACCTGCGCTCAATCGACGACATCCGCAACCTCGCTATCGAAACCGACAATGGTCAAATTGTCTACCTGGCCGACCTAGCGACGGTACGCCGAGGCTACGTCGATCCTCCCACGGCACCGTCCTTCTTCAATGGCCAGCCCGCCATTGTGTTCGGCGTGTCGATGGTCACAAAGTCCAACGTCGTCGAACTTGGCGAACAGGTCAAGACCGAGCTCGCGGATTTGCGCCCCGAGATCCCACTGGGCATGGACTTAGACATCGCCATTTTTCAGCCGGATCTAGTCCAGGCCGCTGTGCTCAACGCCACAAACAACCTGCTTCAGACGGTTCTGGTTGTACTGCTCGTAGTCATGATTGCCTTGGGTTGGCGCACTGGCCTCATCGTGGGCGCCATGGTGCCCCTGACCATGATGGCTACGCTGATCGGCATGTCCCTCTGGGGCATCGAGCTCCACCGCATTTCGATTGCCGCTATCATCGTAGCCCTCGGGTTGCTGGTGGACAACGGAGTGGTCGTGGCAGAGGACATCATCAAACGCTTGTCCGATGGTACAGAGCGCTTGGAGGCCTGCTTGGCCACGCCGCGTAACTTGGGCGTGCCCCTCTTAACGAGCTCCCTCACGACCATAGCGACCTTCATGCCCCTGGTCCTTATCACGGGTGGTTCGGGCGAGTTCCTGCGCTCCCTTGGACAGGTACTTGCGCTTGCTTTGATGGCGTCCTGGCTCATCTCCATCACGGTG
>JBLHWM010000105.1:0-10623 GCA_047629095.1 Planctomycetota bacterium | reverse complement strand
ACGCTATGGGGGCTGTAGGACCGATACCGTAGAGGGGTGCTGATCCTTGGCGCACCCCTCGTCCCCCTTGAAAGAACAGATAGCAAAGATATTGCAACGGCATTTCCAGCCGAGCATGCTCGCCATCCAGGCCCTCGCGGACCTCGTGGTGGTACTTATCTCGTGCGCGATTGCCTACTCCTTGGGGATGGCGCTCGGCAGCATCACGGACGGCGTTGAAGTTGCGACGGTCGTGGTGGGGGAGCGCAGTATGCAGAGCACCTACATCTCGCTTTCTGTGCTGACGGCCATCGTGAGCCTGTTGAGCTTCCGCGGCTGCGGGCTGTATTCGCCGACCAAAAGCTTGCTGAATGTGGAGGAGTACAAGAATATCGCCAAGAGTGTTCTCGTCAGCTTTGTGGTGTTCTTCACCTTGCTCGTTTTCCTGCGATCATCGGACCAGGACCTCAATGTGCCCTTCTTTGGAGCCATCTCTTGGTTCCATAACTTGGTTGACCTTGAGATCAAACTAGAGAGCATCTCGCGCTTGACGATCTTGATCTCCTTCGTCTTGATCCTGGTGCTGATGACAATCAATCGATTCGTCACCTTCAAGCTAATCCAGAGCCTCTATCGCAGGGGCATAGGCAACCGGAACGTGCTCATCTACGGAACGGGAGAGACCGGCGGCTGGCTGCAGCGCAAGTTTCACCTTGTCCCGACGCTCGGCCTGAGGTTGGTCGGTTTTGTAACCGAGCACCCTGACGAGATCGGAAACCGCCAGCTCGGTGACTTGATTCTAGGGACCTTTGATGACCTCGAGGATGTGATCGAGGATCACAAGATCAGCGAGGTCTTCATCGCTCTGCCGGGCTCCCAAGAGGAGCGCGTCATGGAGATCATCGCGCACCTCGACACGCTTGGTGTGACCTTCCGCGTTGTCCCGGGCTTCTACCACCTGCTCGCCCAGCGCGTGCGCATTGAACACCTCGATTCGATCCCGCTCATCTCGCGGCCCGATCGCAGCCAAGGTATGATTTCGTCCTTCGTCAAGCGCTGCCTCGACATCGCGCTCGCCTCGATCGCGCTGCTTCTTACGGCTCCGGCATTCTTGCTGGCGTGCCTGCTGATCAACCGCCAGAAGGACGGACCAGTCTTCTACTCCCAGAGCCGAGTCGGCTTGAATGGCAAGTGCTTCCCTATGCTGAAGTTCCGCACCATGTTCTCCAACATGGGGCAGGATCAGATCTCGCCGAAGGACGAAGAGGATCCGCGCATCACGCCATTTGGGAAGTACCTGCGGCGCTATAGCATCGACGAGCTGCCCCAGCTTCTGAACGTCATCAAGGGCGAGATGAGCATCGTTGGACCGCGTCCCGAGATGGCATTTATTGTGGACAGTTATGGCCCCCTCGAGCGGGAGCGCCTTGCCGCTAAGCCCGGGATCACAGGCCTATGGCAGATCAGCTTCGCGCGCAACGAGGCGATTCACCAGAACATCGAATACGACATCTACTACATCGAGAATCGCTCGCTGCTTCTCGACCTAGTGATTATCTTCCTGACGGGCTTTGCGGTCGTCAAGGGGACCGGCGCCCACTAGCCAGGGACCATGCGAGTTCTTGAAGTGATGGAGTGCACCATTGGCGGAACACGCCGGCACTTGGTTGACCTAGCCGGCGGCCTTGTCGGGTGCGGAGACGACGTGCACCTTGTGGTGGCGGTTGAGCGCATGGCCGCTTTCCGCACAGACCTACAAGCTCTCGAAGCACGTGGCTGTACCGTTCACGAGCTGCCAATGGTTCGCTCGATCTCACCGAAGAAGGACTTGGCCCACAAGCGCGAGATCGCCAGGCTGCTACGTGAGCTTAGGCCCGACGTGGTGCACACCCACTCGAGCAAGGCTGGCGTACTCGGTCGCAGCGCGTCGATGTCCACTGGCATCGGGGCCCGGGTCCATACTCCTCACACCTTCGCGTTCCTGTTCGACGCCATGTTCAGCGCGCCCAAACGGATGCTCTTTCGCGGTGTCGAGAAGCATCTCGCCAAGGGCACCGACCGCATGATTGCGGTCAGCCAGGGCGAGGCATCGACGATGATCGAGGCCGGAGTCGTTGCCCGGGAAAAGGTCTGCGTCGTAGCCAACGGCGTCGACCCTGAGTCTTGGTCCGGGGTTGCCCCGGCGTCGCGCCAGGAGCTTGGGATTCCCGATACGGGAGTGATGGTACTCGTCGCGGGACTCTTGAATTCGGCCAAGGGGCAGGACCTAGCTATCGAGGCCATGGGTCAGGTCCGCTCCGAGCAGGTGTACCTCGTACTGGCAGGTCATGGGGAAGAGCTCGAAGCGCTGCAGGCCTTGGCCGCGCGGCTTGGGGTCGAGCACCGAGTACGCTTCCTCGGCTGGCGCGATGACGTGCCCGCCCTGGTGGCGGCTGCCGATATCGTGCTGCTGCCTTCGCGCTGGGAGGGCATGCCCTATGTGGTTCTCGAGGCCATGGCCGCCGCGCGCCCAGTCGTGGCTACGCGGGTCGATGGAGCCACGGACTTGGTTGTGCCCGGCCAGACAGGGGAGCTCGTCGATGTGCTGGATGTGGCCGGTATCGCCGCCGCACTGGACCGCATGGCAGAGCAATCACCCGAGCAGCGCGCCCTACTGGGCCAAGCTGGCGAGGCACGCATTCGCAGCGCCTACTGCATCGAACACATGGTCGCAGCCACGCGGAAGGTCTTCCGCGCTGCGACAGGAAGCGGAAATTCCACAGAGGAGATCACAGCGTGAAGATTCAACATGTCATCACGACATTGGATGTCGGAGGAGCCGAGGTGCACCTCTTGTCCCAAGTGCGTGGCCAAGCGGGCCGCGGGCACGAAGTTCGAGTGGCCTACTTGAAGGGTGACGGGTGCCTGCGGGATGAGTTCCTTGAGGCTGGCGCGACGGTCGTCGAGCAGGCCTCTCCGCTCAGCCTCTTCACGAGGTTGCGCTGGGCCGACATCAACCACTCGCACCTACTCAAAGCGGACATGCTCACCGCAGCTCACTCGCTTCTGTCGATGAGTTGGGGCCGCTTGATCTCGAGTAAGCACAACGACGAGCGGGCTCTCTTGAATCCGCTCTTCTCTCGGATCCACGGAGTTCTTGGTCGTATCCCGAGCCGCACGATCATCCTCTCCAAGCACGTCGTAGGCTTCTTCGAAGAGCACGGGCGCCTGCGTCGAAGTGCGATGGATCAGATCTATTACGGGCTGAACCCAACGCCCTTCGAGCGGGCCGCGGACCTGACGGATGACGAGCGCAATCGCGGGCGCGCAGAGCTTGGGCTCGGCGCCGCGGACTGCGTGCTGATCTGCGTGGCACGCTTCGCACCCCAGAAGCGCCACGATCTCTTACTCGAGGGCTTTGCCAAGGCTCGTGATGCGATCGCAAAGGATGGCGGCCCGAACCTTCGGATGGTCTTGGTGGGGGGCGATCCATTCGGAGACGGCAAGGACCGCGCGGTGGCCCAAGCCGAAGCCCTAGGCCTTGGGGATTCCGTGCTGTTCCTTGGAATTCGCCGGGATGTGCCCGCCCTCTACGGCCTGTCGGATGTCTTCGTGATGTGCTCGGAGTGGGAAGGGCTTGGCCTCGTCTTTCTGGAAGCCATGGCGGCTGGACTGCCTGTGGCTGCCACGGGGGTCTCCGCGGTACCCGAGGTCGTTGTGGACGGGGTGACCGGTCTTCTAGCGCCGTTTGGCGATACCGAGGCCCTAGGCGGGGTGTTCTTGAGCCTAGCCCGGGATCCCGAGCTGCGCCAACGTCAGGGACGGGCGGGGCACCAGCGCGTACTCGATGATTTCAATCTCGACCGCATGGTTGAGGCCACCCTCGCGGTCTACGAAGAGGTCAAGAAGTAGCACTTCGGCGGCCGTTTTTACATCGGGCTAGGCCAACCCGCGCCGATACTCTGCGTATGGTCCCTTAGGCCACCGTCTAGAAAACCCCAGATTCCCATTTTCTGGGTCCCCTCACTCCCTCATACCTCCCATTCGATACTTTCTACGCACCATGAAAGTCCTCTTCAGTCTCTGCTCAATCTCTTCTCTCGGCATCGCGGCACTCGCGTTGACCGCGCTCTTCTTGGACACACCTGTCTCCGCTCAGGATGGCACCGGTAAAAAGGAGCCGAGGGCGGCCAAGGCCAAGGATGTCGACCCGTGGCTGAGCGAGAAGCGCGTGCAGCGCGGCAACGTTGCGCTCGAACGCATCTACAAGGCGGCTGGCGGCCTTGAGGAGTGGGAGAAGCTCGACGGGATTCGATTAGATATGCTCGAGACTTGGCGCTTGATGCCCGACCTCTCTACGAAGAAGGTCGTGGTGCACCACAGGACTCCGCGCCTGTGCTGGTTTACCAAGGATGGTGACGGATACATCTTGTCCGAAAACGTCGGCAGCGATGGGGTGAGTGCTAGTTACCGCCGCGAGGTCTCGATCGGTGCCTATTCCTGGGCTGAGGCAAGTGGCCAGAGCTTCCGTCAACCCGAAGTGGTTGCCAAGGCGAACGACAACATCGATAGCTTCTTCTTCCTGTCCTGCATGCCCCTCTCTCTGAACCAATATGGTGCCGAGATGGTGTTCCTGAAGGAGCTCGACAAGAAGCACGCTCTCTATGGGATCCACCTAGCGCGCTCCCTGGTGATCCACGAAGAGGAGTCTATCTCCGACCTGATTGCGGTCGTCGACAAGGAGACCAACCGGATCATCCGCCTGGACTACTCACTCGTGGGGCTCGATCGCATGACCGCGGCGCTCACAACCCGCTGCCAGGTCCGCTTCGAAGGAAGCAAGCCCCTTGGCGGCGTTACCATTGCGAATAAGTACCACTGGTCGTTCCAGTTGCTCGGCAACACACGCGAGTACTGGGTCGAGGACGTGGTCAACGCAACGGTACCCCCGGAAGCCCTGCGCAGACCTTGGCAGGCTGGCAGCTTGTTTGAGTCTGATGTCCGAGCTGACTTCTTCGACCCCCCGGCTGAGCCGGAGCCCGAAGTGCCCGTTGAGAAGAAGGACGCGGAGCAAGAGGGCAAGTAGGCGGATTGTCCCCAAGTTTTAGATTCCCCATGCCGATGTAGGCCCTATGTCACCCGATTTTGACGTGCAGCCCGCTGGGGATGTGCCCCCCCAACGTGGTCCGGACCGACGCGCTGGCACCACACCTCGCTTCTCTAAGTACACCTTCACGGGTGGCCGGCGGGGGAACTTCCGCAGAGGCGGTGAGGGCGTGGAGGCCTTTGTGGATGTGTATCCAACGCGGCTGCTAGTGCTGCTGATTTGGATTGCCGTGATGAACCTGCTCGACAGCTTCTTCACCCTTGTCCACCTGCAAGCTGGTGGCATCGAGTTGAATCCTTTTGCTGCGATCCTACTCGAGACGGGGCGTGTGGGATTTGTGGTCTGGAAAGCGGTCTTGATCGGTGGCGCGATCTTGGTGCTCTGCATCCATAAGAACTTTGTGATTGCGAAGGCGGGCCTGTTCCTTGCGGCGTCAGCCTATACCTTGCTCGTGCTCTACCACCTGAGCCTGTTTCGGGTCTAGCGGGACGCCCCCCCGAAAACGGCCGTTTCAACTTCACCGGCTCTGAATCGGCCGCGCCAGGAAGAGCCCTGCCCAGCTGCCAATAGGCTGCTCCCAAGGTCGGCGTTCCAACTCCTATGTCGTGTCTCGGCCCCTCTGCCGGCGGGAAGTTCTTCCCCGCTTTCCCGTACCGGTCCTGATTCCCGACGACAGGCACGGTAAACTGGCCCTACTATGCGAATCGCCCGGATCTTGACCCGTTTGAATCTTGGTGGCCCCGCCCGCCAAGTCCTAGCCTCGGATCCCCAGCTCTTGAAGCGCGGGCACGAGCTCCGCGTCTTTACAGGCATGCCCGAAGAGGGCGAGGGCGACCTCTTTGACGAGCTCAAAAGCAGCGGAGTCGATGTCGTTCGCGTTCCGCACCTCAGCCGCGGCGTCTCCCCCGTGCGCGACTTTTCCGCCCTGCGCTTCTTGCGCCGCGAACTGCGCGCCTTCGGTCCGGACATCGTGCACACGCACGCCTCCAAAGCCGGCAGCCTCGGTCGTAAAGCTGCCGCGGGACTGACCCGCCAAGGCCCGTCCGGCAAGAAGCCCGTTGGCACAGTTCACACCTTCCATGGCCATGTGCTAGAGGGCTACTTTCCGGCCATCGTCTCTCGAGGTTTGGCCCTTGTGGAGCGCCGCCTCGCCGCGACAACGGATCGTGTTATCGCGGTCTCTCACGCTACCGCCGCCGATCTCGTTCGCCTGGAGGTTGTGGACAAGGATCGCCTGCACGTGGTGCCCCCGGGCACCGACATGAATGAGCTGCTCAAGATCACAAGGGGTGACGAGCCAGGCGTAGTTCGGAAGATGCTCAGCCTGGGTAAGGATGCGATTCTCGTTGGCGTCGTTGGCCGCCTCGCTGAGGTCAAGCAACCCGAGAGTGCCGCGCGCATCTTTGCGACCGTCGCATCTCGCCACCCGAACGCCCACTTGGTCTTCATTGGTGATGGGGAGGGACGCCGCTCCCTGGAGTCGCACATCACAAGCCTCGATCAAGCACTGCAGCAGCGCATTCACATGGTCGGCAACATCGAAGGCCAGACCGCGATCTTTGGGGACCTAGATCTGGTGCTCTGTAGCTCGAGAAACGAGGGCATGCCCATCGCTCTGATCGAGGCCCATGCTGCGGGCATCCCCGCGGTCGCGCGAATCGTCGGCGGCGTAGAAGAGGTCGTTGCCCACGAGCGATCTGGCCTACTTGGATCGGATGACACCGAGCTCGCCTTCGCCCTCGACACGATGCTCGAAAGTGAAGACAAGCGCACCGTCTATGGCCAGCGCGCTCGCATGCGGGTTTCGACGCGCCACAGCGCCAAAGGCCTGGCGGATCGGCTCGAGGCTATTTACGTGGATGTGCTCCGGGTCCAGGATGGGGCGGAAGTTGCTGGAGACATGAGCGAATGAAGCTGCTCATGGTCAGTGGGGACCGCCAGACTCCCGTGGGCGAGGTCGGGCCTTTCCATGCAATGCAGGAGCGCTTCTCCACGCACTTTGAGCGTATCGATGTGCTCTGTCCAAAGCCGCCGAAGCCAGTTACGACCAAGACGATCCACGGCAACGTGCACTTTCACCCCGCGACCTGTGGCCGTTTGGGCATGCGCTCCTACATCGCCAAGCGCGGTACAGAGTTGGTGAAGGAGTTTGGCCACGATTTGATTGTCAGCCACGACTACGGCTGGTTCTACAACGGGCTCGGCTCGGCTGCGATCTCGAAGCGCACCGGCGTGCCCTATGTCTCGGAGATCCACCACGTGCCGGGCTTCCCGAGGGCGGCCGACCGGCGCGAGGCTTTCGACAAGTTTATCGCTCGCCGCTACATCAACTGGGCCAAGAGTCGCGCGATCGCATTCCGCGTCGTCAATCACAAGGAGATGCCGCCTCTGCTGCAATCCTGGGGAGTGCCCAAGTCCAAGATTCTTGTGCTCGGCTCACTCTACATTGACCTCGACCTGTTCAACCCGTTCTCGGATCTGAACGAAGCCGTGAAGGGTGTGTCCCCAAAGAAGTGGGACCTAGTTTTTGTGGGGCGCTTGGTGAGCAACAAGGGGTTGATCACGATTATCGACGCGCTCTATCAACTGAAGTACCGCATGCGGCCGCTGAAGTTGCTGATCGTCGGTAGGGGGCCCATGCGTGATGCGGTCGAGGCGCGGGTCAAGAAACACGCACTAGAGAAGCACGTGGAGTACGTCGAGTGGCTCGAGACCCCGAAGGATCTTGCGGATGTCTACCGCGCATCGAGGGCGATCCTCTGCGCGAGTACCTGCGAGGGTGGACCGCGTGTGACCGTCGAGGCGATGGCCTGTGGCACGCCGGCCGTGTCGACACCAGTTGGCATCATGGGCGAGCTGATCGAAGATGGGGTGAACGGCGCGCTCTGCCGCTTTGACTACGCCAGCTTGGCCGCGTCGATCGAGCGCGTGATCGGCGATGAAGTCAAGCTTGCAGAGATTGGCGTGCGAGCTAGGGCCGATGTGCTGAAGTTCGAATACGACGAGGCGATCGCAGGGTATGCCAATGGCCTGAAGGGGCTGGTGGGCAAGTGAAGCTGCTCTTCCTGACCCAGGTGCTCGACCTGCAACACGGCGTACTTGGCTTTGTTGTGCGCTGGGTTGCCGAGTTCGCTAAGCACACGGACAGCGTGCGTGTGATTGCCCTGGAAGTGGGGGACACGACTGGACTACCAGACAACGTGGACTGGATCGAGATCGGACGCGAGGGCCGTATCGGACGCTACTTCAAATACAGGAGCGCACTGAACAAGTCCCTTGGTAGGGATGGCTTTGATGCGGTACTCGCCCACATGGTTCCGCGCTATGCGCTCGTTGCCGCAGGTCCCGCAAAGCGGCACGGTGCGCGGCTCTACCTCTGGTACACCCACAAGGGGGTGGATGCGCGCTTGATCAAGGCCGTACCCATGACCCTCAAGACCTTCTCCGCATCGGAAGAGTCCCTGCGCGTGCCGGGCCATAACCGCGTGATCACGGGACACGGCATCGACACCGATCACTTTGATCTGGACGCGCCGACCTTCACCAAGCCCCTGCGAATTCTCTCCGTAGGCAGGTTGACTCCGGCGAAGGATCCGCTCTGTGTGCTGGCTGGCATGCGACATCTTCTCGACCAAGGGCACGAGGTCGTGTTGGATTGGGTCGGCGGCGGCCTGACCAAGTCGGACGAGGGCTTCAGCGGTGAGGTGCGGCGCGAGATTGCCAAGCTCGACCTCGCGGATCACGTCACTCTCCACGGTGAGGTTCCCTATGCGGCCGTGGACAAGTTCTTCGAGGCCGCGGACTTCCTCGTGAACGCGAGCCACACGGGCAGCGTTGACAAGGTCGTACTCGAGGCCATGGCCGCGCGCCGGCCAGCCATCAGCTGCAACGACTCGTTCCCCGTCATCTTCGACGCACTGCCGAAGTCGACTGGCCAGAGCGAGGCCTTCTACTTCCCGGCCGGCGACGCACTCGCCCTTGCGGGCAAGCTGAGCGCGCTGATCGAGCGCGGTCCCGAAGAGCTCACCCAGATTGGCGAGCACCTGCGGGCACTCGTCGTCAATGAGCACGGCGTGGAGGCACTCTGCGAGCGCCTCATCCGCGACATGGAGCCCGGCTCATGACGGACGTCATGCTCTCGATCGTCATTCCGTCGTGGAACACCGTGGACCTACTGCGGGAGTGCCTGCGCACCATCGCCGATGCGGACAAGCCGATCACGGAGGTCATTGTTATCGACAATGGCAGCAAGGACGGCTCCGCGGACATGGTCGCAGCGGAATTTCCCGATGTGAGCCTGACCCGTAATCCAGTGAATGAAGGCTTCGCCAAGGGCAGCAACCGTGGCATTCGCCAGGCCATTGGAAAGTACGTTCTCCTGCACAACGCGGACACCGAAGTCGCTCCCGATGCTCTGCGCATCATGGTCGACTTCCTTGAGGCGAATCCCGGTCACGGCGCCGCAGCCCCGAAGCTCATCAACCGTGACGGATCGACCCAGGGCGGCTGTATGGCCTTTCCCGGCCTTTTGACGCCACTCTTCTTCGGAACACCTCTCGAGCGTTGGTGGCCCAAGTCTCCGGAGATCAACCGCTACTTCCTGCGCAGTTGGAATCACGAGGACGAGCGCGACATCGACCAACCCCCGGCTGCGTGCTTGATGGTGCGCCATGCGGTGCTCGAGGAGATCGGGCACTTCGACGAGAAGCTATGGCTGTTCTTCAATGACGTGGACCTGTCGCTTCGGTTGGCGCGAGCGGGATACAAGACTCGATTCCTTGCCGATTCCCGGGTCATGCACCATGTGGGGGCGAGCACGAGCCAGTTTCGCGGCATGCATGTAGAGTGGCAGAAGAATCGCCTGCACTACTATCGCAAGCACCACGGAAAGCTGGCCGGGCTCTGGGTCAAGTTGAATGTGACCTGGACGTTTTGTGATTATGCGGCGGGCCAATGGTGGCGCGGCGTGCGCGGCAAAGAGCAGGGCGCCGTCGCTCCCTATCGCGATGCCTGGAAGGAGTTCATGACCCTATGAGTCTAGGGACAGCTTCTCCATTCGCCGCCGAGTTTGTCGAGCCACTGGCGCGTACCTTTGACTGGATGCTCGGCTTGCGCGATGAACTAGGACGCATCATCTGCCCCGAGCATGGCGTCGAGCACACGGGCAAGAGCGCGAACGTCTGCCTGCTCGGACTCGAACTGTTCCGCGCAACCGGCGAGCGGCGCTACGCCGACGGTGCTCTGCAACAGGCACTGCGACTAGTCGCGAACCTCGAGCGTGAAGGCGACTCCCCGTGCTTCACCTTTCGGCCGGGCCGCCACGACCCGTTCAACTGCTCCAACAGCGTGATCGATGGGGGGGCGTGCAGTGATGCCTTAGCGACCCTGGCGAGTGCGGCAGGCGAGCTCGATCTTACAGCTGCGGAAGCCCACGATTTTGCCCTGGCCTCCGTGCGCCATGCCCAAAGCTACCTGCAGTACGCCGCCGTGGATAAGGGCATCCCAGCACAGCGTGCCTGGGGTTTGACTGGACTGGTCGCAGCGATCCCATTTGCCGA
>JBLHWM010000104.1:0-10696 GCA_047629095.1 Planctomycetota bacterium | reverse complement strand
GGCGAACTCCTGCTGCTCGAACAGTGGACTATGGTGGCGCTCGCAATCTTCACACCCATCGCTATCGACCGGATGCTCTACGAGCTCACTCGCATGCATGCCCGCTGCCCTGACTTTCGAAGTGAGATCCTACACCTCGAGAGCCTTGGGCAAGCTGCCCTAGGGATACTCGCGGGTGGTGATGCCAATGGCCTGGAGGCTGTGCTCAGCGTACCCGTATTTTCGAACCCAAATATGGAACGCTGGCGCTTGGCACTTTGTGTGCAAGGTGCTCGTAGCGCATCAGAAGCTGAAGAAGAGGCTCTTCTCGCGAACATAGCAGAGGTGCTTGGACCCGATTCTCCCGCTGCTCTTCAGGCTAGCTTCTCGGAGTGGATGGGGAGGTTGAGTTATCGGAAGAATGACCCACTGCTCGCGGCCGAGTACTTTGGCAGGGCCAGAAGAGCTGCTCCGACTCAATCCCAATGCCTGTCCGCCCTACTTAATGGCGCCTCGGCTCTCTTGGATGCGGACAAGCCAAAAGAGGCAGCGAGCTTGGCAGAGGATGCGCGCAAGATCGCAAGGGATTGCCGGCACACGCTCTTTGAAGTGCGCAGTGAGTGGGTGCTTCGAACCGCATCGTATCGAATGGAAAACATGCCAGAGGTCGACTTGGATCTTGTAGATGCCGCTGGACGAATCGGCTTGGCCGATCAGGAGGCTCTCGTATGTTTGACGGAAGCTTCCATAGCTTGGCGTTCCGAGTCTCCACTTGCAGCGGCCTTGGCCCACAGGGCAGCTAGCATATGGCAAGACCACGGGAAGGTGTGGGGTGCAGTATTGGCCCAGTCCCTTCAGGCGGCGAGCTGCTTGACACCGCCTCACCTGCCATGGCTGCGTAGTGTTCTGTTGGAGCTAGGCGCATCCTCCCTGGATTGCCCCGATCTGTACATTGGCGCCCAGGGCCTTGCGCTCGTTGGGCGCAGCTACGATGGACAAATCCAAGAACTTGCTATCGGAGCAAGAACAATGGCGGCTCGAATTCGCGAGGACGAGCAGAGGCCAGCAGATCACTTCGGGTTCCAATCCAGAAGAGAGGTGCTCTCTACCGAAGAGATTCTTCTGAGCTTGGACCACATGGCGAAGCAGACCTAGCAGATCTTCGGCACAGCAGCTAGGCTTTGGCCAAGGAGCCCACAAAGCCCTTGCCAGATGGCCTCTCCCCGACATTCTCTTGGGATGTCTGTGAGGAGACTTGCCTTGATTTTTAGGGACTGGTGCGAGGGGTGAATTCACCACAGGGACGATAGTGCTCCTTTGAATACGCTGGCCTTCACCTGGAACCACCGCTTGTCTTGTCGGCCCGACATTCAGGCCAGCAACTCGACACTTTCCTTGGGGGCACGCCAGGACGGCCTCGGTCATCCACCAGACCGCCATCCAGAGGAAGAGACCGATCGTTACATGCCCCGGCCCCGCTCTCGCTCTCGCTCAGCCGCAGTGAAGAGTCCGTGAAGAAGCAAGCCAAGCTCGAGAGGCTGAAGATCAGCAAGGCGCGCTAGTTCGCGGGAAGGGGGGAGCGGCTCTTCCGGGTACTTCGCTTGCGTCACAATATCGAGGAACAGGACAAGCACGAGGTGCGCACTGTCCTATCCTGAAGGGATGCAATCCTTTCTGAAGACTGTCCTCGTCCTGGCTCTTTTCGCTGGTGGTCCGCATGCTGCGAATGAGTTGGAAGCCAAGGTCACACGCGTGTTCATCTTCGCGGGCCAGTCCAATATGGTTGGCTCCGACTCGAAGGCATCCGACATCGAGCACTTCCCTCCGTTTGCTGGACTGGACGAGCCTCAATCTAAGGTGAAGTTCTCCTACATGATTGGTCGCGAGCACAAGCTCACCTCCGATGGGTGGGCCGAGTTAGCGCCCGTCGATGAAGTGGTCGGTCCCGAGCTTAGCTTTGCCCGCAAAGTGGCCTCCAAACTCGATGGTCCCGTGGCGATCATCAAGTGCGCCGCCGGCGGTACACACCTTGGAGGAGACTGGAATCCCGATGAGCCGGCTGGGTTTCAAATGTACCCATTACTGTTGGAGCTTGTGCGCAGCTCGTTGGCCGAGCTCGACAAGAAGCGCATCCCCTATCAAGTGGAGGGCTTCTTCTGGCACCAAGGTGAGAACGACATGTTTGAGGATGAGTTCCTCCAAAACTATGGAGCGAACCTGGCGAACTTCGTGGCGAAAGTCCGCCGGGATTTGGAGTGTCCTAAGCTGCGCTTCTATGTGGGGGAGTTGTGCACGAAGACGGTCTGGGGCATGGATTTGCGCTCGAAGATGTACGCGATCAGTCTTGGTCAGAAAGAGGTCGCCGCGAACGACTCCCTCGTGGACTATGTGCCCACTTCCCATGTCGGAGTCGAAATCGGTGGGGGCGCCGGACTGCACTACCACTATGGAACACTGGGACAACTCGAGCACGGCGTGAACTACGCGGACGCCTATCTCGCCACCCAGGGCTTGCAGGATTTCAAGGCAGAGCCTCTTGCAAAGTGGCCGCACAAGAAGGGCAAGACCGTTCAGCTGTTCGTGCTCGCGGGCCACCGCAACATGGAAGGCGAACGGGCATTCACACAAGAGCTGCGCTCACTTCCAAAAAGCAAGGCGCTACTGAAAGACAACGTCAAGGTGCCCTTTCGCTATAGCTTAGGTGGCGGCTACAAGGTCTCGAACGGATGGGAACCGCTTGGCCCGCGAGGTTACTACGACACCTTCGGCCCCGAACTCAGCTTTGGCCGTTCGCTACAGAGATCCCTGAAAGAGCCGCTCGCCATCGCCAAGTTCACTCACAGCGGATCGCAGATCATCGACTGGACTCCCGAGGGAAGCGAGGCCAAGTCTCGCAACCTGTATCCCGACTTCATCGCTTTCATCGAGCAGTCCATCGAAGCTTTGCGCAGCGAGGGGAACCGCGTCGAACTCGCAGGAATCTTCTACCACGTGGGGGAGAACGACATGTCCTTCTATCCCTACCGTGAACAAGCCGCGGCCCGGGTGGAAGCCCTCATTCTCGAGAGCCGCAAGGACCTAAAGGCACCGAACTTGCCTTGGTACATCAGTCAACAGCCACCGACGGACGACGAAGCCGTCAATCAATCTGACGTGACCGCTCGGCTAAGAGAGGTCGCTGCGAAGGACGAGCACACCGTTCACATCTATTCATCAGAACTCCCCAAGCAAAGCAAAAAGCTGGTCCTGGATACGGCGGCAATCGTCGCACTCGGCGAGCTCCTAGCGAAAGCGTACCTAGATCGAAAGTAGCCGACTTTGGTGTAAGACTCGGTATCTAGAGCAGGAGCGGGACGATGACGAAGTGGCTCAAGAAGGTGAGTAGCAGCACGGCGACTACGTTGAGCCAAATGCCTGCGCGCATCATCTGATGGACGGATACGAAGCCCGAGCCAAACACGATCGCGTTTGGGGGAGTCGCCACTGGCAGCATGAACGCACAGCTTGCCGCGAGCGTGATGGGCACTGCTAGCTGAATGGGATTCAGCCCAAGACTTGGGGCGAGTGCAGTAAGCAGGGGGATCAAGGTCGCGACTGTGGCAACGTTCGACGTTAGCTCGGTGAGCAGGATGACTCCAAGCGTGATCGCGAAGACGATGCCCAGGGGCTGCAGTTCGCCGATGTTGCGAGCTGATGAGCCAATGAACCCGGCTACTCCAAAGTCTCCTATGGCGGCCGCAAGGCTGAGTCCGCCGCCAAAGAGAATCAGAACTCCCCAGGGGACCTTCTTGGCGATCTTCCAGTTGAGTGCCCGTGTTCCATGACGGTCGACCGGCAGCACAAAGAGCGATAAGCCGGCTGCGATCGAGATGCCTGCATCTGTGATTGAAGGCACGACTTGCGCGAGTAGAGGGCGAAAGAGCCAGCAGGTCACGGCCAATCCAAAAACCAGGAGAGTTACCAGTTCACCAGGCCGGACAGGTCCGAGCTCTCGCAACTGGTTCTGTACTAGCTCCCGGCCGCCAGCAAGTGGCTCGCGCGAGACCTTGAAGAGGACTCGTGTCAGCAGCAGCCAAGCTAGCGGGAGGAAGACGATCGTGACTGGAAGACCGATTTGTAGCCAGTCGAGGAACGTGATTTCGAGCCCGAGCTCTTCACTTGCGTACTGTGCGAGGAAGCCGTTCGGCGGTGAGCCAATGATCGTTGCGAGTCCGCCAATCGAAGCGGCATAAGCGATCGAGAGCAGTAAGCTGACTCGAAAGTTGCTGCCCGCATCGTCTCCGAGCAGACTCGAAACACGTATGGCGATCGGTACCATCATGGCGACCGTCGCGGTGTTCGACACGCCCGCGCTCATGACCGCAGTAGCGACCATCAAGCCGCCCATCATGTTCGAAGGCCGGGTACCGACGAGCTTCAGTGTCAGCAGCGCAATACGCCGATCCAAACCCCAGCGCTGCATCGACAAGGCCAATAGAAAGCCACCTAGGAACAGATAGATCAGCGGCGACGCATAGGGTGCTGCGGCGGAGGATATCGAATCGGTCCCAGTGAGGGGCAGGACGATAAGCGGCAGGAGGCTAGTTGCCTCGAGGGGGACGGCCTCGGTCATCCACCAGATGGCCATCCATAGCAAGAGACCGATCGTTACACGCCCAGCACCGGTCAGTTCCGTTAGCGCTCCGGTACTCGCGATGAATGACTCAGGCAGGAGTCCGTAGGCCAGCGCAGCGGCGAGAGGGCCCGCACCGAGGCCGAACCAGCGGACGATGCTTCGAGCTTTTCCTCGGTCGGTGTTGGATGTAGTGGAGAGCGCCAAAGGAGCACGCAGGGGTGAAGGTCAGGTCGCCAAAAAGAGAGGGTCGTCGGAGCGGCGTCGATTCATTCCCAGCGACTGTAGATCAGGATAACCTCACCGTGCCAACCTGAACACAACCGGCAACAGTTCTAGACCGTTCGAAGCCCCACGCTGGCCCATTTCTGCATTGGCCTCGAATCCCACCATCGCGGCGGACAGTTTTCTGAAGCTATGCGTGCGACTCAGCGTGGAGCGCTCGAATCGTGATGTGATGTTTGGTTACCACGCCTCTTCAAGAAGCCGGCCAAAAGAGGTTACGTCAAGGTACTCGTTGTCTCTCCACCTTCTTCAGGGGCTGAGTAACGGCAGGGGCGCCCCAAGGACTCGCTCAAGATCAGATGCCGAGGTGGCAGCTTCCAGTCGTAGGGTGACATGGCCCCTTCGAGCATCAAGAAGCTGACGCTGAACTTCGACGAGCGCGAGAAGCGTGATTCGGCCAGCGGCGAACGACTCTTGGGCCAATTCGAGAGAGCGCTCGGCTTGGGGAAGGACGTCATCGTTATAGAACGCGAGGCTCTGCGAAGCTGTGTTGACGCGATCTACGCTGGACCGAACATTCTGGGAGATCGCCACCTGCGCCGACTCTTGGAGCTTAACCATCTGCTCCAACTTCAACATGGCCCGCGCGACCTGGGCCTGGTTTTGGTCGAACAGTGGCAGCGTCAAACTAAACGCGGGACCGACCTGGGTGTCTCCGCTACCAGCAGGACGTTCGGAGCTGACTCCTGCGCCGACGTCCCCCCAAGCCTCGCGTCGTTCGAGAAGCACTTGCGCGTTTAGAGACTCGATGGCCGTATGGAAGGCGCGAAGATCGAGCCGTGCAATGAGGGCACTCTGAACAAGTAACTCTGAGTCTAGCGTGGTTGCTGCGGGTTCAGGAAGCGGCTCGGTCAAAACAAGGGTGTCCACTGGCCGGTTGAAGGAGAGCATGCTCGCAAGGTCCCTCCTCGCGTTCGCAGCTTCAATCCGAGTTGTGCGAACGGCAAGCTGCGCCGCGAGTAGGGGGCCCTGCGCAAGATTCTCATCGAAGGCATCGGCTACCCCAGCCTCGTGAAGAGATCTGACAGCCGCAAACGAACGGGCCGCAAGCTCTACGTTGTCGATAGCCACCTGGTGCAGCTCCTGTGCAGCGACGGCTGAGTAGTAAGAGCTTCTTGTGTCGGCCAAGCGCTCCCCAGCCCTCCGCGCGATTCGAAAAACGGTTGTCTCTAGGGCCTGCTCAGCTGCCTTGGTCCGGACGGGTATGCGCCAAAGCTCAAGGAACTCCATGCCGACGGTTGCCTCGAGCATGCCGCGCCCTCCTCCAGAGGGGAATCGCAGGAGCGCATCGAGAGATGGGTTCGACATGAGCTGGGACTGAACCCAGTCGGCATGTGCGATACCGATGTCATGGAAATCGGCCTGTAACTCTCGGTTGTTGAGCAGCGCAACGCGAAGTGCTTCATCGAGAGAGAGTCCATCGGCAACAATCTCGTCGAGCTCTTCCTGGGTGAGTGCTTCGGCGTAGGGGTCAAACACATCTACTCGCCCGGTGCTCTCAGTGAAGAGGCTGCGGGCCCTATCGTAGTCGGGCCCCGGTTCGACCTGAACGCAGGAGGCTGCAAGCAGAGTCGGGAGAATCAGAACGTTGGAAACGTAGCGGCGTGTTTTTGTGATCATAGTGCACCTCCAGCGGTGGCGACTTCTCTTGCCGGTTCTTCGGCGCTCTCATCAGCATGGGCAGGTCGCCCAAATCGAACGAGTAGGGCGGGAACGATGAGCATGTTGAGTAGTGTCGATGAGAACAGGCCGAAGAGAATGACATAGGCCATGGGGGTCAAAATCTCGGTTCCGGGTTCGTCGCCGCGAAGGGTGAGAGGGACCAAGGCTAGGCCTGACGCTAGTGCCGTCATTAGAATCGGCGAGAGCCGCTCCATAGAGCCTCGCCGGACAGCCTCGGCGAACTCGGTGACTCCCTCGTAGATCTGCAAATGCCGCACGTGGGAGACGAGCATGATTCCGTTTCGAGCGGCAATGCCAAACACTGAGATCAGTCCGATGATGGACGCGACGGAGATGACTCCACCGGCAAAATACGCACCGAATGCACCACCTATCAAGGCAAATGGGAGGTTCGCCATAATCAATAGAGTGTCCCGCACGGAACGAAACATGACATGCAGTAAGAAGCCGATTCCAATGACAACGAGGATGCCGAGTAGTGCCAACCTCTTGTTCGTGGCGGTCGCGCTTTCGAATTGGCCTCCGTACTCAACGTAGTAGCCCAAAGGAAACTCGACGTTGTCCTGGATGGCCTGCTGGGTATCACTAACCACGCCGCCCATATCTCTGTCCGCCACGTTGCACATGACGACGATCTTGCGCTGGACGTTCTCCCTCGTGATGAAGTTCGGACCCCGATCTTCGTAGATGTGGGCAAGTGACTTCATCGGAACCTTGAAGCCCGCCGGTGTGTCGACGAGGACTCCACTGACATCCGCCAAGGTGCTGCCTACACTCTCCTGCAAACGGACCGTGAGGTCGTAGGTGTTTTGGCCCTCGAGAATCTGACTGACAACGACGCCCTTGAACGCCGCGTCCAGGGCCTTGGACGCATCCGCGATGTGGAGTCCATAGCGTGCCAGCGCGTCACGACGAAACTCGACGCGAACCTGGGGGACCTCCACCTGCTGCTCTGCCGACAGGTCAACCACTCCAGGGATGCCACCCATGAGCCCCTCAACTTGACTTGCAAGTGAGCGCAGGACCGAGAGGTCTTCCCCGAAGATCTTGACCGCGATATTGGCCCGTGTACCCGAGAGCATATGGTCAATGCGGTGGCTGATCGGTTGGCCAAAGGTGGCCTGGACTCCAGGAATCCCTGCAAGGTCTTTTCGAAGAGCCACGAGAAGCTCGCTCTTAGATCTTTCTGGTAGACCGAGTCGCTCGGGCGCGTCCATATCGAGGGTGATTTCAAATTCGCTGGCCTCGACTCCCTGCACATGTTCGTCCTCTTCGGCGCGTCCCGTGCGGCGACCGATCGCCTTGACCTCGGGGTGCTTCATCATGGCGACTTCTACGATATGGGCAAGGTTGTCGCTCTCTTCTAGAGAGGTGCCGGGAAGTGTGACAAGCCCGACAACCAGGGCGCCCTCATTGAACTCGGGCAAGAAGTCCTTGCCCATGCGCGTGACCCCCGCGACCGCAAGGATGAGCATCACGACGGCCGGCGCAGTCACCGTAAGGGGGTGCCGGATCGCCCACCTCAGGGGACGCGAGTAAGCACGCTTGAGCACTGTGACAATCCACGGCTCGCCGCCCCGCTGCACGGTCTTACTGTTTGGAAGGAGGTAGTAGCACAGCGCCGGTGTAAGGGTCAGCGCTGTGACGAGCGAGGCGGCGAGGGACACACAGAAGGCTATCCCAAGCGGGCGTAGCAGACGTCCCTCCACGCCTGAGAGAAAGAACAGTGGCGCGAAGACCAGCAGGATGATGAACGTTGCGAAGACGATCGAGGTGCGGACCTCGACGCTGGCGTCGAAGATGACCTTCATGACAGCTTGGCGTTGTCCGGATGGCAGTGCTCGATTCTCTCTCAGTCTTCTGACAACGTTCTCTACGTCGATAATCGCATCGTCAACAAGCGCGCCAATCGCGATCGCCATACCACCTAGCGTCATTGTGTTGATGCTTGCGCCCCAGAAGCGAAGAACCAAGATTGCAGTGATCAGTGACACGGGGATGGCCAGCAGCGTGATCAAGCTGGCCCGCATACTGGCCAGGAAAAGCAGGACAACCAAGAGCACCATCAGCCCCCCCTCGAGGAGAGCTTCTGCTGTGTTGTTAATGGAGTGCTCGATTAAGTCGGCTTGCCTAAAGAGATCCTTGTTGATCAGCATGCCCGCTGGCAACGTCTCTTGGATCTCTTCCAGAATCCCGTCCAGATCCTTGGTGAGCTCAAGGGTATTCGCTGTGGGCTGCTTCTGGATCGCTAGGAGCACGGCGTCCTGGGTTCTGGGTTCCCAGTTCGGACCACGGGAGGAAGCGGAGCCAGTGCCTCGCTTGATCGCCGCGCCGATCTGAACTACACCGAGATCGCCAACCTTGATGGAGCGGTTGTTGCGGGCTGCAACAGCCGTGTCCGCAATGTCTTCAGAGCCTCGGATTCGACCAATGCCCCGGAGAACCGATTCTTCACCGCCGTCGATCAAGAACCCCGCAGAGACGTTCTCGTTGCTGCTTCTGAGGGCCTCCGCAACCTCCTCCATTGTGATCTGGTAGGCCTTCATTCGCTGGGTCGAAAGCACAACCTGGTACTGCTTTTCGTCGCCACCGATCGGGGTCACCTGGGACACGCCCGCGACCGAGAGGAGGCGCTTGCGGATCTGAGACTTCGCTGCTGTCCGCAGCTCCAGGGGGTCGTGCGTCTCCGACGTGAGCGAGATAAAGAGGATCTCGCCCATGATGGAAGAGACCGGAGCGAGAACGGGTTGCCCGACTTGCTCGGGCAAGTTGCCAGTGACCGCAGCTAAGCGCTCGGTGACGGTCTGCCGCGCACGATAAATGTCGGTTCCCCATTCGAACTCGACCCAAACGACCGAGATCCCGACTGAGGTAGCGGAGCGAACCCTGCGCACGTTAGCTGCGCCATTGACCGCGGTTTCGACCGGGAAGGTTACAAGGGTCTCCATCTCTTGCGGGGCCATGCCATGGCCTTCGACAATGATAGTGACCGTGGGGGCGGTGAGGTCGGGGAACACGTCGACGGGCATCCGAATCGTCGTGTACGAACCTACTGCAAGTAGGAGGGCGGACACGAGGAGCACGGCCAGTCGATTGCGGAGCGACCACTGAATGAGGTTGTTGATCATCGGTATGCTCCGCTCTAGTGGGCGTGGCCTTCGCCAAAGGATGCCGGTGATGCCGAGGCCAGCTTGACCAGATACGCACCCTTAGTGACGACCCGGTCGCCGTGTTGGATTCCCGAGCGAACCTCGACGAACTCACCGTCGCGAATGCCTAACTCAAGTACACGCTTTTGGAATGCCTCTCCGTGGATCAGTACAAAGGCAACTGGCTGCCCGTTGTCCATTACGACTGCTTCCTTCGGCAGGGAGACTGCGTCGGTGGCACGCTCCGTTTCGAGGAACACGTCGGCAAACATGCCCGCACGAAACAGGCCATCGGGATTGGCGGCTTCATAGCGCAGGGCAATCGTGCGCGTTTCCGGGTCCACGACACGGCCAACGTTGACAAGGCGTCCTTGCATCTCACCGATGACGTCAAATGTGCGATCGGGGTACGCGGCGAAACTAACCGATGCTCCCGGCGCATCACCGATCTCAGCTAGATCGAACTCGGAGATGTGGGCGGTAACCCAGATGCTACTCAGATCGAGAAGGCGGTAGACGACGCCTTGACTCTCGACGTGCTCGCCTTCTATGTGCTCAACGCCGACGATCTCACCTGAGATGGGGGCCACAAGGACGTGGCTAGGCGAGTCACTGGAACTGGCGCTGGAGCGGACCGCTGCACTACGCTTACTTAGCGCATCAAGCTGCTCCTTGGCCTGGGTAAACGAGACTTCTAGGGCCCTGGAGCCCTCGCTGGCTTGCTCGGCAAGCTGCACGTCCCGGCGGGCGGCTTGAAGTTCCGCAACAGTGCCAAGGTCCTTTTCCCTAAGGCCTTCGATGCGGGCAAGTGACTGACGCGCGAATCCGAGCTGGATCTCGCTTTGCATTAGAGCTTGCTCAATCTCCAATGCCTTCGCTTGAGCGTCAAACTCCCGCATCAGGAATCCCATTTCGAGCGTGTCGTTGTTGGTCTTGTTGGCGCTGAGTTGCGCTGCGTCAGAAGCCGTGAGGGGCGGCTCCAGAATCG
>JBLHWM010000103.1:0-10720 GCA_047629095.1 Planctomycetota bacterium | reverse complement strand
GGCCCACGGCGTACTTGTCGGCCGGCCAAAAGCGGGACGAGTCCGGGGTTAGCGCCTCGTCGATCAGGATCACCTCGCCATTCAAAAGGCCGAATTCAAACTTGGTGTCGGCGAGAAGCATGTTGTGGGAGGCAAGCACGTCGGTGCCACGGGCGAAGAGTGCCATGGTGGCCGCGTGAGCCTTCTCGTAGACGTCCTTGCCCACGGTCTCACAGGCAATCTCGGGGGAGATCGCCATGTCGTGGTCGTCGTCCTTGGTGGTCGGCGTGAAGAGCGGTGCGGGGAGGCGCTCGCAGAACTCCAATCCTTTGGGAAGGGGGATGTCGCAGATGGTGCCCTGCTTCTGGTACTCCTTCCAGCCGGAGCCAACGATGTAGCCGCGCACGACCCACTCGACGGCGGTGGGGGCCGCTCGGTGTACGATCATGATCCGGCCTTCGAGGTCCCTGCGCTCCTGTTCGGAGAGCCCGGGGACGTCATCCACATCAGTGGAGATCAGGTGGTTCGCAATCAGGTCCTCGGTCTGACCAAACCACCAGCAGGCGATGTGGGTCAGAACGCGGCCTTTGTTGGGGATCCCGTTGGGAAGGATCACATCAAAGGCCGAGACGCGGTCACTGGTGACGAAGAGTAGCTTGTCATCCCCTAGGGGATAGATGTCACGTACTTTGCCAGCGGTTAATAAGGTTAGGTCGCCGATGTTCTCGCGGCGGCCGAGATAGATGGTGTCTTGCATAGTCCGAAGTGTTTTCAGGTCGGGGATGCCAGGGATCGAGGCAGGAGAGAAGTCTGGTTTCGTTAGGACTTTTTGCCCAGGGAAACCAGATAAGTGGGATTATGGCAGGCCTCGCCCGCCGCTACAATGGGGTCCATGCGCCAGACCTTTGACTCTTCTGAATTCGGGAGCCCCCGGGAACAAAAAGTCGCTTTCAGCGACCCAGCCACGCCCCGCGGCTTGTCTCCTCGTGCCCCGATCTCCGGCTCCATCACGCCGCCCGCATCCAAGTCCCTCGCCCAGCGCGCCCTGCTCTTCGCGGGACTCGCCAACGGAACTACCCGTATCACTGGCGCAGCCCGTTTGGGAGCTTGCGACGACATCACCGCCGCCGTCGGCATCCTCGAGAACCTCGGCCTCGCATTGAAGTGGACCGGGCCACGGGCCCTAAACGTCATGGGCAGCTCCCCATGCCACGTTGGGGGCCTCAATCCAACGGGGCCCTTCGAGGTGGGCGAGTCCGCGACCCTAGCCCGGCTCGTGACTGCCATCGCTGGACTTTGCTGCAATGGCAACGTCTCCGTGCGCGGCCTGGGTACCCTGGAGCGCCGCCGCAGCCCAGCCCTGTTCAAGGCCTTGGAAGACGCCGGCGTCAAGCTCAAGTACAGAGAGCACGGGGCCTGGCCCCTGGGCCTGGACTCCATCGGCCCGCCCCCGGACCTCTTCCTACACAATCCCAGCTCCAGCCAAGAGCTCTCCGCCCTATTGTTTGCCGCCGCCTGCTTCATGGACCCGATCCAAGTGCACCTCGACGGCGTGCTGCCTAGCCAACCGTATCTCGAGCTCACGCGCACCATGCTCAAGACCTTCGGTGTGCTTGCGGTCCCCGTGGATGCGCGCTTTGAAGGCGGCCAGAGTTTCGAGGTCCAAGGCGTGCTCACCGCGCCGGATCAGCCCATTCATCTTGAGCCCGATGCGTCCTCGGCTGCGGTCGCCCTGTGTGCCGCCGCCATCACCGGTGGAGAGCTCGAAGTGCCGGGTCCATGGTCCAAGTCCACCCAAGGCGACCGTGAAATCGTGAACTTTCTAGCGCAGTTCGGACTAAACGCGGGCCTGATCGCAGCCGATGAGGACAGCACCGAAGCCGACCTGCTCGCAACTTCGGGGCGCATCACAAAAGGCGCCGAACTAAACCTGTCGGGGCAACCGGATCTCGCCCCGCCCCTCGCGGCGGTGGCTGCCTATGCCGCACTCAAGTTGGGCGAGCCCAGTGAGCTACTCGGACTCGAGACCTTGATCGGTAAAGAGTGCAATCGGCTCCAAACCCTCGCCGATGGCCTGGAGTGCCTTGGTCTTCAAGTCGAGATGCGCAACGACGAGCGCGTGTGCGGCCTGCGAATTTCCGCACCGGAAAACCGGGAGGAGACCAGCCCCCGGGCGCTGTTGCTCGACTCCCAAGGCGACCACCGCATGGCCTTCGCATTCGCCCTATTCGGCCTGATCCAACCCGGCGTGCTTGTGGTCGATCCCATGGCAACTTCCAAATCCTGGCCCAGCTTCTGGGAAGACGTCGCCGCCCTTTAGCGCTATCCTGCTTGCCACTATGACGAACCAAGACACGAACATGGACTCCCTCGAGAACGCTGCGCCCCAGGGCCCAGTCCTAGTCTGCGGCGGCGCGGGATACATCGGTAGCCACACGGTCGAGCTGCTCGAGCGCCGCGGCGTCGACGTGGTGGTACTCGACAATCTCAAGGCCGGCCACCGGGAAGCTGTGCAGGCTCCGCTCGAGGTCTGTGACCTTGGTGACCCGGCTGGGCTTGATCGCGTCTTTGCCAAGCACAACCCCAGTGCTGTGATTCACTTTGCAGCGCTCTGTTACGTAGGCGAGTCCGTGACGGACCCCGCGAAGTACTACAAGGAGAACGTCACCAACACCTGGGAGCTACTCCAGGCGATGCGCCGGGCCGAGTGCAGGGACATCGTCTTTAGCTCGACCTGCGCAACCTATGGCGAACCCACGGAGATGCCGATTCCCGATGGGCACTCGCAGAAGCCGATCAATCCCTACGGCAACACAAAGCTGCACATGGAGCACATGATGGGAGACTTCTCCCGTGCCTATGGAATGCGCTTTGCGGCCCTGCGCTACTTCAACGCGGCCGGTGCTTCAACGCAACGGGACATTGGGGAAGACCACAACCCCGAGACCCATTTGATTCCGCTCGTGCTTCAGGTTGCCCTAGGTAAGCGCGACGAGATTTTGATGTTTGGCGAAGACTATGACACGCCCGATGGGACTTGCGTTCGCGACTACATTCACGTGGAGGACCTAGGGGATGCACACCTGCGGGCGCTCGTGAAGTTGCAGTCGGGAACCGAGCGCTTTGCTTGTAATCTTGGCACCGGGACGGGCTACTCGGTGCGCGAGGTGATTGAGGTTGCACGCAAGGTCACGGGGCATGCGATACCTGCGCGTGTGGTAGGCAGGCGCGAGGGCGATCCGGCCATGTTGGTCAGTGGTGGAACCGAGGCTCTGCGCCTGCTCGGTTGGGAAGCGAAGCGCGGAGATCTGGAGAGTATTGTTGGGGATGCCTGGCGGTTCCTCAAGGCTCACCCGGATGGGTATGAGTCCTGACAGCTCTTCGGCAACAACTCATCGCTAGGCGTTCCATCGAAGCGCTCTTTCTGAAGGTGGCCCTTGTTGGGCGAGCTTTTGGGAGGAGCGCTTCTCGCATAGAAGGAGACTGGGCATTGGATGTCCCCTTCATCGAATGAGGCCTTGGAAAATGGTGTGGACCTTTGGCAAAGGGACCTCTTGGAGCACTTGGGTGTGAGGACTCGTGTTTTGGGTTGGGGGAAGTTGGGCTGGGGGTTGAAGGTTGGCAGGGGTGGATGGACAATGGGGGGATGAATAGTAGTCGATGGATATTGGTTGGGTTGGGGTGCATGTTGCCTGTGGTGCTGGGTTTTGGGCCCGGGCTTGATGAGGACGCCGAAGCCCGCTTCAAGGTAGGGTTTGACACCGTCACCTTGCCTGAGGTCTTGGGGCATGTGAACTATTTGGCCTCGCCAGAGTTAGAGGGGCGGGATACGCCCAGTCGCGGGCTGGACCTTGCGGCAGACTATATTGCGGCTCATTTGCAGAGCTATGGGCTAGAGGGTTTGGGCCCAGAGGGGAGCTTCATCTTGCCCTGGACCTTTCCGGAGCAGCTTGAGGCGCCAGTGGCTGATGGGTGCATGCTGGAACTGGAAGTGGGGGACGACCCCAAGGTGGAGTTCAAGCTGGCAAAGGACTTTACGGCCTTGCCGGGGGCCAATGGAGAAGCAGAGGGTGAGCTCAGCTTTCTAGGCTTTGGAATTCATGCTCCGGACGACAACTACGACGATCTAAAGGGAGGCAAGATGAAGGACAAGATCGCACTTGTTCTTTGGGAAGAGCCTCGGCACAAGCGAGTTCTAGATGGACCTGAGATTAGCGAGGCGGCAAACATCTTTACGAAGCTCAAGGGGCTCAAGAAAGAAGGCGTACGCGGCGTGATCTTTGTGCGCCGCCCGGCTCCGGACAATGCCGTCGACAAGCGAGGCAAGCTACTCAAGGGTGGACTACCCCCTGTCGAGATTCCGGGTGAGCGCGATCAGGAAGAGGACGCGGAACCCGAGTTGGACTTTGGTTTCCACCACACCTGGGCCACTTGGAATGTGCCCGCTGGCGAGCGTCTTGAGAAGCCCGCCTTGCCAGCCGTAGAGGTCTCGCTCGAGGTGGCCTCGGCGTTGCTCGGTGAAGACGTCATCAAGCTTGCCGAGAAGATGGACAAGTCGGGCAAGTCGACGCGCAAGCACCCCAAGGGTCGCATTGTTCGCTTCACCGCACAGACCGAAGAGCGCTCGATGGAGGCTCCCAATGTGGTTGCCCTACTTCGAGGCAGCGACCCTGAACTTGCCGACCAGTACATTGTTCTTGGTGCCCATATGGATCACCTTGGAGTCGGGTTCCGCGGTCGCATGGCGGCCGGTGCCGATGACAACGCATCAGGTATCGCGGCCCTTTTGGAAGTGGCCCAAGCCCTGGTCGAAGCCAAGCCGCGACGCTCCTATATTTTTGCGGCCTTCTCAGGCGAAGAAGATGGCCTATTGGGGAGCAAGGCCCTCTGCGATGCGCCTCCGATTCCATCGGAGAAGTGGATCGCAATGATCAACATGGACATGATTGGCGTGGGCAAGGATTCCGAGTCCATCGTACTTGGGGTTAGGCGAAACCCTGATTTGGGCGAAGTTCTCGAGCGCGCCATGAAGCTTAAGAAGAGCGGCATCAAGAAGGTCGTCACGCTCAAGGGCGAAGAGCTCTGGAGGCGCTCGGATCACTTCTCCTTCCACAGTGTTGGTGTGCCCGTGCTCTTCTTCTTCGAGGCACTGCCGATCTCCGACAACCACGACTACCACACCTGGCGCGACATGCCCGCGAGCGTGGACTTCACCAAGGTGACGAACACTGCGCGGCTGGTTTACAACACCGCTTGGCTCTTGGGCCAAGAAGATGAAATCCCGAGCGAGCCTCGCAATTAGGTCCATGCCAAAATTGACTGCTGCCCTCTTGGGCTTGATTGCCCTTTTGGGGGCCTACTTCTGGGGTGGAGAGCGAGGAGTCGCCGCCCAAGGCGAACCCAGCTTGAGCGCCGAGCCTAAGGTTCCTACGGGATTCTTTGTCATCGCCGAGGAAGAGCCGAGTGAGGCTAAAGTCCTGACAAGCTGGGGCAATGATCCTGTTGCTGGGGGGCAAGAGGCATCCATCGCCCCCGCGGCCACAACGGCCACAGCGAAGCCCATCCCCTCTGGCCCGGTGGCCGCTGACGCACTTGCCCTAGACACCGTCCTACAGTCCGACCTCGAGGCCATCATTGGGCGCTGGTTCAAGACCGCCGCGGCAAAGTCTCGCGGCAAGCTCAAGGGGCCGGACACGCAGATCTCGGTCCACGTGCGCGAACTCTCCGATAACGCTACCCTCGCCTCCGTCCAAGGAACACGAATCCTGCGCCCGGCATCCAACCTCAAGGTGGCCACCAGCGCTGCGGGCCTGGTCTTGCTTGGTGCCGCGGGTCAGTACGAGACTGCCTTCGAGGTCACAGGATCGATCAGCTCGGGAACCTTGCGCGGTGACCTCATCGTGCATGCAGGGGGCGACCCTCTGGTGCGCGACGGCAGCCAGGGGGCAACCGAGGGCCGCCTGGACGAGGTTGCGGACGCCCTCATAGCTGCGGGCATTCGTCGCATCTCGGGCGACTTGATCCTTAACGAAGGCAGCTTCCTCGAGCCGGGTATCGGGCCCTCCTGGCCAAGCTCCAACCAGCACTGGGACGACTATTGCGCCCTTGCGGCAGGGCTCACGGTAAACGCCGGTGTCCTGGTCGCCGAGGTTACGCCGCGAGCCGCCGGAGCCAAGGCGAGCATTGCCGTCCACCCCTCGCCCCATGGCCTGGGCAACAACTACGCCGTCTCCACACTGCAGGGCAATACCAACGACGTGCGCGTTGGAGCGACTGCCTCGAAGGTCACCGTCAAAGGGAAGCTCGGCACGAGAACGGGCGTGGTCGTTTCGGACTTCGCCCATCCAGACCCAGTCGGCCTCTTTGGAGCCGTGCTCAAGGACCGCCTGCGAAGAGCCGGCATCAGCCTTGGCGGTAAGACGATCAAACGGCGCGGTCCGCCCCCGGTGGGCGATCCACTCTTCGTGCTGCGCTCTCCTGTAGCGGACAGCCTGGTGCCGATCAACACCCATTCGAATAACGGCGTCGCCGACCAGCTCTTCTTCACGCTTGGACACCGCCTCGGTGGGGGCGGCACCCGCAAGGGAGCAGCCTCGGCCATAGGACTGGCCTTCAAAGCCCTGGACATCGATCCAACGGGACATCATCAGGTCGATGGATCGGGTCTCTCCAGGGACAACCGCATTAGCCCCGTTCAGCTAACTGGACTTCTTCAAGCTGTCCTATTCGGTCTTTTAGAGGCCGACCCCCTATCCCGCCGATACCTGGATTCGCTCGCGGTCGCGGGTCAAAGTGGGACCCTCGCAACGCGCTTTCGCGCCACGCCAGCCGCGGGACAAGTCTTTGCCAAAACGGGCTTCATCGATGGCACGAGCTCACTCTCGGGGATTGCCATCTCGCCGGCTGGGCGCGGACTCGTGTTCTCGATCATCGTAAACTACCCAACCGTATCTGGACTCAACACATCCGCGTGGAAGCCCATGCAGGACGAAATGGTGCTGCGCATTCTTCGCGCTGCAGAATAGGACTCTTACCATGCCGACACCTGACACACTGGACCTTGACGACGTGCTCGAGGTCGCCCTCGCGGCCGCCATGGAAGCTGGAGCTATCCTCACCGAATTTGCGGGCAAGCTCTCCGAGCGCCCCGACTTCGGCGGCGAGGCCACCTGGACGAAGTCCTCCAAGCGAGACTTGGCCACGGCAGCGGACGTCGCCTCCGAGCGCTCTATCGTAGCTCGTATCCGGGAGGCGTATCCCGAGCACGCCATCGAGGCAGAGGAGGAAGTGTGCGACCAAGGGGACGCCCGCAAAGGACCGCGTTGGTTCGTCGATCCCCTCGACGGCACCATTAATTTCGTCCACGGACTGCCCGCGTACTGCGTATCCATTGGCTTCTACATCGATGGTGAGCCCGCGGTCTCCGTCGTGCACCTGCCGCGCCTCGGAGAGACCTTCCACGCCATCCGTGGACAGGGGACGTTCCTCAACGGGTCTCGAATCTCGGTCTCGGACGCAAGCCAGCTCTCCGAGAGTGTGCTCGCCACCGGCTTCCCCTATCGAAGGGGCGAGCTCAAAGAGGACAACCTGTCCAACTTCAGCGGCCTCTTCTACGACATCCGAGGCATCCGACGTATGGGCTCGGCAGCCGTGGATCTCGCCTACACTGCCGCGGGCCGCCTCGATGGATACTGGGAGCTGCATCTCTCCTCATTCGACGTGGCCGGTGGCGTGCTGTTGGTGCGAGAAGCCGGGGGCATCGTCACCGATGCGGATGGGGGCGAGGACTGGCTCCACGGGGGGCACATCATTGCGGCTGGCCCAGCCGTCCACGCCGCCCTACTGGGCAGAATCACCCACGAATAGGGTGTAGGCCGGTGTATAACCGCTTTTACCGTCTATCCTAGGCCGCGCTTTCTGAGGGGATTTGGCCAAAGTCAGGGCATGCAAATCTGGGCCGAGGTGATAGAGTAGCGAGGCTATGTTGCTATCTCCTTGCACCTGTTCAGCGGGCTCCAGCCCGGCCCCTTTTGTTAGCAGCCTGTTCGTCTTGGCTGCCGTCCCTTCCCGGGACTTTCTCGTGGAGGCCAAATCGTGGCTCTAGGTCCAATCAAGCTGAAGGGCGTTCGCCAGAACAACCTCAAAAACTTCGACGTCGAGATCCCCAGGGGCAGCCTAACGGGCATTACAGGAGTCTCGGGCTCGGGTAAATCGTCCCTAGCTTTTGACACCCTATTCCGTGAGGGGCAACGCCGCTTCCTCGAGACCCTTTCGGCCTATGCTCGGCAGTTTGTCGGGCGCATGGAGAAGCCCGAGGTCGACCACATCGAGGGACTCGCACCCGCCATTGCCGTCGACCAGCGCTCGGTACCCCGTGGCGCTCGCTCCACCGTCGGAACCTTGACCGAGATCTTTGACCACCTGCGCGTGCTCTATGCACGAGCCGGGACAGCTCACTGCCCTGAGCACGGGGTCCCCCTTACGGGCCGAACTCCGGAGTCTGTGGTCGAGGAGCTATTGACTGCCTACGATGGCCAGCGCCTACACATCTGCGCGCCTGTCATCCGCGATCGCAAGGGCCAGCACAAAGCCGTCTTTGGGGATCTGATCCGCAAGGGGTTCGTCCGCGCCCGGGTCAATGGCGAGGTCATTCGAATCGAAGACGCACCGGAGCTCGAGCGCTATGTTCGCCACACCATTGACGTGGTGGTGGACAGGCTCAAGGTGACCCCGGATTCCAAGGGGCGCATCCGCGAAGCCGTCGCTATGGCCGTGGAGTATGGCGGTGGCGACGTGATCGCCCTCGACGCCGATCTGGGCCAACGCAGCTGGTCAACCCATCGCAGCTGCAAGCAGTGTGGCCGCGAAGCACCGCCGCTGGAGCCGCGACTCTTCTCTTTCAACTCTCCCCACGGCGCGTGCCCAGACTGCAACGGACTGGGCCGTACGCGCCTGCCCTCCGAGCACAAGTGCATTCGGGACGGCACCCTTTCCATCCGCGAGGGGGCCCTATCGGTAACCCGCGCAAGTGGCGGAGCGCTATTGTTCCCGAAGGCCGACTTCAAGTTCCTAACCGCCGTTGCCAGGGAGAATGACTTCGACCTGGACACGCCTTGGAACGACCTCTCAGACAAGGGCAAGCGCTCGGTTCTCTACGGAACTGGGCACGCGCGCTACACGGACTATTCAAACTGGGCTGGCTCGCGCGGAAAGGGCCAAGTGACCTGGAAACGGCGCTTTCGAGGCGTTTTGCCCTCGATTCAACGCAGCCTAGACGGCGGCTCCAGGCGCAAGCAGCTCGACCGTTTCTTGAGCGAAGAGGTCTGCGCCACCTGCAGCGGTAGTCGCCTTGGTGAGCACGGCCGATCGGTCCAGCTCGGCGGCGCAACCATCGACCATGTGCTGGGGCATCCCGTCGCGCACATCGACGAGATGCTGGGCAACCTGAACCTGTCCAAGCGCGAGAGCCGCATCGCCAAGGACCTGCTGACGGAGATCCGTCGGCGCAGCTCATTCCTGGTGCAGGTTGGCCTTGGCTACCTCACATTGGACCGCTCAGCGGACACGCTCTCCGGCGGCGAAGCCCAGCGCATCCGCCTGGCTGCCCAGCTTGGCGCGGGCCTTCAAGGCGTGCTCTACGTTCTTGACGAGCCGTCCATTGGCCTGCACGCCCGTGACCAGGCGCGCCTCTTCCGAGCCCTAGAAGGCCTGCGCGATCTCGGTAACACGGTGGTCGTTGTGGAGCACGACGAGGCCACCCTGCGCGGCGCCGACCACCTGATCGATATCGGCCCCGGCGCGGGTAGTGGGGGCGGTCATTTGGTTGCCTTCGGTTCCCCCGAAGAGGTCTCCCATGCGGACTCGCCCACGGGCGCACTCTTACGTGGCGAACTTCCCTTGGCCACGGCTTCCGAAGGTCGCGAAGGGCTAGGCAAGAGCCTCCTCATTCGTGGTGCCCGGGGAAACAACCTGCGCGGAATCGATGTGGAGATCCCGCTTGGGCTCTTTGTCGCCGTCTCTGGTGTCTCAGGCTCTGGTAAGTCGACCCTGATCAACTCCACCTTGCGCCCAGCCCTGATGCGGCACCTGGAGCTTGAATGCCCCGACGCGGCGGATCACGACGGCATCGACGGATTCGAAGATGTGGACGCCCTTGTGGTGATCGACGCTTCGCCAATTGGCCGCACACCGCGCTCGAACCCCGCCACCTACACCGGCGCGTTTGGACCCATTCGCGACCTCTTCGCGGGCCTGCCCGAAGCGAAGATGCGCGGCTGGAAACCCGGCCGCTTCTCCTTCAAAGTGGCCGGTGGTCGCTGCGAAGCCTGTGGTGGAGCTGGCGCGACCTACGTCGAGCTGCAGTTTCTCGCTCCGGTTACCGTTGCCTGTGAAGAGTGCGGTGGGCACCGATTCGGCGCCGAGACCCTCGGCGTGCACTTCAAGGGACTCTCCATCGCCGATGTGCTCGCCTTGTCCGTGGAGGACGCCCTAGAGGTCTTCCGGGACATCCCGAAGATCCGCGTGCCGCTGCAGACCCTGTTTGACGTTGGGCTCGGCTACGTGCGCCTTGGTCAACCCTCGACGACCCTCTCCGGGGGTGAGGCCCAGCGCATCAAGCTGGCCAAGCACCTGCAGAAGCGCCCCCGTGGCCATACTCTCTACCTACTCGACGAGCCGACCACCGGCCTGCACCAGTCCGATGTTCAAAAGCTCGTCATGAGCTTGCACCGGCTCGTGGATC
>JBLHWM010000102.1:0-10763 GCA_047629095.1 Planctomycetota bacterium | reverse complement strand
CTTTTGATGGGCTGCCCGTGGGCATGCTCTTCGACGTAGGTGTTGCATCTCCGCACCTCGACCTGCCCGAGCGCGGCTTCAGCTTCCAGGCCGATGGCCCCCTCGATATGAGGATGGATTTACGCCGCGAGGTCACCGCAGCCAGCATCGTCAACCAGTGGCCCGAGGGCATGCTAGCCGACCTGTTCTACCAAGAGGGTGGCGAGCGCCGCTCTCGCGCGATTGCCAAGCGCATCTGCGAGGCACGTCGCCGTGCTCCGATCAGTCGTACCGCGACTCTGGCCGACCTGGTTGCCAGCGCGATCGGCAGTGGGGGAAAGATCCACCCCGCGACACGCGTGTTCCAAGCCCTGCGTCGCGCTGTGAATGACGAGGGCCCCGAGCTCGAGGCCGCCCTCGATGCAGGACTCGACTTCCTTTGCGATGGCGGTGTGCTTGCAGTGATCAGCTTCCACTCGGGAGAGGATCGCGTCGTGAAGCAGTGGATGGCGCAACAGATCAAGGCGGGCGAGTTCAAGGCGATCACCAAGAAGCCGATCCAGGCGACCTACGAGGAGACGAAGGGCAACCCTCGCTCTCGCTCGGCGAAGCTGCGCGCGGCGGTTCGTGTGCGCAGTGACGGAGGTGCCCTGTGATCCGCGGATTGCTTGCACTCTTCTGCGCTGTGCTTGCCATGGGCACTTCCATTGCGGCTTCGGGTATCTGTGCCAGCAACCACGCGACCGCCCTGCGCCTGCACAAGCTGCAGCGCGAGTGTGAGCTGCGCGCGGTGGCGATCGAGGCCAAGACGATTCACGTCCGGGGATTCTCCCTGGACCATGCTGGTCAAGATACCAGCGAACTGAACGGCGTTCAGAGCGACGGTGTGGTCTCAGGTTCGGAGAACCTGGGGGGGAGCCACATTGCTCGTTCTGACGTTTCCACGACGTCCCTTTCAGGAATGGAGTACACGCCGTGAGCGCGCACTTCGACAAGGGGACGTTTGATAGTGCCTCGGGCCTTCGCCCCATGAGCGCCTACGTCATGATCGCCTTTGTGCTGGTCGTGTCTGCTGTGCAGCTCGGGAAGAAGGCCCTTGGTGGGATTCCGGAGAAGACGGAGGGGAAGTACGGACGCGTCGTGCAGACCACCGCCGATCTCCCCCCGTACAGGGTCGAGGATCGCAACGGCGTAATCTTAGCTGCGTCAGTGCCTTCCTTTGACCTTGTCGTTTCGCCCCGTGGACTCTGGCAGGGACACACACCCGAGCGCATCATGCCCGGGCTTGTCGACGCCATTGCCGGGGCCTCCGGCCGCGAAGTTGACCTTGAGCAACTGTACGCATCCATGTTGCCCACGGACGATGTGGACGCGATCGGCGGCATCGACGGCTGGCGCGTTGTGAACACATGGGCTCTTCACGAGGACGAGGCCGCGCGCCTCTCCGCATGGATCGCCGACGAGCAGCTGCTCGGCTGGAGTGTGGAGCCCTTCCGTCAGTTGATGATCAAACGGGCCCTAAAGACAGATTCGGCAGCTCCTGAGGGCATTGGCACCTGGCGCCTCATGTGGCAGCCCCGGGTCGCACTCTCCTTGGAAGAGCGCGCGCGCTACCAGGAGCGCAAGCAGCTAGAAAAGGACATCGGCGCAGCCGCTTGGGGTCGTCGCCTGGTCAAGGGCATCTTCCTTGCGCGCCGCGGGCCCGATGTGGAGGGGGAGGACTCCAAGCCGAAGTACAGCTCGTCCGAAGACGGTCGTGACACCTGGGCCGCCCTGATGGTGCCCGTGAATGCGGTGCCACTGGAGCGGCTGACGCCGGACGAAAACGAAGCCGTGCAGCGGATGCTCGAGAAGGAGAAGGTCGCCGGGCACTTGGTGCGCTTGCGCTCGCGCTACGACCGCTATCACCCCGCCGGTGAGTTTTCCGTGCTCGGGGATTGGGGCTTCACCAAGGAAGGTCAAGAGAAAGAGGCGCCCTATGTCGGTCTTGAGTTGATCGCCGAGCGTCACCTGAACTCGGGCGCCCACAACTGGTTCGAAGAGGCGGCGGCGACCTACGAATTTCGTGCGGACTGGGTGGCGCGTAAAGGCGGTCGGCCCTACTTCGGCAAGCGCTCCGGGGGCTCGGAGCCCGTAGTTGTGGAGACGACGATCGACTCTCACCTACAGCGCTTCCTCGGGAAGAAGTTGGGCGAGATCATGGAGACCGAGCGAGCGGCTGTCGCCATGGGCATCGTGGTGGATGTCGCTAGTGGCGAGATCCTGGCGGTGGACTCCTTGGAGGCCTACCCGACCCGCTCCTTTAGCCCTCTCAATCACCTGTTCACTCCTGGGTCGACCATGAAGGCCGTGGTCATGGCCATGGGCTTGGACTCGGGCGTTGTGAACACGGACTTCACCGGCTACAACGAAGCCGACAAGGACACGACGTGGTTCGATGTCGGCCTTGGACATAGCTATTCCGGAGGGCGCAACGCCGGTTACACCCTACCCCGTGAGATCGCGCGCCGAAACATCGGCGAGGCCCTGGGCGCTCCCCGCGGTCGCCAACCACTGACGGCCTTGCTCGCGTTCTCTAGCAACGGCGGAATGGTCCAAATGGGCATTCAGATGGACCCTACGTACTTTCGCGGGAAGCTGGTCGACCTGGGCTATGGGCAAAAGCCGGGATCCGGAATGGGCTCGGAGAGCTTCCTCCCCATCATGTCCTTGAAGAATTGGACTCTTGGTTACACCCAGGCTTCGATCTCCTTTGGCAACGAGATCGCTGTCAATCTGTGGCAGCACGCCGAGGCCATGACCACCGTGCTCCGCGATGGCGTTCGTCGTCCACTGACCGTTCTTCGCTCGGTCTCCCAGGGTGAGACCTCCGAGGCAATCCTCGACAACGTTGACGAGTACCCACGGGTATTTGCACCTGGTGTGGGACGCGAGGTGCGCGAGATGATGGGTGTCGGCTCCTTGGTGGGGACGGGCAAGGACATCCGCCGGGAAGACCTCGACATGGGGACCAAGACTGGCACAACGATGAAGAACAAGGCAATCGTCTGTTCGCACTTGATCATGCCCTTGGCGGCAGAATACACCGACTCCGGTTTCGTTCCGACCATTGCTCAGATGAAGGCGGACCGCGCTCGGCTCCTGCTCGCAGCGAAGCCACACAAGCGCTCGGAGTGCTACACCTCTTCCATCGCTGCGGTGGGGCACCTACCCGACTCACCCTCCGGGGTGGAGCGCGAGATCTTCGTGCTCGTTGTGGTCGATGAGCCCCAGGGCGAGAAGTTCGGGTCGCGCGTTGCCGGTCCTGCGGCAGTTGCGGTGCTCGCTGAGGCCCTCGGTGTCACCCGCGACGGCAAGGAGCTCATCGAGATCCCCGGCGAAGAGGACAGCATCATCGCAGTGGAAGCTGGCAGTGAGATTCACACGACGCTTGCGCCCGAGGGAAGTGCAACCTCAGGTGCGCAACCTTGGCTCGAGGCGAACCTGTAATGGTACGACTCAGCGATCTCGTGAAGCGCTTCGGCGGCAAGCTCTCCCAGGACGCGGCGTCCGGATGGGCGGGAGACCCCGAGGTCTCGGGCGTTGAACTCGATAGCCGTAAAATCACCGGTGGGAGCCTGTTTGCGGCACTCTCTGGCGGAAAAGACCATGGAGCGGAGTACGCCCAAGCGGCCCTCGGTCAAGGCGCCTCCGCCGTGCTCTCCAGCACGGCGCCGGGCGACGGCTGGCAGGGCAATCGCTGCAGTGCACTCTGGCTGCACTCGCAACCCAGACGTGTTGCTGGACTCGCCGCGGGCTTCCTGCACGGGTCGCCTTCCCAAGGCCAGTTCACAGTCGGCGTGACGGGCACCAACGGCAAGACCACGGTTGCCTGGATTTTGCACGCCCTACTCGAGAAGCTCGGCCGCAAGAACTCTCTGTTCGGAACTGTGGAGCACCGGCCCTTTGGTGGTGATTCCATCTTCGAAGGCATGACCACGCCGGATGCTCCCTACCTGCATCGTGCACTTAGCCAAGCCAAGTCCGCTGGTGGGGACAGCGCCGTGCTCGAAGTGAGCTCCCACGCGATCGATCAAGAGCGCTGCGCCGGCATCTTTTTCGACGTGGGAATCCTGACCAACTTGACCCGCGATCACCTGGACTATCACGGTGACCTCGAGAGCTACATCGCAGTCAAGGAACGCTTCTTCGCTGGCTTGGGAACTCGAGCTACAGCGATCATAAATAACGACTGCAACTATGCAGAGCGCATGGCAAGTGCCGCTCGCAATGGTGGCGCCAAAGTCGTAACGTACAGCATCGGATCCCGCGCGGATCTCGTTGCTTCTCAACTGAAAGTCGGTCCCCTAGGGACTCAATTCGTTCTCCAAGGGATGGGGACTACTTCTTTCGACTTGACTATGCCCCTTGTGGGCCGACACAACGTTGAGAATGCCTTGGCGGCTTTGGCCGTGATGCTACTGTTGGAAGCGAGTCCCTCGGCAATCGCCGAAGGGCTCGCATCCATCTCTCCCACTCCGGGCCGTTTAGAGCCCGTTGCGAACGCCCTTTTAGCCAATAGGGGCTTCTCGGTCTTAGTGGACTTCGCCCATACGCCGAGCGCGTTGGAGAATGTCCTGACAGCACTTCGCAGTACGAATCCCGCGAGGATTATCTGTGTCTTTGGTTGCGGTGGCGATCGCGACCGCGGCAAGCGTCCCGAAATGGGGCGGGTGGTCGGTGCCTTGGCCGACGTGGCCGTGCTCACCAGTGACAACCCACGCAGCGAAGACCCATGTGCAATCATGGACGAGACCGAAGCCGGAATGGCTGGCGGAACCGCCAAGCTATACCGGGAAGTAGATCGCCGCGTTGCGATCGAGCTAGCCCTCTCTCTGGGGCGGGCAGGCGATGTCATTTTGATCGCCGGCAAGGGCCACGAGGCCCAGCAAATATTCAAGGACCACAGCATTCCATTTGACGATCGTCAAGTGGCGGAGGAGCTTCTCTCATGAGTGATTTTTTAGTGGAAGATGTTGCCGTGGCCATTGGGGGGCAGCTGCTCCAGGGCGCACCCCGGAATCCTCTTAGTGGCGTCTCTACGGACACGCGCCAGCTTGCCCAGGGCGAGCTCTTTTTCGCCCTCTCGGGCCCCAACTTCGACGGGAACCAGTTTGCTGGTGCCGCCGCTGCTGCGGGTGCGGGTTGCATCGTGCTGCGAGCCGAGCCGGGCCTTGCGGCAAGCCTGCCGGCCATCCTAGGCGCGAACCAGAACGTCGCGGTGATCGCCCACGAAGACCCGAAGCAGGCCCTCGGGCTGCTCTCGAGTTGGCACCGTCGCCGCCTTGGCCTTCCCGTGGTTGGCATCACGGGCTCCTGTGGCAAGACGACCACGAAGAACTACCTCGTACAGCTCTTGAACGGCGTGCGCGAGGTGGTGGGTAGCCCGCTCTCCTACAACAACAATGTCGGGGTGCCCCTGACTCTCTTGGCCGCAAACGGCGCGAGCGAGGTCCTAGTGGCCGAAATGGGCACCAACAGCCCAGGCGAGATTGCGTCGCTCTGCAACATCGCAACCCCCGAAGCGGGCATCATCACCAGCATCGGCGCGTCTCACCTTGAGGGACTCGGTTCCCTTGAAGGCGTAGCCATGGAGAAGGCCGACCTCGCGCGGAGCTTGCCGAGCCGCGGCTTCCTAGTCCTCAATGACGACTGCCGCTACAGCGAGCTGTTCCGCGCATCCACTAAGGCCAAGGTCATCACCTTTAGCATCGAAGGCGATGGGGACCTAAACGCCACCGACCTTTGGTTCAACAACGGCCACTCGATCTTCCGCCTGAACGGCGTCGAGGTGACCCTGCCCGCCCTCGGAACTCACAACGTGCAGAACCTGCTCGCGGCCCTTGCGGCCTGTGTCGGGTTGGGCATCGAGCTTGACCAGGTCTTGCCCGGTGTCGCCGGGATCAAAGGCCAGAGCGGCCGTCTCGAGACCTTCGATCTTGAGGGCATGCACCTTATTGATGACACGTACAACGCCAACCCCGAGTCCGCTCGCGCCGCTGTGCGCGTGCTCGCCGGCATGCATGGTTTCAAGAATCGTGTGCTCGTGTTGGGCGACATGCTCGAGCTCGGCGACTTCGCCGCCGAGATGCATCACGAGCTTGGACGCCTGGCTGTGGAGTCCGGTGTCGATCGCCTGGTTCTTATCGGCGACTTGACCCGCGCGGCAGCTGCCGGCGCACTTGAGGCCGGCATGGACCCCAAGGAGGTGATCCACTTTGCCACCCTCGAAGAGGCCCAAGTTGAAGCGAAGCATCTCTTCAAGAAGGGCGACGTTGTGCTCGTCAAGGGTAGTCGCGGCATGGCGCTCGAGCGCCTAGTCAAGCACATCCGTAAGATGTTCCCGGTCAAGAAAAAGAAGGGCGGTGGTGGCAAGAGCGTCGAGGCTCTGCTGGCCCGCATGTGCGGCTTGACCATGGGAGTTCTATAGGGTGCTCCCCGAACTGCTCCGAGAGCTCTTTGGCGTAAGCCTCTTTGACTACATCTCCGTGCGCATGGCGTGCGCGGCGATGACGGCTTTCCTGTTGGCCTTGATCAGCGGCGCGCCCGTGATCCGATGGCTGCGAGCGAATCACTTCCAAGAGACAACGGGCCAAGCGGACTCGGCGGAGCTCGCGAAGCACGCGGAGGAGAGCGGCAAGAGCAAGACCACGACCATGGGCGGCAGCTTCCTTATCTGCAGCTTGGTGGTGTCTGTTCTGCTCTGGGCACGCCTGGACAACCTGCATGTTGTCTTTGGGGTCGTGCTCACGGCTGGCCTCGCTGCGGTCGGCTTTGTAGACGACTTCAAGAAGCTCACCATCCCCGGCTGCAACGGATTGAGCCGCAGGGCCAAGTACGTCGGCCTTTCGGCCGTTGTCTTGGGTGTGCTCTCGGTACTTGTTTGGTGGGCCGAAGTCCATGGCCGCTCCGGTCTGCTCGTTCTGCACCCACCGATCTTCAAGAACGCGTCCTTTGACTTCCTAGCCTACGGTAGCGTCGGCATCGCTGCCTTCTTGCTCTTCGAGTGGTTCGTGATTGTCGGCACCGCCAACGCAGTCAACATCACCGACGGCATGGACGGACTCGCAGCCGGCTGCACGATCATCTCGGTACTCGCCCTCTCGATCTTCTGCTACGTTACCGGCCGCGCCGACTGGGCGGGCTACCTGAACATTCCCCACGTGCGCGAGGCCTCGGAGATGGCGGTTGTGGGGGGAGCGATGATCGGCGCCTGCATGGGCTTCCTCTGGTACAACGCCTACCCCGCCAAGGTCTTCATGGGCGACTCGGGTTCCTTGCCGCTCGGCGGCTTGATGGCATGGATGGCCGTCGTCTCGAAGCAAGAGCTGGTGCTGCCCCTGATCGCCATTGTCTTTGTGCTCGACCTGTTGAGCTCGCTGATACAGACCCAGGTCTTTGTGCTGACGGGAAGGGGCAAGCGCATCTTCACCCTGGCGCCGATCCACCATGGGCTCGAGCGTCATGGTGGTATTTTCAACAAAGGTGGAGAGCGCTGGCACGAGGTCACCGTGGTCGTTCGCTTTTGGATTCTCGCCGCCATCGGCGCTATGGCGAGCCTGGCCCTCTTGAAGATTCGATAGGCCATGGCACGCTCCCAAAACCCAACCGCTGACGGTCACCACCAGACCACCTTCTTCGAGCTCCAACGCCAGCGTGTTCTCAGCGTGGCCGAGGCCCCGAATCCGGTCATGCCCGCCGTCAAGCTGTTTGGCGTCGTGCTGGCCTTGATGGGCATTGGCATGGTGATTCAGGCGAGCCATGCGGCATCCACATCGAACTCATTCGCCGAGTGGTTCGACCTGATCAAAGAGCACCTTGTGTTCCGCATGGCTGGCATCGCGGCGCTGATTGGCGCGTACCGCATTGGTCCCCGTGGCGTGCGGCGCTTCCTTCCCATACTGATGGTGCTTGTGGCGATTGCCCTGATGCTGGTGTACACCGATACCTTTGGGGCCAAGCTCAATGGAGCCAACCGCTGGGTCAAACTGTTGCCCGGACTGACGTTCCAGCCTTCGGAGTTGGCGCGCATCGTGCTTGTGCTCTGGATTGCAGATCGGTGTGTGCGCCTTGGAGACCAGCTACTGGACTTCAGGACTGGGCTCCTGCCGATGCTGCTTGTGGTCGGCGCGTTCTTTGGACTCGTCGCGGCAGAGACGGACCTCGGCGGCTCGCTGCTGCTCTTCATCTGCGCGCTCGCCACGATGTGGGTGGGGGGCGGCAAGGTCGCACACCTCGCGATCTCAGTGGTCAGTGTTGGCGGTGGCGCGATCGTCCTGGGCGCGACCATGATTCCCTACATTCGCGGTCGCGTGGACATGTTCCGCGGCGGCGTCATCAACGAGCAGGTCGAGAGCTCCATGCACGCTATCCAGTATGGCGGTCTCGAGGGGATGGGCATTGGCCAGGGCCAAGTTCGCACCAGCGGAATCCCGTACCTGAACTCCGACTACGTCTTCTCCCAGATTGGCGAGGAGCTCGGCCTGTTCGGCACGTCCCTTGTGATTCTGCTGCTGATCTCTTTCCTGTGGTTCTCCCTGCGCTTGGTGCTCTCGATCCGCGATCGATTCGAAGCCCTCGTCGCCTTCGGACTGCTCATGTCCGTGAGCGTTCAGGCCATGATCCACGTTCAGGTCAACGCCGGCCTTGCGCCGCCGAAGGGCATGACCCTGCCGTTCATCTCCGACGGCGGCACGTCCCTCATTGTCTCATCTATCGCTGTTGGTCTTGCCCTCGGGGCTTCTCGCCAGCTGTCCCCTTCCAACAACTCACCCCTAAAAGAGGCCTAGAAATGCAACCTATTGAACGTTATGGCGTCGCCGCCCTACTCTTCCTCATCGCAACCATCGGAGCCGTCGTGCTCTGGGATCAGTCCGAGACTGAGGTCCTGCCCGATAAGGAAGTCGTTGCTGCCAACGAGAAGCCTGTCAAGAAGAAGGCAAGCCAGAATACGCACCAGTCGCCTAAGGACATCGCGAACAACCTACTGGCGGCAATCGACCCTAAGAAGCCCGCTGGCAAGACCGGACGCATTAATCTGGGAGGGAAACCCGCCGCGAATGGCAACCCGGGTAAGGGTGGAAACCAGTCCGGTGGTATGGCAAACACGAACAACGACTCTTGGGCCCGTGGCAGTAAGTCGCCCATGACGATCCCCCTGGGGCAGATCGCGAAGGGGCCGAAGCAGCAGGCCAAGGCGCCGCTGTCGGCAGCCGAGATTGAGATCGCGAACCGCAAGAACCCCAATGGCAAGAACATGGGCACGGCCGGCCTGATTGAGCTCGATCGGAACAAGCAGGTCCGGAACGACGGCGCGAATAACCAAAAGCGCAGCGACGGTCGCACCTACAAGATCACTCCCGGTGACACCCTCGGCGGCATCGCAGTCTCCGAGCTCGGTGGCTACAGCAAGCTCGGCGCGCTGCTCAAGGCAAACCCCGGCATGACTGCCGAGAGCGCATTGTCGGTGGGCAAGGTGATCAACATCCCCGACCTCGGCCAAGGTGCAGCTTCGGGCAAGGTTGCCGACGCACTCTTCAAGAGCAACCCTAGCGCCAAGCCCAGCAACGCCGCGGCTCCCAAGAGCGGTCGTTCGTACACCGTGGCTGAAGGCGACAGCCTGTGGAAGATTGCTAGTAGCCAGCTCGGTGACGGCATGCGCCACGCCGAGATCAAGAAGCTGAATGGCTTCCTGACCAGTGATCAACTGAGCGTGGGCATGGTGCTCGCGCTGCCGAGCGGGGCATCAACTTCCGTCGCTCAAAACACAAAATCCAAGCCGGCCACCACAACGCCCAAGTCGAGCTTCAAGCCCGGAGTGATCCGATGAGTCTAGGAGTCGAACGCTTTCTCATCCTTGGCTGCATTGCAGTCGTGGTACTTGAAATCCCCAACTTGATCGGCGACGTGGAGTCTGCATCGGTGCAGAACAAAATGGTCGAGCAGATGATCGCCGAGCGAGCTGCGGACGCGGCTGCAATCGAGACGATTCAAGTCGCCAGCGGCGTTGTGGCCGAGCAGCCGGTGGCCGAGGTGCTTGTGGCACTTCGCACCGACGAGCTCTTGCCATCGCGACCGGGCCTCTAGGCCAGGCCGGACGCGCCCCCATGGCGAATGACGATACGAAAACGGGCTCCGGGCGAAACGTCCGGGGCCTTCGTCTTGCCATCGTTGGCGGAGGAACGGGTGGCCACGTGGTACCCGGTCTGCACCTGCTAGAGCATCTGTTCGAGGCGGGTGGCACGACTCTCGAAGACCTAGTCTGGTTCGAGACGGGGCGCCGCGCTGAGATCGCCTCCCTAGCCAGGCTCGAGCACCTAGTGGGGGACACGCCCTGCGCCCGGATTCGCATACGTGTCGAGCCGACTGGTGGTGGAGCGCCAACTATGCGCCGGCTGCTGGTCCGCACCCCCGGCGCCATGCTGCGCGCCCGCACGGCACTGAAGCAGCACCGGCCCGACGTGCTGTTCGGCCTGGGCGGCTTCACCCTGTTGCCCACGGTGCTCGCGGCCAAGTCACTTGGTATCCCCGTGGCCCTGCTGGAAATCAACGCGCAACCAGGTCGCGCAGTGCGCACCTTGACCCCCCTCGTAAAGCGTGTTTACCACGCTTGGGAGGCAAGTATCCCTGGATCCGAGGACAAGCGCCATCTGCTGACTGGCCCGCCCCTGTCCTCGAGTCTGTTCACCTCGGGTGAGCCCGAAGCTTGGCGCCGGAAGGTCGGCGAGGGTCCGCTGATCGTGCTG
>JBLHWM010000101.1:0-10891 GCA_047629095.1 Planctomycetota bacterium | reverse complement strand
GACGCTGTATCGAAGAAGAGTACCTCGAGGACGGCACCGCCGTGCTCGTCATGCGCCTCTCGGCTACTGCCCTTGGCCAGCTCGAGCGCGACATGGGCTGCGACGTCGAACTAGAGATCCTCGAGGCGGCTGTCGAGCGCGAGTCCATCGAGGCCGAGCCGGAGAAGCCGGCCTGGCGCGAGCCCTTAGGGCACTAGCTCGAGCAGCTTGTCCTTGGATGGGATGAGCAGCTTTTGGCCCACGCGGAGCTTGTCCGCGTTCTCCATGCCGTTGTAGGTTGCCAGCTTGCTCACCAGCTCGGGCGTGGAGCGGTCGTAGGCGCTGGCAATGATCTTGGAGAGGGACTGCCCCGGGCGCACGGTCAGCTCCTGGTCCGCGGGCCACTCCGACGGGACTGGCGCGCTTTCGTAGGCCGTCTCGTCCGTGGGGGAGGCGGGGGGCTCCGGCTGCTCGCTGGCTGGAACATCCGCATCTGCTGCGGGGGCGGCCTGGGTTGGCCTCGCAGTGGGCTCGGCGCCCGATGGGCGCCCAAGCACGATGCGGCCCCAGCCTGGCTCCAGGTGGGCTAGGGGAGAGGCCTTTGGCTCGCTGGGGGTGATCTCGCCGTTTGCCTTGGCGAGCAGGTCCGGGGCGCTGTTGCGGATGCGGCGGGACTGCTCGATGTTTCGCTCTTGCCATAGCCAGGCTAAAGCGAAGACGGAAAAGAGGCCTGCGAGTCCAATCAGGATTCGCAGGCCTCTTCGTTGTGGAGTGTTCTCCAAGTGGGGCTACTTGCCGGTGACGATTTCGGCCTTGCCGAGAGAGTCCCGGACGGCCTGGCGCTTGGCGGCACTGCGGTTCTCAAGGAAGAGCAGCACCGGGCTAGCGATGAACATCGATGAGTAGGTACCGACACCGACGCCGATGACCATGGTCACGGCGAAGCTCTCGAGCACGTTGCCCGTTCCGAAGTTGAAGACCAACAGGATCACCACGGCCAGCAAGGTCGTGACCGAGGTCAGGACCGTACGGGACAGAGTCTGGTTGATCGACGTGTTGAGGATCGTGCCCAGGTCCGTCTCCATGCGCGGCAGGTTCTCGCGGACACGGTCGAAGAGCACGATCGTATCGTTGAGGGAGTAGCCGATGATGGTCAGGAAGGCAGCGATCATCGCAACGGTGATCTCCACGTGGATGAAGCCGGTCACAATGAAGATCGAGAGCACACCAAGGGTGATCAAGACGTCGTGAACAACAGCGACCACAGCCGCGATACCGTAGGAGTACTCCGAGAAGCGAACCCGGATGTACATCACGATAGCGAAGAGGCTGATCAGGATGGCCATGATGGCCTTGTCCCGCATCTCGCCGACGACCTGGCTACCCACCTGGGAGTAGTCGGCGCCGGAGTCGATCATGGTGAAGGGTACTTCACTGACAGCGGCCCCGAAGGCAGCCAAGAGGCTCACAGCTAGGGCGTCTTCATTCTGGCCGGAGGACACGGTGCCCGTAGCCATGTAGGCACCAACGCCAAGTCCCTTGGTGACGATCGGGTCCTTGATCCCGACACCCTCGAGCACGGCGACGACCTCTTCGACCTCGTGGTTGTCGACAAAGTGCATGTCCACTTCGGCCTGATTGTCAGCGCCAACGGTGGCGATGATCGGGTCGGTGAGCAGGACGTCCTTCAGGGCCTCGTTGATCAGGTTCTTAAAGGAAGCACCTGCATCATCACCCGTCTGATCCGAATCAGTCTTGAAGGTGATGCGGAACATGCTGAAGGTGTCGTCCGAAGCGGCTTCGGAGCTAACGCCCGTGACCGTGGACCCACTGATGTCGCCGCCAATGGCGGAGACCAACTTGCGCACCTCTTCGAGGTCAGCCGGCTCAGCAGTGCGCACCTGCATGGTGGCGCCACCGATGAACTCGATGCCCAGCTTGTCTTTGTCGGGGATCGAGATGAACAGGGTCAAGCCAGCGATGATCGCGATGATCGAGCCAACGGCGGCCTTCTTGGCCTTGTTCATGAAGCCGTAGTCGGCCGTCACGAGCCAGGTGCCGATGTTCATCTCCTTGAGACCACCCTCGAGGGCCTTGTGCACAAGCACCTTCGAGATGACCAGTGCCGAGAACATCGAGGTCAGAACACCAACCATCAAGGTCACAGCGAAGCCCTTCACGGGGCCGGTGCCCACGTTGTAGAGCACGACGGCGGTGAGCAGGGTCGTGATGTTGGCATCAAAGATCGTGACCGCAGCACGGGAGAAGCCGTTCTTAGCGGCTTGCTTGATGTTGCGGCCCTTGTCCATCTCCTCGCGGACACGGTCGAAGATCAGGATGTTGGCATCCACAGCCATACCGACGGTCAGGATGATTCCTGCCACACCGGGAAGGGTGAGGGTGGCGTCGAGGAAGCTCATGGCTCCGAGCAGCATGACCAAGGTAGAGGTCAGTGCGATCGAGGCGTAGACACCGAAGCGACGGTAGTAATAGATCATGAAGATCATCACGCCGAGCAGTGCGATGCCGGAGGAGATGAAAGCCTTGCGCACGTAATCGGCACCAAGGTTTGCACTCACGCGGTTCTCGCTCTCGATGGAGGGCTTGATGCTCAACGATCCGGTGCGCAGCACCGTAATCATGTTCTGCACGTATTCCGCCGTGAAGCTTCCGTAGATCTGGCCGGAGCCAGGCAGCACACCGCCAATGTTGGCGCTGGTGACGATCTCACCGTTGAGGATGATCGCCAGGGAGCGGTTGATGTGCTCCTCGGTGAAGTCCGTGAAGTCACCCACGCGTTGGGGCACCATCTGGAAGCCCACGGCCGGAAGTCCCAGGCTGTCCTGAGACATGTAAGCCTGCTCGAGAGCCTCGCCAGTGAAGACCCAGTCCTCGCGGTCGAGGGCCGGCATGTTGAGGATGGCCACGGCGCGGTCGAGCCCGCTGGAGGGGGCGTCGGGGTTGTCCTTGCGGGAGAACCACTGGATCTTGGCGTCGGAGCCGCCGTTCTGCGTGGCAACCGAGTTGAAGTCGGTGACTGCCTTGCCGGGGTTGTCCGTGAGCCAGGTGCTTAGCTTGGCGCGCTCGCTGAGCAGGTCCGTGTTCGTCGCGGTGAAGTCGGTGGCCTCGGCTTCGATAACGAAGGCGAGGTTGCCGAGGTTCTCGATGGCGTTGCGGATCTCGTTGGTGCTGGTCAGCTTGACGGTGTCGCCTTCGCTGTGGGCAGCAACCGTCGTCTGGTTCTCGCCACGGGTGAGCCCCACAAGGCGCTTGCCCACGGTGACCTTGACCATCTTGGCCACACCGTCGGCGCCCTCGGTCATCCGGTCTTCCGTGATGTCTTGGACGCGACCGTAGCGAATCTCCTCTTCGCCAACCTTGATCATGCCGCCGCCGGCGGGGAAGTCGTTACCGCCTTCGCCGAGCCCGATGGCGTCGCCGTCTAGGGCGAGCCCCCCGACCATGCTAGCGACAGCCTTGCGATCACCGAGGGTGCTGCCGGGCATCTCAATGATGATCCGGTCGTTGCCCTGGGTCGTGATCGAAGGCTCGCGCGTACCCGTTGGGTCAATGCGCTGGCGAAAGATCGCGATCATCTGGTTGAGCAGACCGACCTTGTCGTTGTAGTCAGCCTCCGAGATTTTCCCCTCTGCCAGTGCCTTGTCGAAGTCGACGCTAAGCACGATTTGGGTACCTCCCTGCAGATCGAGGCCCATATTAAGGGGCGGCGACTTCAGGGTTAGGAGGCCAATGGAGATGGCGAGCAGAACGAAGATCGTGGTCAGTTTGCGACCGAGATTCTCGACCATAGCTAGGATCCGGAGTAACGGAGAGGCGGAGTGGAAGTGGAAGAACGCGCCCATCCCCTGCGAGCAGCCCGATGGGCTGCTGGGACCCTGTATAGGGACCCGGGGAGATGGACGCGCCTAGGGAAGCCTGATTTAGGCTTTTTCGGTCGTTGCAGCTGCGGCCTGTTCGGCGCGGGCTGCCGCGTCGAGGACCTTAGCGGCGCGAGCCTTGTCGCCGAGAAGTTCGGTGACGCGGGTCTTCTTGCCAACGCGATCGCGAAGGAAGTAGAGCTTGGCGCGACGGACTTTACCGCGACGGGTCACAACGATGTCCCTGACGCGCGGGCTGTGGATGGGGAAGATACGCTCGACACCTTCGCCCGACACAATGCGGCGGACGACGATGGCGGTACGGTTGCCCGTGCCTTGAACGGCGATGATGGTGCCGTTGAAGAGCTGCACGCGCTCCTTCTCACCCTCGCGGATCAGGTAGTGGACCTCGACGGTGTCGCCGGCGTTAAGGGCGGTGACGAAGTCTTTCTTCATCTCCGATTCGAGGGTCTGGATAAGGCTGCTCATGGCTAGTTTGGGGTCATTCGGCGAATGCCGAAGGTAACGCTGTTGCGTGGACTCTGGTTTTACTTGTCTAGTTTTGAAGCGGAGAGTAAGTCAGGGCGTCTGTGCTGTGTGCGCACATTCGCCTGTTGCTTTCTCCACGCTCCGATGGCTCCGTGATCGCCGGAGAGAAGCACCTTTGGCACTTCCCTTCCCCGGTAAACCCGTGGCCGCGTGTAGTGGGGGTGATCGAGACCACCCCCGCCCTGGAAGGAATCTTGCACTGCGGATTCCGAATCACCGAGAACGTCGGGCAAGAGGCGAATCACCGCCTCAGCCACACACAGTCCCGGAAGTTCGCCGCCGCAAAGCACGAAGTCTCCCATTGAAATTTCATCCCACTCGCACTCTTCTCGAATCCGCTCGTCGAAGCCCTCGTACCTTCCAGCTAGCAGCATGATCCGCTTCTCCTTGGTGAGCTCTTCGGCCATATGCTGGTCGAAGGGCCTGCCACTTGGAGTGAGCATGATCTTCCGGTAGGTGCCGTCGCGCCGTTCCAACCACTCGACTGCGTCGAGGATAGGTTCGGGCTTAAGCACCATTCCGGGGCCACCGCCGAAGGGTCGGTCATCAACCGTTCGGTGTCGGTCCCTAGTGAAATCACGGAAGTCAACCGGCTCGATCTTTACCAATCCGCGGTCCTGCGCACCCCCAAGAATCGACGCCTTGGCATAGGAATCGACGACTTCGGGGAACAGGGTTAGGAAGGTAAAGAGCACGGACTTCTCCCATGAAATTGGGGCGCAGAGGATAGACGCAAGCGGCCCAAAGGTCAAGGTTTCGCTAAGACTTAGAGCGCTTTGCTTAAAGGGATCTAGAACCCTTCGGAAGGAGTCTGGGCACAAGCCCTTGCCCCGGGACCGCTCCCGGGAGAGAATAGGGCCGACTTCGAGGTGTGCGGAGCGGTCTGAGCCAGGGTGCTCAGGCTCCTCAAACCTCTATAGATAAATGGCTTAGGTTGCCTAGTTGCCCATGTTTACCGGTCTGGTTGAAGCTACTGTCTCCGTTCGCGCCGTCGAGCCCCTGGGCACAGGCCTGCGTATTGTGCTCGAGGCGCCGCAAAACGCGGACTTGGCTTGGCGCGGATCCATCGGCGAGAGCATCGCGGTGTCCGGCTGCTGCCTGACCTTGGTCGAGGCCCGCGAGCCGGGCGGCCCCACCGTTGTGGATCCCGCCACCCCCGGCGCCGACATGGTCTTCGACTTGTCCGCCGAGACCGTGGACTGCACTTGGTTCGCCAAGCTGCAGGCTGGCGACCTCGTGAACCTCGAGCGCGCCCTCGCCCTTGGGGATCGCCTTGGGGGTCACATGGTCTCGGGCCACGTGGACGGCCGCGGCTCAGTCCACGGGATTGAGGACAGCGGCGACGGCGGCCAGCTGATCACCTTCTCTTGCGAGGACGGCTTCGAGCGCTTTCTCGTGCCGAAGGGCAGCGTGACCGTGGATGGCATCAGCTTGACCGTGGTGCGCCCCAGCGCGAACCTTTTCTCGGTGGCGGTCATCCCCGAGACCCTGCGCGCCACCACCTTGGGAAATGCGGAGGTGGGCGCGCCGGTGCACCTTGAGTCCGACCCCTTCGGGAAGTGGGTCGAACAGTTGATCGCGCCGTACTTGGAGAAGTTCGCGGCGGGCCAACAGCCGAAGAGCTGACGCGGAGATCCCGCCCTAGAAGGCGCTGAAGAGTGCGCTCGTGAATGCGGACACAGGTGCCGCTTCGCGGTAGTCCTCAAGGCTGCGGTTCAAGAGGCGCATACCGGTCATGAGCTCGTCGTAAAACTCGGAGTTGTTCAAGAGTTGGCCGACCGTGCCGTCGCTATTTTCGATGGAGGCCGCGATGCGCTCGAGCCGCGTGCCGAAGTCGCGGTAGGTGGTGTAGAGTTCGTCCGAGTTGAAGAGGGCACCGATGGTTCCTTCACCGGCGACTACGCGCTCGGTAAGTGTCGCAAGATTTGCGCTCGCCTCCTCGATGCTGATCGCTGCCGCCTGGTCTTTGAGCAGCTTGCCGACGCTGCCTTCGCCGGCCTCAAGGCCCGCGCTAATCGACTCGAGATTCGAGATGACACGCACGACTTCGTCAGACAGCTCCTCATCCTGCAGGATCCGACCGGCGAGCCCCTTTCCGCTCTTTAGGCCATCCGTAAGCGTACTTAGGTCCGCGAGCATGGACTCGACATTACCGTGTAGGCTGTCCGTGTAGATCAACTTGCCGATGGTTCCCTCGCCGCTAACAATGCGGCTCGAGATGGCCTTGACGTCACCCGAGAATGCGACGAGATCGTCGACAGCCGAGCCGAACTTGTTGGCAAGAGTCTTGTCGTTGAGCAGCTTGCCGATGGTGCCGTCTCCGTTTGCGGCGGACTCGGTGATCAGATCAATGTTAGCCATCGCGTTCGCGAATGAGGCCGAGTTGTTTTCGATCATGACAGAGAGCTTCTCGAAGGCGTCCATAGGACTCTTGCCCATCATGCCACGTAGGGGAACATCAGGCACCCAGGTGATCTCGCTCATGGCACCCTCGCCGGGGGAGATTGCAATGTTGCGTCCACCGAGCAGAGTCGACTCCTCGATCGTAATCTTGTAGTCCTCGAAGAGGTGTACCTTCTCGTCGAGGTGCAAGAGCACAGTCACGCGCTGCTCGCGTTTCTCGGCCAGGGCATTGAAGTCGATGTGCTTCACTCGCCCAACACGAATTCCCGCCACGTAGACGTTGTCACCATTGCGCAGCTCGTTGGCCAAGGGGAACTGCACGCGCATCTTGATGACCTCTCCGAAGAGCGTGACATCATTGAGGAACAGCGTGTAGTAACCCAGCATCGTCATGGCGGCGACGGCGAGGAGTCCTAGCAGGGTTTGTTGCTTATTGGACATGGGGTATAGGAGTCGGTTTGTGGGTTCGGATCAGTCGGGATCCTTCCCGAGGAAGCGTCGCAACCTCGGGTGGTCGTGGTTCAAGAAGTCGTCCGGCGCAGCGTCGACAATGACCTTGCCCGCATCGAGCAAGACAACGCGATCGGCCACCGTGCGGACGCAGGAGACCATGTGTGTGATCACCATGGATGTGATACCGAGGGTGTCGGAGACCTCGCGGATCAGGTGGTTGATGGACTGGGAGATCTCGGGGTCGAGCCCGGCATTGGGCTCGTCGTAGAGGATCAGCTCGGGCTCGGTGATCAAGGCCCTGGCCAGGCCAACGCGCTTCTTCATGCCGCCGGAGATCTCCTCGGGCATTTCGTCCCAGACTCCCTCCAAGTGCACCAAGTCAAGCTTTTCGCGTACGCGCTGCTCAATCTCAGACGGGGATAGATTGGAGTTCTCCACCAGGGGCAGGGCGACGTTGTCCGCGACGTTCATCCAGTTGATGAGCGCCCCCTCCTGGAAGAGATAGCCCATGCGCTTGCGCAGGGCGAAGAGCTCGGCCGGCTTGATGCGACTCATGTCGTGGCCCTCGACCCAGACGTCACCGGAGTCCTGCTTCAGCAGCCCAATGGCGTGGCGCAGGGTCACGGACTTGCCGGTGCCCGAAGGCCCCATGAGCACCAGGGACTCGCCACGCTTGACGTCTAGGCTCAGGCCTTCGAGTACTTTCTTTGTGCCGAATGCCTTGCAAACATTGTCAAAGCGAATGCACACGTCCTCGGGCACGGGCCCCGAGGGGAGCACGTCCGGCTTGCGTTGTTGGTTGGCTGCTTGGGTCACGGATTAGTTCTGGTAGAGGAACCAGGTGATGAAGTAGTTCACGATGATGATCGCGATGATTGAGTCGCGCACCGCTGTGCGTGTCGCGTTGCCAACGCCCAAGGCGCCGCCGCGGGCTCGAAGCCCTTGGGTGCAGGAGATGATGGCCACGACACCGCCAAAGACCATGGACTTCATGAGTCCACCATAGACGTCCTTGGGCACGGCGATGATGCCGCCAAGGTGCCGCAGGGATTCCAGGGCGGAGTCGTAATAGAGGGTCGGACTCACGCCTAGCTGGGAGCGAGCCACAAAGCCTCCACCGACGATGCCCATGGTGTCCGCGAAGATCGTGAGCACCGGGGCCATCAGGATCAAAGCGACCACCCGGGGCATCACAAGGAAGCTGATCTTGTCGACTGAAATGACCTCTAGGGCACTCAATTCGTCACTTACGGCCATTGTGCCGATCTCAGCGGCCAGGGCGCTGCCTACCGTTGCGCTCAAAATGATCGCCGTGATGAACGGTCCCATCTCTCGCGCCATGGTCACGGCCACGACGATGCCAACTTGGTTCTGTTGGCCATAATCAGCCAGCACCAAGCCCGTCTGCAGGGAGAGCACCATGCCCATGACGAAGGAAACCAGCAGCACGACGTGCAGCACCTTGTTGCCCGCACCATAAAGCTGGGCGGTTACGAAGGCGCGACGCTTGGGAATGTGATGTAAGCGCGCGAGGACCTGGAAGAACAGAATGAACTGAGCCCCTAGACTGCGGGCAAACTCAGTAAACCCTTGGAAGAGTGCCATCCTCATCCTCCCGTTGGTCGTGTTGTTCCTTTGCCTTCAAGTCAATCAAGTGTTCGTTTTCGATGGGGGAAGAGTTGACTCCGCCCTTCGGCAGCTCCATGGCGGGCCAGCCTGGACCCGGGAAGGCGGGGCGCATGAGGCCCGAGTCGTGAAGTTGGTCATCGGAGCTGCGCCAACGGATCAATCCAAATAGGAGCGAGGTCTCCGTGAACTGCATATCATCGCGGTTCACGGTGCGCTTTGACCAGAGTCCGGTGAAGGATTTACGATCTTCGACCGCGTTCTTCTCGCGCCACCAGAGTCCGAGCCACCCGCGCTCGGTGCGATTGTCACCATCTTCCATGGTCCGGTACAGCTGCCAAATCCAGCCCCAGTGGAAGTCGACGAAGTCGCTCTTCATGAGCGGATTGAGCGGCAGCACGGTGGTTGTCGTGCGCGGTCCAGTGACCTCCTGGCTCCACAGGGGCCAGAACTTGCGCCAGGAATCGGTGACCTCGCCCTCGCGCTCGCCATGGTCGATGCGCTCGGTCCAGCTGCGCCAGAAGGGCAGCAGGAATAGGCTGCTCCGGTCGTGGCCGAGGTAGTTCTCGTAGCGCCAGGTCGCCAGGGGCCACATGACGGACGTCGACTCGGCTAGGTCGGCCTTGAGGTTACTGTAGAAGGGCCAGAAGCGCGTTCGCTCGGTCCCGTTCGTGTTCTTGCCGCCACGCTGGTAGCGCACTAGGGGGAAGGGCGCATCAAACTGGATGAAGTCCTCCCTCGGGTCGGTCGCGAAGCCAAAGAAGGGCCACAGGAAGGTGTAGCCCCGGTAGGTCCCGACCTTGGTCTGGGTGAAGAGCGGGAAGACGCTCGCGATGTGCTCTTGGCTCTCTTCCGGGCGCCCGAGGTGGTTGGTCTGGAAGTTGCCCACGGGCCACAGTACAAAGCGTCGGTCGTAGCTGTCCTCGCGCTCAACCTGGCCATACAGCGGCCAGACGCGCCAACCCTCGGTGTTGCCGATCGCCTCCCCGTCGATTCCGATGCGAGGACGCGTGACGGAGAAGATCGGGAAGAGCGCGTGATCGGTCTCGTTCTGCTCGCGCACCGTGCGCATGTAGAGCGGGAACAGGACGAAGTGGAGGCGGTCGAAGGTCAGGAAGTCGCGCACGTCGCCGTAAAACGGAAAGACCGCTAGGTGATCCGTATCGTCGGCCTCCTCGGTGTAGAGGATGCCCGGCAGCAGCAGCATCATGAACTTGCGCCGCTCACTATTGGGGGTGGAGCGCGCTGTGTAGAAGGGGAAGAAGTAGCTGACGAGCTCGTCCTTGCGCCAGGAGGTCCGGCCCAAGGGCGGGAACCAGTCCAGGACCCGTGTGCCGTCTTCGTTCCAGGTCTCTGACAGGAGCGGGCGCAGGGCGCGGATCTTGGGTCCGCCTTCGGGCCCTGGATCCTTGAGCAGGCCGATGCCGCCCGCGAACTCCGTGGTGCTGCCCCCGTCGAAACCGTTCATGTGGGTGGCGAAAGGCGCCAGGTGCCAATCCGCGGACGGACTCGCACAGCCGCCCCCCAAGAGCGCCGCCGCGAGTACGAGCTCTTGCCACATGCTTTTCCGCCTCTCCAACATGTCGCTATTCTCAACTTCTCTAGGCTTGGGAGCAAGCTTCTGCCGAGCAAGTTGCGCACAAGTAGACGTAGAGCCTACACCCTGCTAACTTCGACCCCTGAAACAACGCAACCTTGGAGCCGCACTCGGCCCAACCCAGACCATGACCACCTTCCTCAGCGGCATCCAGTCCTCTGGACGCCAGCACCTCGGCAACTACTTTGGCGCCATCAAGCAGCACATTGATGGGACCGCCACGCCCGGGGATCACTTCTACTTCATCGCGAACTACCACGCTCTTACCACCAGCCGCGACCCCGAAGAGCTGCGCAACCTGGTCCAGGAAACCGCAATCACCTATCTGGCCCTTGGGCTCGACCCCGAGAAGTGCTCCTTGTTCCGCCAGACCGACGTGCCCGAAGTGCACGAGATCGCCTGGCTG
>JBLHWM010000100.1:0-10922 GCA_047629095.1 Planctomycetota bacterium | reverse complement strand
GAATCAGCGGATACATCTTGTTCTACACGCTGACGGGGACATTCGCCTACCTAATCCAAGGCACCGTAATCGCCTCGCTGGAGCAAAATCTAGGGGGTAGAGTCCAGTCCTTTGCCTACATCGACCTTGCCACCAACACGTTCAGCTTCTTACTCCAAGTCTTCGCCGTCAGCAAGCTGGTCAACCGACTTGGCCTAGGCCCAACCCTCTCAATCCTGCCCATCCTAACTGCTGCCTGCTTCGCCGCTCTCTGGGCCTTCCCCATCTACTCCGTAGTCCTAGTCACCCAAGTCCTACGCAGAGCCACCAACTACGGCCTAACCCGCCCGGCGAGAGAGCTGCTCTTCACCCCGCTGCCAACCGAGCAAAAGTACAAGGCCAAAAACTTCATCGACGTGGCCCTCTACCGCTCCGGCGACACCGCCACTTCCCTGCTCTATCTAAAGCTAAAAACCCTAGGCCTAGCCCTCTCCAACCTAGCCGCCGTAGCGATCCCCCTAAGCCTACTCTGGCTAGCCATCGTCCCCCCCCTAGCCCGAGCCTACAAAACAAGAACCCAAGCCCCCCCCGACTAACACCCCCATGCATCTCAAGTGCACAGCAAAAAAGTGCCAGCCCAACAACAAGCAAAACGCCCCACCGCATGCTCACCAAGGAACCTCGTCCCCCCTCCCCCCCAAAGATCGTCGTGTCCCGTAGGTGTCACTTCGAGCAGGGGGGCGGAGGAATCCCTCGGGGACGGCCCCCTACACGCTCAATCCACCCAATCCCCTCCGGCCGTCCGGGTTCCGGAGTCCCCCTGCTCGAAGAGACACCGGACGCCCAGCATCCCCCAACGCGCGAAGCGCCCTAACCCACAAAGGACGAGAGCTAAAGGACGAGAGCTGAGACTAAAAGCCCAAGCGCCATCCGGAGTCAAACCAAGACAAGGAGCCCGCAGCTACTCCCCCGACTTAATCGCCTCAAGCGATTCCCACTTATCCATCGCCACCTTCAACTCTCCCTCTAACTTCGCAAACGCAACCTGCTCCCGAGCAATCACATTCCGAGCCTTGAGGTAGAACTCCGGATCCGCCATAGCATCCTGGAACACAGCGACCTTAGTCTCCAACTTTTCGATCCTAGCCGGCAGCCCCTTCAGCTCCTTAGCTTCATCGAAGGTGAGCTTCTTCGCCTTCTTCGTTCGAACTCTAGCGCCCTTAGGTAGCTGAGCTTTAGCCTGCTCCACAACCTTCCCCACCAGAACCTCCTGCTGGGACAACGCCTCGTCGTATCCACCGACGTACTCGCGAACCACACCGACCCCGCGCTTGTCCGGCCCCTCGAAGAGGACCATCGAGGTCACCGTGTTGTTCAAGAATTCACGATCGTGACTGACGATGATTAGCGTTCCCGCATACTCCGCGAGCAAAGTTTCGAGCACCTCTAGGGTCTCTAGATCGAGGTCGTTGGTCGGCTCATCCAAAACCAGGACATTCGAAGGGCGCGAGAGCACCTTCGCCAGGGCCAAACGGTTGCGCTCGCCACCCGACAGGTTGTAGATCGGGCCACGAACCTGCTCGTTATCGAACAGGAAGTCCTGCAGGTAACCATTGATGTGCCGCGGGTGCCCATTCACCATGACCGTGTCCGCATCACCGCAGATGTTCTGGGCGAGGGTCAACTTCTCGTCCAGCTCGCCGTGCAGCTGATCGAACCGGGCAATCTCGAGGTTGGTGCCAAACTCGATCGTGCCCTGACCTGGGGTTAGATCACCTAGGAGGATGCGCAGCAGGGTTGTCTTTCCACAACCATTTGCGCCCATCAAGCCAATGCGCTCGCCCCGTTGGATATCGAAATCGAGCCCTTCGAACAGCGGCCCTTTCCCAAAGTCCTGGCCGAGTCCGGTGGCCCGAATCACATTGCGCCCAGTGCGCACGGCATCCTGAACGAGGGCCCTTGTCTTACCGCCCACTTCGCGCCTCTCCGAACGCTGCGCACGAAGGTCGAGCAGCGAGCGAACTCGCCCCATGTTCCTGGTCCTGCGAGCCTTGACGCCGCGGCGAAGCCACGCCTCTTCCTGGGCCAGCTTCTTGTCGAACTGCATCGCATGCTTCTCTTGGGCTTCGAGCACTTCGGTTTTGCGGACCAAGTAGGTCTCGAAGTTACACTCATAGCTCTCTAGGCTGCCACGATCCAGGTCGATGATGCGCGTGGAAATCTTGCGCATCAACTTGCGGTCGTGGGTCACGAACAGCAGCGCGCCCTTACGCTTCATCAGAAGCTCCTCAAGCCCGCAAATGGCCTCGAGGTCAAGGTGGTTGGTGGGCTCGTCGAGGATCAGCAGATCCGGATCGGAGATCAGGGCCCGGGCCAGCAGAGCTCGTCGCTTGTTTCCAGCGGACAGGTCGGCAAAGACCGCGTCCGGGTCCACGTGCAGCTCCCCCACGACCTTCGCGATCGAGCGCTCGGACTGCCAATCATCCGCGTCTTGATCTTCGGGTAAGGCCGCCTGGAGAAGCTCCTGCACCGTTCCCGTGATGGCCCCAGGAACCTCCTGCTCGAGTCCCGCCACGCGAAGACCAATGCGCGTGGAGATCCTGCCCTTCTCTGGTTCGATTTGACCCAGTAGGAGCTTCAGTAGAGTTGATTTTCCTGTGCCGTTGCGACCAATTAAGCCAATGCGCTCGCCGGCCTTGATCTGAAGGTCAACGTTATCGAGCAAAGGCTTGGCGCCGTAGGAAAAAGAGACTGCGTGAAAGCCGAGTTCAGCCATTTGAGGGGGCGGGGAGAGGAGGAAGCGGTTTGGAGGGGCAAGAGAATAACAGGCATCGCCGACTTGCCGGGGAGGGTAAGAGAAATGATCCGGCAGGTGTGGGATCGGGAGTCAATCGGACCGCCATATCGGGAGCCATTTATGCGAGACTTGGGGCATGACGATCCTGCGCTCATTCATCGCCTTGACCGCTTTGGCGGTGCTAGGTTGCTCTGGCGATTCGGCCCCCTCAGCCGGCGGCAAAGAGTTGACCCTGGCACCTCACTGGGTCGCCCCGAACCAGCGATCCGGAGCTGAGCAGTGCGCCGACTGCCACGAGGACATTGTCGAGAGCTGGTCGGAGACCGGCATGGCTCGGACCCTAGGGGTCGTGAAGCCTGATCTGGCGAGCCAGACGGGCCAGGCCGGGGAGCTCCAAGGACTGGGGCATGTGGCCGATGGCCCCGACGGCTATCGCTACCACTTCGCCGAGTCTCCAGACGGCCAAGCGTTCGTTCTAGCCGAGACCCACAGCGGGGACCCGGGTTTCGCCATGGGCTATGAGGTGCTGTATGGGATCGGCTCCGGCGAACTGGACCGGTCCCTAGCGGTTGCCCATGGGAGCAAGACCTGGTTCGCTCCCGTGGAGGTCCTGACTACGGGTGGCGGGCGGAAATCGGTCCTCTCCCCTGGCGCCTCTATGGGACATGGGGCCCGCCTGACCACCCCTATCACAAATGAGTGCCTCGGCTGCCACACCGACGCTCTGCCCCCGAAGACCTACCCGCTCAACCTCACACCGAATCCCCGGGACTGGCAGCCCCGTGGAATCTCATGCGCCGCATGCCACGGTCAGGGCGATGCCCACGTGGCCTGGAATGAGAGCGACGCCAACCCTGAGGGAGCCGATCCCATGGGGTCGATGGGCAAGCTGAATCGCCAACAGCAGCTCTCCATCTGCGCCGCCTGCCACCTCCAAGGCGACGCGCGCATCGTGCTAAATGGTGTGGAGCTCGGGCCTCCCGAGCCAGGGGGCGACCTTCTCGAACAGCGCGCCGTTTTCGTTTCCGCAAACCCGGGACCCGAGGTCGGTTTTGTCAGCCAAGTCGAGCGCCTCTCCATGAGCGCCTGTTTCCTCCAGAGCGAGATGACCTGCTCCACTTGCCACGACCCGCACAGGTCCATGCAGGAGCCTCGTGAACGAAAGCTCGTGCGGGATGCATGCAGTAAATGCCACGCTCCCCAAGAGGTCCACGTTGGTAAGGCCGAGTTGGCCTCGAGCGCTCTACTGGAAGCCGGCAACGACTGCGTCTCTTGCCACATGCCCTTCGTCGGAGTCTTCGATGTGGCCGAGGTACAAATCCACGACCACTTCATCCGGCGGGACATCGCGGACGCCCCCTCACCCACACCCAGTGACCAGCTGCGCTTTCCCGAATCCGCGAGCGGTGACTGGAAGCGCTTCCAGTGGCCGGGTGTCGCTGCACCGGATCACTTGGATGATGCTGGGCTCTGGCTCATGGCGTATGCAGCCGGGGGGCATTTACAGCGGGCTGGTGAGCTGTTGGATCAGTCGCCCGGTCCCGCGAGCAACGCACTCCCGATGTACCACCATGTGCGCGGTAGCCTGCTCACCCAGTTCAACCGCAAAACGGACGCAGTGGCTTCCTACAGGAAGGCCCTCGAGCTGGATCCAGAGCTGGGATCGAGCGCCGTCAACCTTGGTCTCTTATTAGGCGAGTTGGGTGCAACCGAGGAGGGGCTGGAGGTGCTGAGCCGAGCAATCGAACAGCACCCCATGGCGGACGGAGCCTGGCGGAATCGCGCCGTGGTGAAGCTCACCTTAGGCGACCAGCGGGGTGCCGCCGAGGACCTCGGCCGCGCATTCCAAATCGCGCCGACCTCCGAGCTTGCCATGGCACTGGCTAGGCTCTATGGGGACCTCAAGCAGACTTCTCAACAGGCCCGCTGGCTTGACCTAGCCCAGCAACTCAGCCCCGACCTGCCCCTGAAATAATTCTCTAACAGGCCGAGCCTTCCTCTATAAAAGGACAACCTTGGCACTCGTCTTCAACCACTCTAGAAAACACTGGCGGCAAACCAACCGCACCCAAAGCACACGATGAACCATCCTCGCAAACCCAAAGCGTCCGACTCCAGGCCGTCCGATGGAAGGTGATCTGCCCTGCCCAGGAACTGAGCTAGCGGACGGCAGCACCCGCACCTTCCCGCCGGCCCACGTTACCGTAGATCGCCTGAGTTCCATGATCACTGGTGGCATCATCGGCTCCATCGTGTCCACGATTGCGCTCATGATGATTTTCCTGGGCAACCTCCCCGCAAGCTACAAGTGGACACCGCTCATTCCCGCCGGTCTCCTGCTCTGCTTCCTCGCGTACCGCGCCTTTGCGTGGCCCCAGATCTCCCATAGGCACAAGTCTTGGAGCCTGTCGAACCTGGGCATTCACTTGACCCAAGGTGTGATCTGGAGGTCAACCACCAGCGTTCCCAGGGCCCGCGTTCAGCACACGGATGTGGGGCAAGGTCCTTTGCAGCGGCGCTTCGGAATTGCCACCCTGTCAATTCACACCGCGGGCTCGGATCAAGCCCAGGTCAACCTGAGCGGGCTGAATTATGACGATGCGATTGCGGTGCGTGATTTCCTGATCCTGCGCGAGCCCGTCACCCAAGTCCATGACGAGCTGAATGAAGTCGATGAAATGGGTCAGACGGACCGCTCGGATGTAGCGATAGACGAGCCTGGGGAGTCTTCCGTCGATGATTGAGCGCGACCTTAAGGAGCAGCGGCTGCACCCGAGCTCACTGCTCTTCAGCCTTCTGCGCCACTTGCGCCAGTTCCTTTGGCCCCTGGCCCTGATGTTCTTCCTCTCCAAGAAGTCGGAGTCCTGGGAGGCCTATGCCGCCCTTGCCGTGATCCCCTTGATGATCTTCGAAGCTTGGCGCTATTTCAACCTGCGCTACTTGATCGCAGACGGCGAACTTGTTGTGCATGAGGGCGTCTTCTTTAAGAACGTTCGTCATGTCCCTCTCGAGCGTATTCAGAGCATCGACTCGACCCAGAACTTCCTCCATCGGTTGTTCAAGGTGGCCGAGGTTCGGGTGGAGACCGCCGGCAATACAGAGCCCGAAGCCAAGCTGCGGGTGCTCTCCATTTCGGCTCGGGACCGCCTGCGCGGCATCGTATTCAACGAGGCCCCCCAAGGAGTCTCTGCGCCCGTTGAGGGCCCTCTACCCAACGTACCTGTTGGTGAGAGCTTTGCCTTCCACTTGCCTGCTACGGAGCTCGCCCTTCTGGGCCTCAACCCCCTGCGCGGGCTCGCTATCCTTGGACTCGGTCTCGGCGTCGGTGGCCAGCTCGGGCTCTTTGAGTTCGGCTCGCCCGTGCCAGTCTTCACGGCCCTTGGCGCCGGGGCGTCGATCCTTAAGGATGTCGTCTTGGGTGTCGCCGCCGTCTTCGCCGCGGGGGTTGCGATCCTGCTGCTCTCCATGGTCTCCACATTCATCGGGCTACACAACTTCACCCTCGAGCGCTCCCGCGGCGAGTTTCGAACCCAGTGCGGCCTGTTCACTCGGCACACCACGACGATTCCCCTTGGGCGCGTCCAGTTTGTCTCGGTCAAGTCCAACCTACTACTGCGCTTCTTGAAGCGCAGCAGTATCCAAATCGAGACGGCTGGGGGCAAGAGCGAAGTCCAGAGCGGCAACCACACCCAGCGCTGGCTGATGCCCGTTGTTGAGAACGAGTTCGTGCCTGGCCTTCTGCACGCCATCGACCCAAGCATCGATCTTGAATCGATTGACTGGCAGTCGCTCGGTCCCAAGGCGGGCAAGCGCAGGCTCTTCAGGGCTCTGCGCGAGTGCCTGTTCGTCGCGATCCCACCGGCCATTTTTTACTCCACATGGGGCGCACCGGTCCTGGCGATCGGCCTTCCCATCGTCGCCATCATCGCGCTCACCCATGCCCACAAGCAGCACCAGATCACAGCTTGGGCCAATACCCCATTCGGAGTGCTTATGCGAACTGGCGTGCTCACAAGGACGTTAGGGCTAGCGCTCTCCGGTCGCGTGCAATCCGTCTCTGTGCGCAGCTCCCCATTTGATCGGCGCCATAAAATGGCCAGCCTTCAAATCGACACGGCGGGTGCAGGTAAGGTCGGCCACAAGATCGACATCGAGTTCCTGCAGCGCGATATCGCGGAGTCCTTACGAGACCACCTGCTCTTTGACTTGGAGAGCAAGGGCTTGAGCGATGGTCTGATTCGCGTTTGAGCCCGGCGCACCTACATGCTGCGCCGCGGCGGCAACACCATGTTCGACGCCAAGAGCCCGCCCACAAGAGACACCGCCACCATGCCCGTCTGGAAGGCCCAGGACATGCCATGTAGAGCATCCGCCTCCAGGAAGGAAGTCAAGCTACGGAAGCCTAGACTTCCTGGAACCAACATCAAGATGCCCGGGGTCAGCGGCACCAGCGCTGGCCGGTTGGCTGCACGGGCGTAGAGGTTTGATACGAGCCCCACGACAAGAGCTCCCAAGAAGGGGCCAATGTCTGGGCCAAGGGAATCGTTGCCGAGAACAGCCGCACCATAGCCGAGTACGGAAGCCACGTAGATGATTCCCAGCTCGCGCGGACGTGCCTGCATGAGCACGCCAAAAGCGAAGGGTGCAACCGCAGCGGAGATCCAGGGCATCGAGCCTTGCAAGGCTTCAGGCCAGGCTCGAAGTAGGGGCGCCATGAGAGCCGGGTCCACGAGCCACCCGAGCTTTGCGCAGGCCGCGTCCCCAAGGCGCCACCCCATGGCCACGCCAAAGACCAGCGTCAGGAAAACGGCCCCCGCACCAGCGACCCGGGCCATGCCCGAGATCAAGTGCTTGGTCGCAAGCTCGCTCAAGCCTACCGTTAGGCTAAGTCCGGGCAGTAAAATGATCAGGCTCGCCAGGGTGACAATACGGCTGTCCACACCAAGCTGTCCCCCACCCCAAGCTGCGAGTAGCGAGCCGGAGAAGGCCGCCAAGAATGCGGACAGGGGCTCGAAGAAGCCGATCGTGTCATCCCGCCTTGGGAGGAAGTGGCCCATCAGGAAGATGCTCATGGCCACGATCATGGAAGCCACAAAATCGGCGGGCCCGCCCCCAAAGAAGATGGAAGCCGTACCCGATGCGAATCCAAAACCAAGGGCGGTCACCCTGCGACGGTAGCGGGACGGAGCGGCAGCGATCTGCTCCAGTCGATCCAGCCCATCGGTGGGTGAGATGCGGTGGTGCTCGACCTCCTCCATCACCTCATCAAACTCCACTAGCTTGCCGAGGTCTAGCTCGCCATTGTCGCCACGAATCAAGTGAACTGCTCGTTCCACCCCAGTGCCAAGGGAGACCAGGATCGCCGTGGGTGCTGCCAGGAAGCTTGCCTCGACTCCAATACCGCGGGAGACCGTCTTCATCACGCGCTCGATGCGAAAGGAAGGAGTTCCGTAGGCATGCAGGAGCTCCACTAAGCGCAGCAGGAACGCGTCTTTGGGCTTGTGGGGACCTGGGCTATCCTCGAGGATCGAGCCTGGGCCACCGGGATGTAGAGTTGGTGTTGACATGGAAGGCGCGCAGTCTAGCAATCGTTCTCTCTTTGGGTTCGCCCAAGCGATGCAACTTGACTACGCGCTTCCAGGCAACGAGCGGGGCCCCTTACAAGGCGCCCAAAAACAGGACCCGGCCCTTGGTTGCGGCCTGCTTGAAATACTGCAGGATCTCGGCTACCGCCGCGCTGTTTGTGGCTTTGCCCGGCTTCACAAGGATCCGCTTGACCGGGGCTCCAGCGTCGGCTGCTGCTCCCATGGCTTGCAGCTTCTCTATTTGGCTCGAACCTAAGCTCATGGGGTCCGCCTGGAACTGGCCATTCGGTCCGACACAGATCACCTTCCATCCTGGAGAGACATGATGACCTCGGCGATAGGCTTAGAAGCGGGAGCCAGAGCCATTGCGCAGGGGCTTCCCGTCAAATACCGTGGCTTGGCTCTTCCCGCTCTCGAAAATAGGCGGGATCCGCCTCGTCCAAATAGACCAGGCCTAAGGAGGAGAAGATGGTGAGTATGCGCTTGAAGAGGGTGACGATCATTGGGTGCAACTGGTTACGGAAGGGGCAGGCCCTTCGAGGTGAGTGTCCAAAGATACGCCACCCCCGCCAAAGCGACAGTAACGGCCGTGCAACGTACAGCCTGCCCCGGGGCTAACCCGTGCGGACTGCCTTGATCGGATCCATGCGATTCATACGCCAGATCGGATAGAGCCCAGCAACAATCGTCACGAGGAACGAGCCGATTGCAGCGAGCAGATAGGTCAACTCGAAACCAGGCCTTGGCAGATCTAGCCCCGAGAGGATCTTGAGCGCGTCCACCAAGATGAAGACTAGGCCGAATCCAATAACGACACCGAGCACGCTACCGGCGGCTCCAATGACCACGGACTCCAAAAGTACCGAGTCGCGAATCTGCTTGCCGCTTGCTCCAAGAGCGCGCAACACACCGAGCTCCTTCACTCGCTCCATAGCGGAAAGAAGTTGGCCATTCAGTACGCCAGTTCCCGCGATCAACAGGGTCAGGAAGATCACGATGTCGAAGACCAGGAAGTCCCGTGTGATGTCGCGGAGTTCGTGACGCCGAATGTCGCTACCCGAGGCGAAGTTGACCGCCTTCGCTTGGTCAGAGCTTGATCCGTAGAAGCCGCGGGTTGCTGTCGCGATTCGCACCATGGTCGCATCGAGATCATCGGCACTGCGCAAGCGCACAGCCATTCCGGTAGCGGTGTCCGTGTCCAAGCAGAACAGGCTCGACATATGCTTGTCCGCAATCACGCCATAGGCGCGCTCATGGGGATCGGCGAAGTAGCCGTAGGCGTCTGTGATGGCAAGTACACGGAAGCTCTTCACCCCTTGACTTGGAGTGGCGATGGGCACGATGTCATGCACGGACAAGCCCCGTTGACTCGCAACCCGCGACGTGATGAGGATTCCGTTGCTTCCTTTGAAGTCGCGCCTAAGTACTTCGTCATCGGCCAAGGGGCCGTACAGGACGGCCTCCTCCAAAGGGATGCCGACGATGCGGAAAGGGGACTGGACCCGGGCCGCATTGGGTTCCACAGCAAGCACCTCGGAGTCCTGGCGAAGAACTTCAGCCAAGGGACGCCATTCGGTGTCCTCGAGACCCGAAATCCAGACCTTCTGTTCGACCGACTCCGCAGCCCAATTCTTCGTTTCGTAGTAGAGGCTACTGGTCAAGCCTCGCAAGCCCACAAAGGCTGCGGTAACCAACGCTATGGCGGCGACCGAAGCGGCGATTCGCGTTGGGTTGCGCCCGATGGAGCGTGCGGCCAAAAGCCCCGAAAAGGGAGAAAGCCGGACCAACGGCGCAGAGATCATACTTGCCAAGACGGTCATCACGCCTGGAACCATGAGGGGCGTGCAGATCAGCAGCGCCACCACGGCGATGCCTAGGAAGACCACACTCAGTAGCTCCTCTCCACCTTCGCCAACCAGGGGAACTAGGCTGAAGAAGACCACGGGCAATACCGCAAACAGTAGCACCGCCAGGAAGAAGTGGAAGCCCCGGTGGGACTTGCTGCGCACTTCGAGATCTTCACCCCTAAGTGCCCTAACGGTCTCGGAATCCTTGGCTCGTAGCATGGGGAAAACCGACCCCAGTAGAGCGATGCCCATGCCGAGTCCCGCCAGTCCAAGGGACTCGTTCCAGGGAACCACAAAACTGCCGCGCACCACGCTGGTGATGCCAAGGGAGGAAATCGAGTGCTCGAGCATCTGCCAAGCGAGCAAGAGTCCACCGCCGAGTCCAGTGATTCCGGCAATCAGCGAGATCACAATCGCCTCGCCAAAGAAGACCCTGAGAATCTGAGCGCGCGTCGCTCCGAGGGCGGAGAGAACGCCGACCTCACGAACACGCTCAACCAGAGACATCGACAGGGTGTGGAAGATCACAAACAAACCCAGGGCCAAGGCCATCAGCCCCGCCAGACGAACTCCGTTGCGGAAAGCGCGCTCGTCGGACTGCTGCCCCACAACGCTACCCTCACGTATATTGTACGAGAAGCTCTGACCGAGGCCTGCACGCAGGGATTCCAGGTCCACATTCGGATCCCGCTCCACCCAATAACTCGGACGCAC
>JBLHWM010000099.1:0-10923 GCA_047629095.1 Planctomycetota bacterium | reverse complement strand
CTTGGGGTTGGTTCCGCGCTTCGCGCGTCTGTAGCGTGTTGGGTTGGGTTGGGGGTGCTTGTGCGGGGGGGCGATATGTGGTGCGGCGCGCTTGTTGATGGGGCGCACCTTTTACTGGGGAAGTAGGTGGGCGGGATCTGTGTGCTGGGAGTCTGGGATTCTTTGGGGAGAGAATTTGTAGGGTCGGGGGCGAGTGGGGGGTCTCTTGTGCACTCTTTTAGAGTGCACCCTCACTTCGCTTGGTTTGGAGGGATTTGGGGGCTGCGGGTTGGCGTCGTTTTTTTTGCTCTTGCATCTCTTGCATGCTCTTCATCGCACGAGCAAAAAAAACGACGTGACCAATCCTATAAGCCGGGTCCTGTCTCCCAGCCCCTCACAGGGCTTGGGGAGGCAACCATTTCTCTAGGACTACTGTTGCCAGCAGCCTCAAACGACCTACCCGGAAGCGAAAGGTGGGGTCTTCACCACACTTCCCTATTTGGTCTTTCTCCAGGTGGGGTTTACCCTGCCAGTCTTGTCACCAAGACCGCGGTGCGCTCTTACCGCACCGTTTCACCCTTACCGCGGACTTGCGTCTACGGCGGTTTATTTTCTGTGGCACTTTCCCTAGCCTCGCGGCCGGTTGCCGTTAGCAACCACCTTGACCCATGGAGCCCGGACTTTCCTCTTTGTCTCCAGCTTGCGCTGAGGACAAAACGGCTGCCCAGATTGGTCACGTCTGGGGGCAGTCTAGCGGGGTTTTTGGGGAAGGGAAGGGAGCGGGGCGGAAATGTCGCAGTTGGGGGTGCTACTCGTGTCGTCCTGCGCGATACTTCTGCCATGAAACACGTCCTCCTCGCTGTCGCTCTCCTCGCTGGTGCAACCCTCGCTGCATCTGCAACCGGGGAGGCCCGTGCCACCGTCGCACCGCCCTCTTCTGCTGCTGTTGTGTCCGGTTTGGCGGGTGGGGATGAGCTTGACCTGGCGGAGAAGGCGCTGTCCCGTGCCTCCCATAAGGACACCTTGGCAGAGCGCGTGGTGGCGTTGGATGCGCTGGTGGGCTTGGGCGATGCGGACGGGGTGATGATCCTGGTAAAGCGCTATGCGTCGGCTTCCCAGGGCGCGACGGACTCTCGCAAGGACTTGGATGAGAACACCCAGCTGTTGGAGCGGCGGCGGGTGCAGTTGGCGAAGCTAGAGCTTGCGGCGGAGCGCAAGAGCAGCATGAAGCCGGCGGTCTCTGAGATGAAGGAGCAGATCGAAGAGCTCGAGCAGAAGATCGAGAAGGCCACGGCGAAGCTAGCCATCGAAGAGCCTTGGACTGAGGCCCTACGCGTGGGCACGCGCGATTTGGTCGCGGCTCAGGCTTCGGGCAAGCAGAAGGGTGTGGTGAAGCAGCTCTGGAAGAGCATCGACAAGAGTGACAAGTCCTCGACGCGCGTCGCCTGTGCCAAGGTGCTTGCGGACATTGGCACCAAGGACACGGCGAAGCGGCTGGCGGGCATTGCGCTCGATGCCCTCGACGACCGCGTCAAGATGATGAAGGCGCTACCCGAACTCGAAGCCGACGTGCACAAGTGGGAGCGCAAGATGCAGGAGGAGGCCGACAAGCTTGGCGGCAACACCAATGGCACCATGGCGTCCTACATGCAGGTGCAAGGCGAAGCGGCATCGCTGCGTATGCGGACCTATCGGCAGAAGCAGCTCGCCCGGGACTTTCTTGTGGCAGCGGCAACCGGTTTGGGGAACGAGCCCGAAGCGGAGCAGGACAAGGCGATCGGATCGCTTCTCAAGCTGGCCCAAAAGTCGCCCCATCGCCTTCGTATTGTAGAGGTGCTTGTGGACTCGAAAGTCGAGGCGGCCCGGGTGGGTCTGCTGGCGATGCTCGAGAAAGAGAGCGAGCCTCTGCTGCAGGTCGCCGTCCTGGACGGTATCTCCCAAGCGGGTGACAAGCGCATCGTCCCTTGGATCTTGGCTACGGGGCTGGCAGATGAGAGCTGGCACGTGCGCTCGCGCTGCATGGCTGCGATCGGCATTTTGCGCCCGAATGGGTGCGTCGAGGCTCTGATGGCCGCCATGGAAGTCGAAGGGGGCCGCGTGCGCCAGAACGCTGAAGAGGCCCTGCAGCTGCTCACCGCCATGGACTTCAACGGGAACTTGACCCTGTGGCAGCGCTGGTGGGCCGACAACAAGGACGGCTTTGTGGTGTCCGATGCGGTTGCCAAATCCGACATGGAGAAGGCCCTCGAAGGCGTCGGCATGAGCTTCTTCGGGCTGCGCTCGGAGAGCGAGAAGGTGCTCTTCGTCCTGGACGCTTCCGGTTCGATGAACGAGCCTATGCAAGCCTATTCCGGTGGGGGCAAGGCCGGAGAGACGCGCCTCACCGTTGCGAAGCGCGAGCTGCTAAAGGCCCTGACCGGCGTGAAAAACGGCGGTACCGTCAACATCGTGGTCTACGCCGCGGACGTGTGGACCTGGTCCGAGGATCCCGTGATTCTCGACGCCGAGACCCGCGCCGACGCCCAGCTATTTATTGAAGAGATCGTCGCCAACGGCGGCACGAACATCTGGGGCTGCATGGAGAGGGGCCTAGAGATGGCCGGTGGCAAGAAGGGCAAAAAGGGCGCCGCCAAGTGGGTCGAGCCCAGCTACGACACGCTCTTCCTCCTGACCGACGGCCAGCCCTCAATCGGAGTCTCGCTCGACCGCGAGGAGATCCTCGACATGGTGTCCGAAGCGAACGAATCCCTTGGAATCGTGGTCAACACCATCGGCTTGTCCAGCGATCAAGACGCAGTTTTGATGCGACGCCTTGCCGAAGAGAACGACGGCGCGTACGCTGCTCGCTAGTCCACCCCCCCTTTTTCCGCAAACGACCCATGTCCAGTCCCGACTTTCTGCTTACGAACATTGAGCTGCGCGCTTCGAACCCCGACGGCACCGAGGGTGCAGGCCTGAGCCACCAGACCGGTGGCATCGGCGGCGCCGGCATGGTGCTCGTTCGCGTGCTCGAGCTCGGCCCACCTCCGTCGAAGGGTGTGCCCGATGGTGCGGCCATCGTCGTGCACGACGCCGGCGACCACGGCGCGCGCTACGAGCAGCTGGCCGACAAGCTAGCCGCTGCCGGTTGGATGGTGAGCCTGCCGGACCTGCGCGGCCACGGCCTGTCCGAGGGCGAGCGCGGCCACACCACGGGCATCCCCGAGCCCGTGCGCGACATCCACTCCGTGCGCGAGCACGTCGCCTACCGCATCCCCGACGCCAGGAGCGTCGTCATCGGCATCGGCGCCGGCGCGCTGTGGGCCATGGCCTACGCCCTCGAGCACAAGGAAGAGGTCCACGGTCTGGTGCTGGTCACCCCGCTTTTGAAGTCCAACTTCGGTGCGCCCCAGAAGATCGGCGGCATGATGGGCATGTTCAAAAAGATCGAGCCCCTCAGCCCCTGCGTCATCCCCTGGAAGGCAACCGACATGCTCAGCGTGCCCGCCGACATTGGCGCCTGGAATGCCGACCCCAAGCGCGACAACACAGTCACCAAGGGCACCGTCGATGCCATCGAGAAGGCCATCGCCGAGGTCCCGAGCTCCTACGCCGCCCTAGGCATGCCCACCCTAGTCCTAGCCGGCAGCGAAGATCCAATCTGCACCCCGGCCGAAGCCGCAGCCTTCGCCGAAAAACTAGGTGCCCAAAGCGAAGTCATCGAAGGCGCCCGGCACAGCCTCTTCCACGGCCCAACCTCCGAATCAGCTATCGATCAAGTCGTCAGCTGGCTCGCGACGCTCTAGCGGAATCGGCCAATAAGACCCGTCCTCGGTCGTTATTTAGGCTAGTGAGTCCAGCAAGCAGCCCTTGACTTTGTGCAAGGGCTGGTTGCGCGACAACTTTCGAGGCCTAGGGTTCGCCTGCCGAGAGCCACTCGCGCAGGAAGACCAGTGCGCTCCAGCTGTCGCGGCGGATCTTGCGGGCTTCGCCGGTGTAGCCGGCTTCGACGAGCAGGGAGTCGGCCTCTTTGGTTGAGAGGCGCTCGTCTTGGTAGGTGATCGGAATCGCCTTGAACTTCGGGCCGTATTTCGCGCAGAGGTAGGCGGTGAGCTCATCGCCGAAGACGCGCACTTCGGCTGCGCGGCCGCTCTCGGTGCCGTCCATGTTAAAGGGCATGCCGATCACGAAGTGCTCGACGTCGCGCTCTTCGCACAGGTCGGCGATGTGGCCGAGCAGGTCGTCGCCCGTGCCGTGGAAGACATCCAAGGGCTCGGTGATAATGCGCATGCTATCGGCCACCGCGAAGCCGCTCTTCTTGGTGCCGTGGTCGATGGCAATCGCGACTCCCATGACGCTACAGGAACTCCTTACCGGATGCCTTGAGCTCGTCGACGACGCGCTTGACATCCTGGGCGCGATCCAGGGGGCAGACCAGGGTGGCCTTGTCGGTCTGCACGACGGCAAGACCCTCGACGCCGACCAAGGCGATGACGCGCGCGCCCTCGGCGTAGACCAGGTTGCCGGTGGAGTCGATCGAGACCAGCTTGCCGCCTTCGGACAGGACGGCGCCGTTGCCGTTCTCGTCCTTGTCGGTGATCTCACTGAGGGCGAGCCAGGAGCCCACATCGTTCCAGGTGTAGGTGATCGGCAGCAGGCGGACCTGGTCCGAGCGCTCCATAATCGCAACGTCCACGGGGTCCGCGGGCAGGGCTGCGTACTCGGTGGCGAGGTCCGCGCCGTCGATGATGCGCCGGATGCCGGCGTCGAGCTTGGGCACGTACTCGGCAATCGCATCGACGATGCTCTTGGTGCTCCAGACGAAGATGCCGGCGTTCCAGTAGAAGCCGCCTTCGGTCAGGAACGCGAGGGCCTTGTCGAGGTTCGGCTTCTCCACGAAGCGCTCGACGGCGAAGACGGGCTCGCCTTCGGACAGGCCCAGCTGCTCGGATGTCTTGATGTAACCGTAGCCCGTGGCGGGGTGGTCGGGCTCGACACCGAAGGTGAACAGGCCACCCTCAGTTGCTGCGGCGGCGGCCGCGGCGAGGGTCTTCTGGAAGGCCTCCCTGGGCTGAATCACGTGATCGGCGGGCAGCACGACCTGAATCGCGTCCGGGTCCCTACGGGCGATCTCGTGGGCAGCCCAGGCGACACAGGGCGCGGTGTTGCGGGCGCAGGGCTCGGCAAGGATGTTCTCGGCGGGCAGCTCGGGCAGGCACTCGGCCACCAGGGCGGCCTGGCTCTCGGCGGTGACGACCAGGATCCGCTCGGCGGGGATCAGGCCCTCGAGGCGCCGGAAGGTCTCCTCGATCATGGTGAGGCCACCGGAGATGGGCAGGAATTGCTTGGGCCGAGCGATGCGGCTAGCGGGCCAAAAACGAGTGCCGGAACCACCGGCCATAATCACGGCGTAGAGGGGAGGAGTGCTCATGGGCGAAGTCTAGCAGATTCAACCCAGTGGCTTCAGCACTGATTTGCGCACGGGGACCGTGGCGACCAGTCCCCGTGCGCCCCCGGCGTTCGATAGCTTCTGGCTAGTTGCGCGAGGGGAAGACGCCTTGCAGGGCGATGACCGCATTGAGCGTCACGTAGGGCTGCATGTTGTTGTGAGCCTGGCTGCCGCCGGAGGATTGGATGACGTTCAGCTCCATGTCGGCGGGTGCAGAGGACAGAGCGTCGGGCCCAAGGTAGTAGGAGATGTTGGGCTCGGTCTCGTCGCCACGCACTTCAGTGAAGTCGATGGCGTGGGTGTGACTCGGAACTTGGTTCGTGTTGAGGGTCTCCATCTCGGAACCGGACCTCTGGCCCATGGAGCGCGGGGTGAGCCCGGGGCCTGTACCCTGGTGCAGGGGCGCGCGACCGCGAAGGTCGGGTAGGGCGAAGGTCGTGCGTCCGTCGCCGCCGTAGGTTGTTCCGAGCAAGGAGAAGAGCGCGGAGTATTGGGAGATGGGGAGCAGTTGGCCATCACACATGGCCCAACCCCTTGGCGCGAAGTTGAAGGCGACCCACTGGACCTCTCCGATCATTGGATCTACAGAGAGACTCGGTGCAGGGGCCGCTTGGGTCTCGCTGCGATCGAGGGCGAGGAAGGCGAGGGGCAGGGCCACAAGTGCGAGGAGGATTCGGCTGGTGCGCATGGGAATAGGAGGTTGGTGATTAAGGGTAGGGGTGCCTTGGTTATCGCCCCGGGATTTCAATCACCTTAGCACTGGTCTGCGATAAGTTGCCCTACGGCTCCATCGCACAGGTTACAGGCCCGTCCACATGCACCTTTCCTACGAGCTTTTTCTGCCCGAGCCCAGCGTGAACTCAAACTCAACCTTGGGTACAAAACCAAGCTCCAAGGTCAGCTTGTCTGCCTGCTGCTCCCATTGGGAATCCACAAGCACGAGGTTCCCAGCGGGAGCAACCGCACTCGAGGATGTATACGAGAGGGTGAAAACCATAGGCAGCGTCTCCATGGTGAGATGCTCATACGTGATCTGAAGGGTAACTTGGCCGGGGGTGAGCTCGATAGGCAGGCTCGGCGTCTGCTTAGTGGGGGCGACTCCAGATTCCTGGCCGACTAGGTTCAAGGAGTCTTTTCGATGCCACGTCTCCAGGATCATCAGCCCAGCCACAGCCAAGAGGATGAGCTGGAGAAGTAGGCCGATGGTTAGGTCGGTCTTTGAGGGCATGGTGGTCCGGATGAGGTGGTGGGGAAGCAAAGGGCACTTTAGGGGACCGAGTCGTTCCGTAACTAGCCTGCCACCATTTGCGTGGATTGGAATGGCCCCGAGACTCGTGGATCCTGGACTTATGACCTTTCCATCCAAGCGCACCTCGGGCATAGTAAACCCATGACAAGCACAGATGATTCCGACACATCCCAACTAGCAACGTGGATCCCCGGGGATGCGACGCGGCCCTATTGCACCCGTCCTTGGAACCAGACCACGGTGGTCTCGGACGGTTCGGTCGTTTGCGCTTGCGTCGATGCCGCCAAGACAAATCCGCTTGGGAACCTGGCGACCCAGAGCTTTGAAGAGGTCTGGAATGGCAAGGGGTATGCTCGCCTTCGCCGCAATATCATCAAGGACATTGACCTCACCCAGATCTGCATCGGTTGCCCCAACCGAGTCGAGGGACCGGAGCCGCCCGCGGATTACATAGATAATGTGGTCACGCCACGGGCGCTCTTTATCGAATCTCACGCGGGTTGTAATCTGGCCTGTCCGGGTTGCAACCGCGACGCCATCGAGGGGAGCCGCAGTAACCTGGTGATGGACTTCGATGTGTACACCAAGGTCATCGATAGCATGTCTCCGAATCTGGGCTATATGGAGTTCCACCTCGGTGGTGAAAACTACATGCATAAGCGGGCCAATGAGATGGTTCGCTATTGCAAGGACAAGAACCCCAGTTGCTTCATCCTGACTAGCACCAACGGACACTTCTTTCATACCCCCGAGCGTGTCGCCGCAGTCCTAGACTCGGGCATCGATGCGATCATCTTCTCCATCGACGGGGCGGACCAAGAGAGCTACGAGAAGTACCGCCAGAATGGAAACTTCCAACGTGTGCTCGACGGCCTAAAAGCTATATCTAAGCTGAAGCGCGAGCGTGGTGGCGTCGGTCCTTTGTTGGTCTGGCGCTATATTCTCTTCGATTGGAACGACAGTCCCGAGATGATGGAGGAGGCGCGCCGGCTCTCCGCGGAGTACGGTGCCGATCACCTAGCCTGGCACCTCAACGCCGTCGGCTCGATCTCCGCATCCACACGCTACTACATCGGCTCGCCCCATCTTCCGGAGATTGGGCACGAGCTCTGGGACACCCTCCCCGAGCGTCTAGGCGTTAGCCTTGACGTCGACTTCAGCAGCTACCGCTAGCTAGAGGGTCGACTGATCCTCGGAGCTGCGGTCGGCGGTCGCCGAGGCCACAGCCTTGCGCAGTTCGATCGCGGAGAAGGGCTTGCGTAGGAAGGTACCTTGGACACGTTTCTCAGTCTGGTCGATGTAGCCCGACATGTAGAGCACGGGCAACTCGGGCGCGAGTTCGCCAAGCTCCTGGCCAAGCTCAATGCCACCCATCTCGGGCATCATGATGTCGGTCATGACCAAATCGATGGGCTCCGAGCGGTTGCGCCATAGCTCCAGGGCAGCGACGCCGTTCTCGGCATTTTTTACCCGGTAGCCGAGGCCGATAAGAAGGGCCGCAATGGTGCGCCGGACGTCGGACTGGTCCTCGACGAGTAGGATGCAAAGGCTCTTCTTCGTCGGGCCGGATGGGGCAGTTGCGTTCGCGCTGGCGCTCGACTCGGCCGGTACAATTGGCAGGAAGATCTGCATTGATGTACCGATGCCAAGACGGCTGTGGACTTCGAGGTGCCCGCCGGATTGACTGACGATTCCATGGACCGTGGAGAGGCCCATTCCGGCCCCGCCCGAGTCCTCTTTCGTGGTAAAGAAGGGTTCGAAGAGGCGAGCTTGGACCTCTTCTGTCATGCCCATACCGTCATCCATGACCGCCAGTAGAACCCACCGACGCTTGTCCATTGCCCCGAGGTTCAGGGGCATGAGGTCGGTGGGGGTCGCCTCCCGAACGGAGACCTTGACGACGCCGCCACTGGGCATGGCTTCCCTGGCGTTAAAGCAGAGGTTGAGAACAGCGCGGTCGATCTCGACCCGGTCGGCGCGGACGTGACCCACTTCCTCGTCGAGTTCGGACTTGATGGAGATCGAACCGCCGAGTAGGTCGCCAATGGAGTCAATCACTCCGGCCACAACGATACCAAGATTGATCACCTCGGGCTGCAGCACCTGGCGCCGACCAAAGGCGAGCAGCTTGCGCACAAGCTCCGCGCCTCGCTCGCCTGCATCCTGGATTCCTTGAGCGCGTAGAATGGTGTGCTCGTTGTCATTGGGGGCAAGCCTTAGCAGTTCGGCGTGGCCAAGAATCGTCGTGAGCAGGTTGTTGAAGTCGTGGGCGAGCCCGCCCGCAAGTTGTCCAATGGCGCGCAGGCTTTGGGATTGGTGCAGCTGCTGCTTCAGATTCATCTCCACCGTAACGTCGGTGGTGGTCAGCAGCACTAGGCCGCCTTCCGCGCGATCGATACGGGCTACCAAGAGCTGCAGGTGACGGGGAGGCGTGAAGGCAGGCATGGTGGCTAGCTCGATGCGCGTCTCGCCTTGTATCGAGCTGATAGCTGCCTGCACTTCGCCTCCAGTGGTGGCAAAGCCCAGGTCTCCTAGGCGCTTGGAAATGGACACGCCCATGAGGGGCACGCCGGGTAGGACAAACAGCTGCTCGGCAGCAGCGTTGGTCTGCTGGATTAGGCCCGTAACTGGGTCGATGAGCAGCTGTCCCGCTGGGTTCAAGGAGAAGAAGCGCTCAAAGTGCAGCTCGGTTTCCCGCAGGGATTTGGTCTGCCGTGCGAGTTCATCGCGGAGGACAGTCGCCTGTCGGCTACGCAGGGACATGCCTCCAATGCTCAACAAGAGGATGCCCCCGGCCATGATGATCACTAGGCTGAACCAGCGCGTAGTCCAGAACTGTGGAATCACTTGGATGACATCCAAGGCGTGCGATTCGCCCCAGTCTCCTCCCTTGTTTCGGGCTTGGACCTCCAATTGGAAGGGCCCAGAGGGGGCGTTTGGGAAGTGCACTACGCTACTGTTGGCCGGCAGGGACTCGGACCATGGTTGCCCCTTTCCAAGGACTCGCACGTGGAACTCCGGTGTTCCGGCACCTGCGAACGAGGCGATGTTGACATCAAAGGCGAGGTTGTCCCCGGCGGAGATGGACTGACCCGGGGTGAGGGCCGAGCCCTTGGAGGTGACTAGTGCCGAGCGAATGATTGGAGGCGAGTGGTCGACCTCCCGGAAAGGGGAGAAGCGAGCGAGCCCGCCATCGGTTCCGAACCAGACCCGGCCCAGGTCGTCTTCGAAGACAGCGTCGCGGTTGACCTCGTTGCCTGGAAGCCCGTCCATGACCGTGAAGTGCCTCAACTGGGAGCCGTTCCAGCGGAAGATCCCTCGCTCGGTTCCAAGCCAGAGCCAACCTCGGGAGTCCTCGAAGATCGAGTAGATCGGCGCGTCGATCTCGACGTACCAAGGTGCCGGATACAAGGTGTCGCCGACCATGCTCTTGAGGCCACCAAAAGTGCCCACCAAGGCCGGCCCACGTCTGGGGAAGTAGACGTTGTAGATGTTTGATTCCGAGGCGCTTCCAGGCTCTGCCGGTCCAATAGGCAACCAGGTGTCCTGCTCCCACCGCAACAAGCCGCTGCCGGATGTACAGGCGAAGATTTGACCGGTCGGGCTAGCCACCAACCGCCGAACCCCGAGCGGGCTATGGGGGACGGGCTCGAAGCCCTGGCCTTGATCACGATACACTTGTTCAACGGAGGACATCCAAGTGACCCCATCCGCGTCGATAGCAAAGCTTGTGGTCGATAGGTCTCGGTCACTTGATAGCTCATGATTCCGAAATGCACTCTCACCGAGCCAAGTTAGGTCACCGGCATCGGTGAGATACCCAGGTCCTGACGTAAGCCCCGCGACCCACATGCCCCCGTTCCCGTCGGGTTCAAGGTCAAGTACTCGACCGACTTCTCCTAGTGGGTCACCGAGCGGCACCGACCCCCAAGTTTGATAGTCCGAGGTTGAGGACCTCGAGAGGCTGGAGTTGTGCCCCAGTACGACACTTCCGTTCTCATCCACGGCGATCGCGGAGACCTCGTTTTCCGGCAGTCCATTGGTCATGGAGAAGTATTCCCAGGCCCTCGGTGGAATACGGTAGACGCCACGCATCGACGCCATCCAGAGGTTCCCATGGTCATCCGACGTCATGCTGGTGACCCCGCCTTTGAAAGTGTCGAGAGGCTTATCTAGGGGGCGGAGTCGACCGTGATCCCAGACTGCGGTGAATCTCCAACAGCCCAAGAAGAGCGCGCCATAGCCGTCAGGTTGAAGTGACACACGC
>JBLHWM010000098.1:0-10930 GCA_047629095.1 Planctomycetota bacterium | reverse complement strand
GTTACAGACCGTTTCGCCGAAGGATCTTCCCTTGCCTCCATTCATTTTTGGCCTCAAGCCCAACCTCATTCACCGCAACGTTTTGCCCGAGTCCTACCGAGGGCTGCTGAGGGAGAACTGGAAGGGTGAGGAGAGTCGTGAGGATCTAGTCGATCTGATCACGGCCGATGTGCCACTTTACGCGACCTTGGCCTGGCTCAATCTGGGTGTCTCGAAGGGCATGGTTCAGTCACCGACGCGCAAGGAAGCTACGGATCTCGTCCGCTTCCTGGGCCTCGATATGGTGCGTGATATTGTGCTCAGTATGGTCATCTTGCGCTCGTACCGCATGGGTGTCTGCAGGGGCATGGATCGCGACAACTTCTGGGGCAGGGCGCTCGCCCGCGGAGTCGCCGCTCAGCATGTTGGCGTGATGCTCGGCGCGAAAGAACCCCTTCGCTGCTTCCTATCTGGGCTGTTCGTTGACCTTGGCAAGATCGTCTTGGCCGAGACCTATCCCGATCGCTATAGCGGGCTTCTGGAGAAGGCTGATGGTGATGACGCCGTGCTGCGACAACTCGAGCGCGAGGCGTTTGGCGTGGATCGCAACTCGGTCGCATGGGCAACCCTGCGGGATTACGGTGTATCACGGGCCGTCTTTGAGCCGATGTTCTTTGCAAGTTGTGAGCTGCGCAGGCGGACCTCCAGCCTAGAGCCCACTGAAGAGCGCCTACCCGACATCCTGCGCATCGCAACCTTGATCGCCAACCTCGTGACCGCGGACATGAAGCAGCGCATGAGCCTCTGGCCCAACTTCATTAAAGAGCGCAACTGCTTGGAAGTGAGTCGCGACGTCATGAACAACCTTGGGGACAAGGTCGTGAACGACTGGTGGTTCTGGGGCGATCTCTTGACCTTCCCCACACGTACCGTACCGGGATTCGGTGAGCTCTCCGATTGGAACGAGCGAGGTGCTGAGCCCAAGCGCTACAACAGAACCGGGGGTAAGTCCTTAGTCGCAAACTCTATGGGCGCGGGGTTGCATATCCTATTGGTGGAAGACAACTCCATCGCGAGGCTTGCGAACCGCCGCAAGCTCGAGAAGGCTGGACACCAAGTGGATGTTGCCGTTGACGGTATCGAGGCCCTTGCCTTACTGCGGCAATCACCGCCCCAGGTAATCCTGTCCGATTGGCACATGCCGGGCATGGACGGGCTAGAGCTCTGCAAATACGTGCGCAGCACTGAGTTCGGCGAGCGCATGTTCTTCATCCTGTTTACCGGCGAAGTGGACGAGACGCAGATCGTGCGCGCCTACGAAGCCGGGATCGACGACTTCATCGATAAGAAGTCTCCGCTGCAAATCTTGTTAGCGCGAATCCTCTCCTCTCGTAAATCTCTCCAGCACTGGGAGTCCATTGACCGGGACCGCCGCATCATTCGCTCGCACTGTGAGAACAGTCGCCACCAGGCGTCGATGATGAAGCGCGACTCCTTGACGGATGCGTTGACCGACCTACCCAACCGGCGCTACGCAATGGATCGCCTGCGGGAAGAGTGGGCGCGCAGCGACCGCTCTGGCGCGAGCTTGGGTCTGGTTATGATGGACATCGACCTGTTCAAGGCGGTCAACGACAACCATGGCCACGACGTTGGCGATGAGGTCCTCAAGGAGGTTGCCCTCACACTCAAGAGCGTGACTCGCCGCGGCGAGGCTGCTTGCCGCATCGGCGGGGAAGAGTTCCTGATCATCTGCAGTGACGCTGACCTCGAGTCCGCGGCTCGCTGTGCCGAGCGCGTGCGCAAGGCCATCGAAGAGAAGGTTGTCCACGCTGGTACGTTCCACACCAACGTGACCGTCAGCTTAGGAGTGGCTACGAAGAGCGCCGCGACCCAGAATCTCGACGCCTTCTTCAAGGCGGCCGACGAGGCTGTCTACCACGCCAAGGAGAACGGTCGCAACTGCGCGATCACCTGGCCCGGTATGGAGAAGGTGGACTTCTCATCGGAAGGGGTGGAGCGCCGCGACGCGGGGTGAGACTGCGGAGCTGGTAGCCCGCCCCAATAACGGTCTACTCGACTTTGCCTTCTTCGCCCATGCCAAGTCGGTCGGGCCCGGGCCGTGCTCAAAGATGGCTCTGTCTCAGCGCGGCCCTTTTAGGGGCGGGCTGCTAGGCTGCGGCGTGCACTTGGTTCGGGCCACCCATGGCACCAAACTCAAGGGCAGCTTCTGCGAGCAGGAAGAGCGCTGTCGCCGTCGAAGTCGAAGAGCCGCGTTCGGCAATCCCCGCGCTGACTGTCGCCAATCCTGGGAGTCCATCCGTGGAGATGCACGCGCTTTGAATGGCAAGCCGCAGCCTTTCGGCGATGCGCATGACAACCTTCAAGTCGGCTCCTGGGCAGAGAACCAAAAAGCCGCCACTGCCGGATGTGCATAAGGTATCGACCTCGCGGATGGTGGCCTGCAAGAGCGATGCAACCTGCACGGTGAGGCTTTCGGTAGCACTTAAGCTGAAGTCTGTCGATGCCGTGGTGAGGCCGTCGATGTTCAAAGCGATGACCGCAATCGCGCTGTCTTTGTCTTGCTCGTAAAAGGCATTGAGCCGACTCGTAGCGTAGACGCGATTGGTCAGCCCCGTACGCTCGTCCCGTCCGGACTCTTGCCCGAGGGCGCGATCGGCGGCAGTGATATCGTTGATGTCACCAGCCGGGCGATCGCGATTGACCGGTTTGAGCCTCGACTGGCCCCCTGTCTCCAGGCTACCCTGGGCTGCGCTAAGCCGCACTCCGATCTCGACTCGCGAGAGCAGATCTTTGGGTTGGAATGGCTTGCGAATGAAGTCGTCAGCTTCCGCATCAAAGGCGCGCATGCAGGCGCTCTCGTCCTCTGTGGATGTGAGCACCATGATGTAGATCCGGCGCCCCGATTCACAGCGGCGCAGGGCGCGGCAGAGGCTGAGCCCGTCTATCTCAGGCATCAGCCAGTCTGTGATCAAGACCGAGGGCTCGTGCTGAATCGCCAGCACAAGCGCCAGCTTCGGGTCCGCAGTAGCGAGTACCTTGAATCCACTCTGCGTCAGGCAGTTGGATAGGATACGCAGGGAGATGAGGTCGTCGTCCACAATCAGAACGAAAGGACGCTGATCATCACCCTGTCCCTCGGACTGCTCGCCCTCTGGCTCGCCATTCTCATTGGTCGGCGGAAGAGGCACGATCTGCATGTCCGCGCTGAGCTCTTTCCAATCGCGAACGATCTCCTCGAAGCTCGCTAGGAAATCGTCGACTTCAATCCCGAAGCTCTGGAGAGTTTCGGCAAGCTGTGGATCGGTATCGACAACTGTGGGGACCATGCCAATGTGACTGCAAGCTAGGTAGGAGCCAAACTCGAGAAGCTTCGCCAGTTCCAAGGCTTCCCCGGGACGTGCCTGATCTGTGCCGCAGAGGGCGGAGTAGATCGCTCGGCTGACGCGAGTCGGCATGCCCCATTCCTTCACCAGCTGCTCGGCGACTTCCGCGTGGTTTAGGCCGAAGGCCTCGGTCTCAAGCTCTCGCAGGTTTTGAATCCCACCCCGCCACTTTGCGAGGATGCCTTGATAGATCTCGGGTTGGGCACTTGCCAGGGCAAGGCGTCCAATACGCAGGATGAGTCCAGCGGTGAAGGCTTCCGGAGCGAGGTCTGGGTTGACGAGCTGGGCGATGGACTGGGAAGCGACGGCCGTAGCCAGGCTAGTGGACCAATAGGCGTTGTAGTCAAATCCATCGCAGTGGCCGTGTCGATTTGCGTTGACGAGGGTGAAGCCAACGGCGATGCTCGATACTGAGCGCAGGCCAAGGCGAAGGGCGGCAGCTTTCGGAGTCGAGAGCGCAACTGCGCCGGCCTGTTGAGCTGAGTTGGCCACACTCATGATCCGACCGGTTAGGGCCGGATCGCGCTGGAGTAACGCGGCCACATCTTCGATCGTTGCCTCTGGATCCTGAGTCAGCGCTAGGATCTTTGCACCAACACCAGAGGGCGATGGCAGGCGTCCAGTACTGCGGAGCTGTTCGAAAACGGAGGACATCCGGGGTCAGCTAGGCGGGCAGAGTCTGCACGAACGCAACGAGCTTGTTCTTAGCGGAATCAAAGGCTTGCTGGGATTGGCCGATGAAGTTCTTAGCGGCCTCGGGCGAACCTGAAGTTGCAGTGGCCTCGATCACGCGACCAATGTCCGAGAGCAGCAGCGCACCGAGATAATAAGAGCTGGACTTGAGCGTGTGGGCTGCGCGGCCCATGGACTCCCAGTCCTCGCTGGTGATTGCTCTTTCGAGCTGGCCGATAAGACCAGGTGTCTCGGTGAAGAAGAGTTCCACGAGCTCGCGGATGAGGTCAGGGCCACCGACCTCGATGAGCTCATCGAGGGGTGCTTTGTCGAAGTCTGGAATGGAGGAGGGATCTTGCATTGCAATGGGATTGACAAGGGGGCAATTGGGCTTACATGCTGATGATCGGCCCTATAGCAGAGGAAGTTGAGCCCAGCCGGGGGATTCCCACCTCGGGGATTCCCCACTACGCAACTGCCCTTGCTCCGGGCCAAAGCCTACACTCCAGCCATGGACACAACCCCCGAGCCCCAGCCCAACGGATTCCTGGTCAAGATCGGCCTTGATAGCCCTGAGAAGCGTGGTTGGGTGATGTACGACTGGGCGAACTCGGCCTTCTTTACGGTGGTTGTCACGGCGGTCTTCCCCATCTATTTCGCTAGCGTTGCGGCATCAGGAATCGAGCCGGACCGAGCCACGGGGCTCTTTGCCGCCGCTTCTGCGGTCGCTCTGCTCCTTGTGGCCCTAGTTGCGCCTCCCCTCGGGACCCTTGCGGATGCCCGAGGGCGCCGAAAGAAGTACTTGGCCGGCTTTGCCCTACTTGGAATCCTGAGCACGGCAGCCCTGTTCTTTGTGGGCGAGGGAGATTGGAAGTTAGGTCTCGTCTTCTTTGCTTTGGCCAACCTCGGGGCAGGGGCTAGTACGGTTTTCTACGACTCCTTGCTGAATCACATTGCAGGACCAAAGGAGGTGGATGCTGTCTCAACTGCTGGATTCGCCCTAGGCTATGTGGGGGGTGGCGTGATGCTGGGCCTAAGCTTGATCTGGATTGCCAACCCAGGGCTCGTGGGCCTAACCGAGGGCACGCTGGGTCCTCGCTTAGCCTTTCTGGCCGTATCCCTCTGGTGGCTTGTCTTCAGTCTTCCACTGATCCGCCGGGTTCCGGAGCCGCCCGCGGCGGGGAAGCCGGGGACCTTCGTCTCGTCGTTCCTTGGGCTGGCGGGAACCCTGCGAGAGCTACGTACCTATCCCCAAGCCTTCTTGCTGCTGCTGGCCTTCTTCGTCTACAACGATGGCATCCTGACCATCATCCGCATGGCAGCCCTCTATGGAAAGACCATCAACCTGGACTCGAACCAGCTAATTCTCGCGGTCCTGATGGTGCAGTTCGTGGGGATCCCCTGCTCCTTCGCCTTTGGCGGGCTGGCAAGGAGGATCGGCCCGAAGTCGGCCATCCTAATTGGCCTCGGGGTCTACGTCATCGTGGCTCTGCTTGGGTACTTCATGAAGACCGCCACTCACTTCTACATCTTGGCCGGCCTGGTCGCCCTGGTGCAGGGTGGTACCCAGGCCTTGTCTCGGTCCCTCTTCTCGACCATGATTCCGCGTCACAAGTCCGCGGAGTTCTTTGGCTTCTACGCCGTGGGCGAGAAGTTCGCCGGCGTGCTTGGCCCGACGCTCTTCGCAACGGTTCTGTTTGCGGGAGGCACGAGCCGGTCGGCCATGTTGTGGCTCGTTCTCTTCTTCTTAGTCGGCGGCTTCCTGCTGACTAAGGTCGACGTGGAAGCCGGCCGCAAGCAGGCAAAGTCTGCCGAATTCGAGTCCTAATCACCTATTTCAGTGGCTTCAGGCGAGTCCAGAAACCAGGGACTCGACCAGGCAATACCCGGGGCGCCGTCCCCTTGTTGGGTGACGCGCAGGTAGACATACTCGCCGGCTTTGAGGTTGTCTAGGCGCAGCTCGCCGGTCCAGTGGGGCTGCCCGCCAGTCGTCTGCCCTAGGGCGGCGGCGTCAAAGCGCTGGACGACCTCGCCCGAGCGAATCACCTCGAGCCTTGTCAGCGGCGCCGTCCCCAGCACGGTCATCTCCAACAGCGCCGAGCCATTCTCGAGGGACTCGGCGGGGATTGCGGCACCCATCACGTTGCCACCCAGTCGCACGTCGAGGACGATGCGCTGGCCAGTGGTTGCGTAGACGCGTCGTGCCCGCAGAGCTTCGAGCACGGACTCGCGGGTGTTGTCCTTGGCGAGGATCGCAGCCAAGCCGCCCGATGGCGAGGCGATGTGGGCCAGGCCCGGGTGCCCATCGTGGCTGTCGCCGCTGCCGACGAAGCCGAAGCGGATCCCGCGGTCCAAGACGTCTCGCACGAAGTTACCCTTGAGCGGCCGGTAGATCAAACCCGGTGAGTCCCAGGCCTCGCTGGAGCCGTGTACCGAGGCCACTTCCGTCACGGGCTCGAGGATCGGGTCCGGCACAAAGCTCCAGTTGGTTGCGACGGGCCCGCCCGCGGAGTGGTGGGCGAATGTCAGAGCCTCTTGCCCACGCAGCGCCGCCCAGAGCTCGGCCGGATCGTCGAAGTCCTCGTCCACGGAAGAGTAGACCTCGCCCTTGTCCTCGAAGTACACCACATGCCGATGCCCGTGGATCCAACTGGTCCACTCATAGGCGAGCAGCGACGTGAAGACACCCGGCTCATTGTTGTTCTTGGCAACCTCACCGATGCGCTCCCACATGGCCGGCGTCTTGTCCAGGAACTCTACGCCCCAGTGATCGTGGTCCGTCAGAGCGGCAATGTCGAGTCCTGCCACGTAGCGCGCGTAATCGTAGAAGTCCTCGGGAGTACCCGTTCCATCGGACAGGTTCGAGTGACCGTGTAGGTCTGCCCAGAGGATGCGCGGCGCATCGGAATCCGCCGCAAGGATGCGCATCGGGTTGCTGATGGCGGACAGCTCGACCGCCGCGCCGCCCAGCTCGAGCCCGTGCTCAGGGGGCGAACCGGGGGTCGGCTTTAGGTGGCTACCAACGGCTGCACCGGCGAAGCGCATTTCGCCAATGGGCGCATCTGGGGCAATCGAGAGCTCGATTTGGGTTCTGCCCTTGTCTAGGCGACTAAGGTAAATACGCTCGGGCAAACCGGGCCAGCGACGGTCGCTCTTGAGTAGGAGCTCGCCATCGAAGCCTACGTTTCCGTTGCCGAAGCGATCGACGAGTGCAACTGTGATCGTCGCAGTCTCGCCGACCCGTACGGTCGAGGGCAGGATCAGCTGCAGGGTGGCCGGTCGGCCGGGAAGGACCTCGATCGTAGGCGAGTCCGGCAGGATTCCGCGCACGCCATCGCCATCGCCGTCTACCGAGAACCAGAAGCGCGACTCCTTCTCTGCGTAGCGGTCGGCTCTCGCGCCGGCACCCTGCCCGTAGGCAACTTCGACGAGCTCGCCTGGGCGCAATGCACGGCCCGTGACTTCGATCTGGCAGAGCTGGTTCCCAAAGCTGATCGCTTGCAGCACGAGCTCGTCGCCCTCTTCCCTGGAGGGAAGCGAGGCGCTGACATAGCCCGGCCCCTCGGGGCTCTGGGTCTGTGGGTTGGTCCAGTACCAGTAGGGCGACACCATGAAGAACAGGCTGCCACCCGCCGCGATGCCATGCTCGCTCACCTCAAACTCGAAGGTCCAGGAGCCGACTTCGCTAGCCGTGATGTACTGCGGGCCGTCGAGAATACGCACCGTGCCCTGGCCGTCTGAGATATGGCGCGGGGTAGCCATGTCCTCGATCAACTGCCCGTGGGTCACATGGACCGCAGTGGGGGGATTGGGGTTCGAGGGGATGAACTCGGTGGCGCCTGTTTGATCGGGCGCGACGGTGGGGGCCGGCTCGTCCTTATTGCAGGCTGTGGCGAGCATGGCCACAAGGCCAAGGGAGAGGGCGACTTTGGGCAGGGTGACTTTCATGGCACATCCATCCTACGACTCGGAGCGTAAGCTTTGGCGCCCATCCGCCGTGTTTGTTATGACCTGTGTTCGGCATTCCATTCCATGACCACGCTCCCTAAGAAGATCCTCATCGTGCGCCTCGGTGCTCTCGGCGATGTGGCCAATGCCCTAGTCTTGGCGGCGGCGATCAAGCGCGCCGCGCCGGACACGTTCGTGGGCTGGGCGTCTCACAACCTCGCCTACCCGATCGTGGATGGGAACCCCGTGGTGGATCGCGCTCACCTGTGGGATAAGAAGCTCGGCGCTCGTGGACTCCTGGCTTGCGTTCGGGAGGCCCGTGCCGAGGGTTACGACCTAGCGATCGACCTCGCGCGTATCTTCAAGAGCGCCCTGGTCGCACGCCTCTCCGGTGCGCCCCGGGTTCTCGGATTCGACAGGGCCCGCACGAAGGAGTTCGCGTGGCTGTTCCTTAAGGAGTCCATCGTGCCGCCTGCGCTGCCAGAAGCAGGGCCGAGGCACATGGTCGAGCAGTACCTCGAGTTCGCAACGCATCTGGGCATTGAGGCATCTGCCGAGCACCGCTTGCCTGTGGATGAGCAGGCGGTGGCCTGGGCTTCGGAGCAGGTCGAGCCCCTTGGCGCCGTTCCAGTCGCCATCGGTATCGGCGCGAGCTATGTGTCCAAGAGTTGGCCCGCGGAGCGATTCATCGCCCTGGCGCGCAGGGTCTCCGAAAGCCTGGATCGTCCAGTGATCCTCTTGGGAGGTCCCGGGGATCGGGAGGCGGCGCGGACAGAGCTCGAGCAGCTCGGTGAAGAGGCCGGCCGGCCCCAAGCGATCGTCGACTTCGTCGGCAAGACCTCCCTCGCGGAGCTGATCGCGATCACAGCCCGGGCCGCGGTCTTCGTGAGTTGCGACACGGGTCCTATGCACTTAGCCGTTGCCCAAGGCGTGCCCGTCGTGGCGCTGTTTGGCCCTGGTGAGGCCGGTCGCACCGGACCGTACAACCCGGCTCCAGCCCGCCACGAGATCGTAGCGGTGCCGCCGCCTTGTGCACCTTGCAACAAGCGCACTTGCCGCATGCCGCGCCACGACTGCATGCTCGACATCCGGGTTGAGCTGGTGCTCGCTGCTGTCAAGCGACAGCTCGAGCGCATCTAGACAGGACCCGAATACGGTCCGCAAACGGACGCTATTCGCGATTCAGAAGATCGCGCCCCGAGAGGAATCCCGGGACGACAACACCCGCCAGGTAGGCCATCACCTTGATCTGGCCGCGTACCGCGTGGGTCGGGAAGAAGTCCCTCGGGGCAATGCTGCCCGTGCCGGCCCCAGGCTCGATGCCTGGTCCGACGACCAAAGCGCGCAGTCGCGAATCCGGAGCTGTGAAGAGAATGCACAGGGTCTGGCGCTTCGGCTTCGAGGCGCCGTCAAGTAGCTCCTGGTCGTAGAGCTCTCCCTTGATCGCTGCGAGGGTCGACTCAAGCTGTCCAACGGATCCAGTTAGGTCGGCCAAGAAAAACGTGGGCGCACGATCGATGCCACGAGCCTCATAGTCCCCGGCTAAAGCTCGCAGGGCAGCGTCCGCACCATGGTCTTGGCTTTTCTCGGACTGCTGCTGTTCGAGTAGCGGGAACAGCCCGTAGTCAAAGTGCTCGTCCATCCCAAATCGCTCGATGGTCTCTGGGTGATTCGATACGCACAGGCTGCGGAAGCCGGAGAGCTTGGCGCTCTGGGGGAGGCTGAACAACCACTCGTAGGCTTGTCCCTCTTCCTGACCGGACCGCTCGCCGGTGAGCAGCTCCAGCAGGAGTGCCTCTTGCGCGTTGGCTTGCCCAGTGGGGAAATCAAGCTGCCCCTCGTAGGTCAGAGCGTTGCCGACTAGGTCGTCGAACAGCGCGCTCGGCTGGGTCGGAGCGCTGTCGGCGAGGATCATGACAAGATCGCCGCGGACGGAATCCTTGCCCGTGCAGCTGATCCCGAGCAGGGGCAAAAGCGCAGCCAGGAGCAGTCCAAACAGGTGGGGTGGGCTAGGGTGACGTCGCATGGCCAGAGGATAACAGTCCACCTGGGGCAGTGGCTCTACTGGCCTGTGGAGAAGTCTTGTAAGGCCAGATTCCCAGGCCGTTGTGGGCCAGCGATTGGACCCGCGAATACGCCTGGCGGTTATGCTCTTTGCATGATGATTTCCATGCTTGCGCCCCGTGGCGCCCTATCCCTGGCCCTTGTTCTCAGCTGCTCCCTCGCCGCCTCCTGTGCGGGGACAGCCAAGGACACGGCGTTCACCCCACGCCAGTCCGTACTTGTGGACAGCACCTCTATGGATATGTCCTACGAGTCGGGGAGCGATGTCGCCCTCGAGTGGGTGAGCGGTGGCAGCCTCGCGATGGTTGCGAACGGGCAGTTGACGTTCGTTCAGGGTGGAATCAACACATTGGAGGTGCCCATCGAGACGGGGCCTTGGCCAGTTGAACTCGCCTTTGGTGGAGACCTTCTGGCTGTATGCTTTCCAGAGCAGCGCATCGAGATTTATCAGCTCGACGTGGACGGCTTGCCCTTGTTATCCGTGGAACCGGAGACCTTGGCTCAGGTCTTGCCGATCGTCACAATCGAGATCAGCTCCCTAGCGGGTGGCCCCTTTGATAAGAGCGAGCCGAGTCCGCGCCGAGTCTTCGCCATGCGCGGGGATGGAAACCTGATTGCGATGACGGGCCCCACTGGAAATGTGAACTTCGGCAACCCTCGCACCGGTTGGCCCAACCCGATCGTCAGCATCCGTCTTCCGAAGGATAGCGGTATTCCCCTAGCCACTCGATTCCGCGGAGCGGGCTCTGTGGATGGACTCGAAGGAGAGATGGTCGTGACGGCTCAGCTAGAGGACGGCTCCTTGGTCGAGTGGGTCCTGAACTCAGAGCTGACTCTCTGGAGCGACGCCAAGCCGATTA
>JBLHWM010000097.1:0-10964 GCA_047629095.1 Planctomycetota bacterium | reverse complement strand
TCTGCCGCCGACGACGCCGTCGCCGATAAGACTCGCAGCAACGCTTACGAGGCTATCTCCGAGCACCAGGTCAAGATTGACGCGGACGAAGCTGAGAAGACCAAGTTGGTCAACAAGCTGAGCCGTGGCGACGAGCTGCCCACCGGCGTGCTTGAGATGGTCAAGGTCTACGTGGCAACGAAGCACAACCTCAACGTCGGCGACAAGATGGCTGGCCGCCACGGCAACAAAGGTGTGGTCTCCAAGATCATGCCCATTGAGGACATGCCCTACCTTGACGACGGTACTGCGGTTGACATCGTGCTCAACCCGCTTGGCGTTCCCTCAAGGATGAACGTGGGACAGATTCTGGAGACGCACTTGGGTATTGCTGCAAAGCACCTAAACAAGCGCTTCGCCACTCCTGCCTTCGACGGTGCCAATGAGGAGGACATCCGCGCGGCCCTTCGTGAAGCTGGACTGCCCGAGAGTGGCAAGTTCACCCTCTATGACGGCCGTACCGGCTCTGCTTTTGAGCAAGAGGTCACCGTGGGCGTTATGTATATGTTGAAGCTGCACCACCTCGTCGACGAGAAGGTGCACGCAAGGGCGACCGGGCCTTACAGCTTGATCACCCAGCAACCCCTTGGCGGTAAGGCGCGCTTCGGCGGCCAGCGCTTCGGGGAGATGGAAGTTTGGGCTCTGGAAGCCTATGGCGCTGCGGCGATCTTGCAGGAGCTATTGACCGTCAAGTCTGACGATGTCGATGGCCGTACCAAGATCTACGAGGCCATGGTGAAGGGTGTCAACATCCTCGAGCCGGGTACCCCGGTCTCCTTCGAGGTCTTGACGAACGAGATCCGAGGTCTCGGTCTGAACATGGAACTACAAAAGAAGGCGAACACCCTCTAAATCTCTTTTCTAAGAGAGGCAAAGCACACTATGGGCGACTCCATCTACAACCGCATCAACGACTTCGGTAGCGTCAAGATTAACTTGGCGTCCCCCGAGGACATCCGCTCTTGGTCTTACGGCGAGGTCAAGAAGCCGGAAACCATTAACTACCGCACCTACCGTCCCGAGCGGGACGGCTTGTTCTGCGAGCGCATCTTCGGTCCCGAAAAGGACTGGGAGTGCTTCTGTGGCAAGTACAAGGGCATCAAGCACAAGGGTATTGTCTGTGACAAGTGTGGTGTGATGATCACCCACAGCCGCGTGCGCCGCAAGCGCATGGGGCACATCAACCTGGCCGCTCCGGTCGTGCACATTTGGTTCTTCAAGGCACTCCCGAGTCGCCTTGGTACCTTGCTCGGTCTTAAGTCCAGCGCTCTTGAGCGCGTGGTCTACTTCCAGGACTACCTTGTAATCGATCCCGGCGATACGCCCCTCGAGGACAAGCAGCTGCTCTCGGAAGAGGAGTACCGCGCCAACCGTGCCAAGTACGGCAATGAGTTCGAGGCCGACATGGGCGCCGAGGCGATCCGCAAGATGTTGCGTCGCCTTGACCTGCCGATGGTCTCCCAGGAGCTTCGTGACGAGCTACTCGCCACCCGCTCCCAGCAGCGCACCAAGGACATCATCAAGCGCTTGCGCATGGTGGAAGCCCTGCGCGACTCCAGCAACATGTCGGACTGGATGACCTTCGAGGTTATCCCCGTCATCCCGCCGGACCTGCGTCCGCTGGTGCTTCTTGACTCCGGTAACTTTGCGACGAGTGACTTGAACGACCTCTACCGTCGTTTGATCAACCGTAACAACCGCCTCAAGAAGCTACTTGACCTCAACGCCCCCGAGGTCATCATCCGCAACGAGAAGCGCATGCTGCAGCAGGCCGTCGACGCTCTGTTCGACAACGGTCGCTGCCGTCGCCCCGTGCTCGGTTCCTCGAACCGCCCGCTCAAGTCCCTCACGGACATGATTAAGGGTAAGCAGGGTCGCTTCCGCGAGAACCTCCTTGGTAAGCGTGTGGACTACTCCGCGCGTTCCGTCATCGTCGTCGGGCCCGAGCTGCGTCTGCAGCAATGTGGCCTGCCGAAGAAGATCGCCCTGGAGCTCTTCCAGCCGTTCATCATTCGTCGCCTGAAGGAGCTCGGCCTGGCCGACACCATCAAGTCGGCGAAGCGCATGCTCGAGCGCCGCGACGAGGAGGTCTGGGACATCCTCGACGAGGTCATCCGCGACCACCCGGTTCTCTTGAACCGTGCGCCGACCCTTCACCGAATGGGCATCCAGGCTTTCGAGCCCGTGCTCATCGAAGGTAACGCTATCCGTCTGCACCCCCTCGTTTGTGGCGGCTACAACGCTGACTTCGACGGCGACCAGATGGCGGTCCACCTGCCCCTTAGCTATGAGGCGCAGATTGAGGCATCGACCCTGATGCTCTCCCTCAACAACGTGTTCTCCCCGTCCAACGGCGCGCCCATCATTGCGCCGTCCCAGGACATGGTGCTCGGTATCTACTACCTGACCAAGGAACACGCAGGTACGGCAGCGATGAAGCCGCGCCGCTACTCGAACCTCGGCGAACTCTACCTCGCCTATGGCCACGGCGGTCTTATGACCCACCAGCCGGCACTGGTCCGGATGGATCCTGGCACCCTGGTCAAGTTGGCTCCTGGTGAGGATTACATCGAGGTTGACGAAGACGGAAAGATCGAAGTGGAAGGCGTTCGGGGCTACCTGAACACGACCATTGGTCGCGCTATCTTCAACGACATCCTCGCGCCCGGAATGCCGTACTACAACTACGAGCTGACCAAAGGCGGGATCTCCGGCTTGATTCGCGATTGCCACCGTTTGCTCGGTCGCGACGCGACCCTTTACCTCTTGGATGACCTCAAGGATCTTGGCTTCAAGGCTGCGACCCGCGCGGGTATCTCGTTCGCAAAGGACGACATGCGCATCCCTGTCACCAAGGGCGCGATCATCGACAAGACCCAGGACAAGATCGACGAGATTGCCGAGTCTTACGCGCAAGGTCTCATTACGGACGGCGAGCGCTACCTCAAGATCATTGACCTCTGGACCGCTTGCCGAGAGGAAGTGGGTAACGAGCTGATCCAGGTTCTCAAGGACGACGTTCGCGAGGGTAACCCCTACGTGAACCCGGTCTACTGCATGGTTGAATCCGGTGCACGTGGCTCGATCGACCAGATTCGTCAGCTCGCTGGAATGCGTGGTCTGATGGCCAAGCCCTCGGGCGCGATCATCGAGACACCCATTAAGGCTAACTTCCGCGAGGGCCTGAAGGTCCTCGAGTACTTCTCGTCCACCCACGGTGCACGTAAGGGACTGGCCGACACGGCCCTCAAGACTGCTGACGCTGGTTACCTGACGCGTAAGCTCACGGACGTTGCCCAAAACGTGGTGATCACATCGGATGACTGCGGCACCATGGGTGGCGTCATCAAGATGCCCATCTATAAAGGTGAGAAGCTTGTGCTCTCCCTTGGGGACGCAATCCGCGGGCGTACCGCTCGTCAGACGATCATTGATCCGGTGCTCGACGAAGTGATCGTCCGTGAGGACGAGCTCATTACCGCCGAAATCGCCAGTAAGATCGAAGAGCTCGGCGTCGAGAAGCTGCAAGTCCGCAGCGCACTCACTTGTGAGTCGCGCCTCGGTTGTTGCTCGAAGTGCTACGGCATGGACCTGTCCCGCGGCATCGCCGCGGAGCGCGGTCTTGCTGCAGGCATCATCGCGGCGCAGTCCATCGGTGAGCCCGGCACCCAGCTGACCATGCGTACCTTCCACATTGGTGGTACGGCTAGTCGCTCGGTGGAGGAGTCTGAGACCAAGTCCCGTCGCGAGGGAGTCATCCAGTTCGGTGAGAAGCTTCGCGTCGTTCAGAACGAAGCTGGCGAGATGGTCTCCCTTGACCGCAACGGTGAGATTGTTCTCAACGATGCCCAAGGCCGTGAGATTGACCGCTATGAGGTGCACATGGGTGCAGCCCTCTCGGTCGAGGACGGAGCCACGGTTCAACCTGGCGATCTCCTTATGTCTTGGGACCCTCACAACATCCCGATTCTGGCCGAAGCTGCCGGTAAGGTCCGTTTCGAGGACCTCATCGAAGGCAAGACCATGATCGTGGAGCGTGACGCCCGCACGGGTACGACCCGTAGTCAAGTGATCGAGCACAAGGGTGACCTTCACCCCCAGCTCGCTATCCTCGACAAGGACGGCGATCCTGTCTCCCTCTTCCCGATTCCCGTTCGCGCTTACATCGAAGTTGCTGACGGCTCCTCGATCAAAGCTGGAGCGCTCTTGGCCAAGACTGGCCGCGAGATTTCTGGTACCCAGGACATCACCGGTGGTCTGCCGCGCTTGACCGAGCTCTTCGAAGCTCGTAAGCCGAAAGACCCGGCCGTCATGAGCCAGATTGATGGTGTGGTCGAGATCGGTGATAAGAAGCGTGGTAAGCGCACCATCATCGTTCGTGCACTGAGCCCCAAGGGTGAGGTCATCGAAGAGAAGGAGCACTTGGTCGCACAGGGCAAGCACCTGCGCGTGAACAAGGGCGACGAGGTGATCGCTGGTGCCCCCCTTGTGGATGGCGCTCTCGTTCCCCACGACATCCTGGAGATCAACGGCGAAGAAGCGGTGCAGAACTATCTGCTCGGTGAGATTCAGACCGTGTATCGCTCCCAGGGCGTGACCATTGACGACAAGCACATTGAGATCATTCTTGGCCGCATGATGCGCAAGATTGAGATCAAGGACCCCGGCGACTCCAGCTTCCTTCCCGGAGCTATTGTCGACCGTGCGGCCTTCCGCTTAGAGAACGACCGCCTCCGCAAGGAACGCCGTAAGCCGGCCACCGGCCACACGCTCCTGCTCGGTATCACGAAGGCTTCCCTGTCTTCTGAGTCGTTCATCTCAGCCGCAAGTTTCCAGGAGACCACCAAGGTTCTAACCGAGGCCGCTATGGCCGGCCGTTACGACCACCTGGTTGGCCTCAAAGAGAACGTGATTCTCGGACACATGATCCCTACAGGAACAGGTTTCCGCGATCACTACCGCACCCGCGTGAAGAAGAACATCGACTTCGGCGAGATCGGCAAGGGCATGATGGGCTCCGGCTCAACATCCCTCGATCCCGACATGGAAGCGCTCTTCGCTGGCGAGCCTGGCCTCGAGGCCGGAATGGCCATGCTTACATCCACGGGGACTGATGATCCTGTTGCTATCCCGGCGCCGCCTGTCTCTGATTCCTCCGAAGGAATCGCAGCAGACTCGAGCCCAGTAGCGACTGCTGAAATCCCTGTTGTTGAGCCTACGGAAGCTGCCCCTGAGGGCGATCCCGAGGCCTAACCTTTATAACCTGACCAGGGCGACTTATATAAGTCGCCCTAGTTGGGTACTCCTCTCTTGACTCCAGGCAGCTACTCCCTACAATAGCCGCCCCTTTCCAGCAATCCTGCCGGAAATTAGCCGACCTTCCGGACCCCCGGGAACGACATGCCGACGATCAATCAACTAGTCCGTAAGGGCCGAAAAAGTAAGACCAAGCGGTCTAAGTCTCCTGTTCTTGACAGCTGCCCCCAGCGCCGGGGCGTCTGCCTTCAGGTCAAGACCCAAACGCCCAAGAAGCCGAACTCGGCTTTGCGTAAGGTCGCCCGTGTCCGCCTCTCCAATGGAAAGGAAATCACCGCATACATCGGCGGTGAAGGCCACAACCTTCAAGAGCACTCCGTGGTGCTTGTCCGTGGTGGTCGCGTTCGCGACCTTCCCGGCGTTCGCTACCACGTTGTTCGCGGTACCCTCGACGCTTCTGAAGTCGAAGGTCGCGGTCAAGGCCGCTCCAAGTACGGCACCAAGCGCCCCAAGAACTAACGGAACGTCATGCCACGTAACTTCAAGTCTACAGCCATCCTTCAGAAGCCCGATCCCAAGTTTGGATCGATGCTCGCCACCAAGATCATCAACAAGTTGATGCAGGGTGGTAAGAAAACCACTGCCCAGAAGATCTTCTACGATGCACTCGACCTAGCCGAGTCCAAGTGTGAAGAGCTTGAGGGTGAAAACCAACTGGAGCGCCAAGAGGCCCTCTTCACCCAGGCGATCGACAACATTCGTCCCTCGGTCGAAGTTCGCTCGAAGCGCGTCGGTGGTGCTAACTACCAAGTGCCCCGCGAAGTCAAGCGCGCCCGCCAGCAAGCCCTGGCGATCCGCTGGTTCGTTGACAACGCACGCAAGAAGAAGGGTAAGCCCATGCACATCCGCCTCAGCGAAGAGATGGTCGACGCCTACAACGGCACCGGCGCTTCTGTGACCTGGAAAGAGAACGTGCACAAGATGGCCGAGGCCAACAAGGCCTACGCTCACTTCGCACGCTAGAGCTACTCTAAGCTGCTAGCAAATGAGTGAGCCCGCCCAGCCGTTTCGGCCGGGCGGGCTCTCTCCATAAACACGGCCACACCATGAGCAACCTCGACATCCTCATTCTCCGGGACCCACGGGAGTCCAAGAAGAAGTGCTCGCTGACTCCGCTTGCTGGCAGGGACGGCGTTGAGTTTCGGGTCTACCACCCCGATCGACGGGTCAATGCCGAGGGGCGCATCCTCTTGGATCCCGACGGGGAGCCCTTCACGGAAGCGGACCGCGGAAAGCCGCTCTTCCTGATCGACTGCTCATGGCGCCGGGTCCCTAGCCTCAGCCGAACCGTTGATGGCGAAGTTCTGCGCCGCCGGTTGCCGGATTTGGTGACCGCCTACCCTCGCAAGAGTAACTTCTTCGAGGACCCAGTTCGGGGCCTAGCTTCCATCGAGGCCCTCTTCGCGGCCAGCCTCTTGCTCGGTTGCCCCAACCTTGAGTTGCTCAGCGAGTACCGCTGGCGTGACGAGTTCCTCGAGCAGAACAAGCAGCTGCTGTCCGACTGCGCTTCGGGCTCCGAATAGAGCTGAACATGGCCTGCTGCCCGGCTTTCCAGGAGCGCTGGCCTGTAGTCGTTCCGTAGGATGGGCCCATGTCTTTCGATCGCATCCGCAACATTGGGATCGCCGCTCATATTGATGCGGGGAAGACCACGGTCTCCGAGCGCTTTCTCTTCTTCACGGGAGTCGAGCGACGTATGGGGGAGGTCCACGAGGGCACAGCCGTCATGGATTGGATGGATGAGGAGCGCACCCGTGGCATTACGATCACGTCGGCTGTGACCACCGTCCCCTGGCGCGAGCATGTGATCAACCTGATCGACACTCCTGGCCATGTGGACTTCACCGTAGAGGTCGAGCGCAGCATGCGTGTCCTCGATGGAGCGATCTTGGTGATTGCTGGCCCATCCGGGGTGCAGGCTCAGTCCGAGACGGTCTGGAAGCAGATGCAGCGACACCAGGTGCCCTGCCTAGCCTTTGTCAACCGCATGGACCTTCCCGGGGCCGATGTTGCGCAGGCTGTCGAGAGTATGCGCAGGCGGCTTGGAGCGAACGCGGTGCTCCTCCAGGTGCCAATGGGGGAGGAGCGCGACTTCGACGGCGTGATCGACCTCGTGCAGATGCGTGGGGTTCGCTTTACGCGTGAGACGCCGGGTAAGCCCCTTCAGGACGTTCCGCCAAGCCAGTGGACCGAACTGCAGCAGGTCGAAGCCGAGGTCTTGAGGGCCGAGCTCGTCGACGCCGTGGCCAATGTGGACGACGAGCTGGGTGACCTTGTGATGAAGGACGAGGACCCCACTCCGTCCCAACTTGGTTCGGCCATCCGTAGGGCGACCCTATCCGGGCTCATTGTGCCGACTCTAGTTGGCGCCGCCCTGCGGAATGTGGGAGTTCAGCCCCTACTCGACGCGGTGGTCGATTACCTTCCGTCGCCCGTGGACCGAGGCGGTGTCCGCGGCCAAAGCCCCTCGGCTTCCGAGGGCGGACAGCAGCAGGTGGATAGCGAGGTCTTCCTGTTGCCCGAGCCAACCGGCGCCCTCAGCGCGCTCGCCTTTAAAATGGCGGCCGACACCAACGAGGACCTCTGCTTCTGCCGCATCTATTCCGGGACAATCGAGACCGGCGACAAGCTCTGGAATCCACGCACTCAACGGACGGAGAGAGTGGCCCGTATCCTGCAGATGCATGCGGAGCACCGCGAGGCCGTGGAGCGCGCAGGCCCCGGCGCAATCGTGGCCCTGACAGGGCTCAAGACAACGCGCACCGGAGACACTCTCTGCCACCGCGACACGCCGCACATTCTTGAAGGCCTGACCTTTCCCGAGGCCGTGATTCGCAAGACGGTCGAGCCCGAATCCGGAGCCGATCGCGAACGATTACTCGAGGCACTCAAGCGGCTCGAGTTCGAGGACCCGACCTTCCACGTGATGGAGGACTCCGAGACGGGCCAGTGGGTCATCTCCGGAATGGGCGAGCTGCATCTCGAGGTTTTGCAGCACCGGCTCGAGCGCGAGTTCAAACTGTCGATTCATGTGGGCAGCCCAAGGGTGGCCTACCGGGAAGCAGTTCTGGGGTCTGGTACCGGCTCAGCCGTTGTCGACCGCCCCGAGGGCGCACCCGGAGGCAAGCCCGCCTACGGAGGGGTGGGCTTGGAGGTCGAGGCCAAGGAGGCCGGAGGGCCTCCAATCGTGGAATGGGGCCCGAATTCGGGTATCCCTGAGGTTTTCATGCCGGCGGTAACGGACTCGCTTTTATCGTCCGCCAAAGCGGGTCCAAGGTTTGGATTCCCAATGGAGGGAGTCCGGATCCGGGTCGTCTCCGGGCAGAGTAAGCCTGGCCGCGACACGGACCAAGGGTTTGCCCAGGCCGCGGCTCAGGCTCTTGGGAGGGCTCTCGAGGGAGTGCAGGTCAACCTGCTCGAGCCCGTCATGGAATTCACGGTGCGTAGCCCAGAGCAATTCGCCGGGGGAGTGCTCGCCGACATGAATTCGCAAGGCGCAACCATCCGGGAAGTAGAGGCGGAGGGCGAAGAGAGAATATTGCGAGGACAGGTGCCCTTGCTGAGTATGTTCGGCTACAGCACAACCCTACGCTCCCTTTCCCAGGGGCGCGCGCACTTGTCCATGGAGCTGGGTGGCTTCCAGGTCGTGCCTGAGCAAGAGCTTAGAGCACGCGGCCTGGTCTGGGAGTAGAGGTCGCTCAACCATTCACGCCGCGAAAAACAAGACCTTTTGCAGTGGGGGAGAGCCGACTCAATCTGAGCACTTGGGGGACATGCAGAAGTATTTGCCTGAACCAGAGGAAAACCCCCCAAGACGGTTGACCCATTTCTGCCCCGTTGGTATTGTCTTCGCCCCTCTGTGTCAGGGGGACCTAACTCCAAACGAGCTATTCCCTGACTCAGTCTTTCCTAGAAACACCCGCTGGTAACCCCAGAACGAGGTCTCCGCACTCTGCGGGCTCCTCTCCCTTCAATAAATGAGTCAGAAGATCCAAATCCGGATGGAGGCCTACGACCACGAGGCCCTCGACCAGTCAGCATCCGACATCATCGAGACCGCTAAGCGGACCGGTGCCATCGTTCGCGGGCCGATCCCACTTCCGACCCGCATCGAGCGTTTTACGGTTCTCCGTAGCCCGCACGTGAACAAGAAGGCCCGGGAGCAGTTTGAAATCCGGACGCACAAGCGCCTGATCTACATCTCTGAGCCCACTAGCCAAACGGTGGACTCCCTCTCCAGCCTCAACATGCCAGCCGGCGTGGACATTCGCATCAAAGCGTAGAGCCGAGAGCCCCCCAAGATGACCAGGTGCCGCACGCGGTACTGTGGTCTGCAAAAACCAACCAACCTTGTCCTCACGGGCTTGGCGATGAGTCGGGCTCACAGCCCGACTCGTGCATTAACTAAACTTTCCGGACCGCGTGGCCCCGCGCATCGAGCACTTCGCTCGATCGGAGTCGAACCGGTCCTTTCCACCAAACAACAAGTTCAAGAATCATGACGCTGATACTAGGACGCAAGCGCGGGATGACCCAGGTCTTCACCGATGAAGGAGACGCCATTGGCGTTACCATCGTCGAAGTAGGACCCTGTGTTGTTACCGACGTTCGCACCGAGGACCGGAATGGCTACAACGCCATTCAACTCGGCTTCGAGGACGTGCGCGAGAAGGTTATTACTAAACCTGCACGTGGCCACTTCAAGGCCGCGGGTGTTACCGCCAAACGCTTCCTTAGGGAAGAGCGACTTTCGGTTCCGGCCGGAGTGGCCGTTGGCGACGAAATTAAGGCTGACGCCTTCGCCGCGGGAGACCTCGTCGATGTGATTGGCACAACTAAGGGACGCGGGTTCGCTGGCGGCATCAAGCGCCACGGCTTCTCCCGAGGTAACGAAACACACGGTTGCCGCAACGTGCGCCGTCCTGGCGCCATTGGTGCCTGCGCCTACCCGGGCCGCGTCTTCAAAGGAAAGCGCATGCCCGGCCACTTCGGTAACAAACGCCACACCACGAAGAACCTTCGTGTTGTGCGCATCGATACCGAGCGCAACCTAATGCTCATCGCCGGTGCGGTCCCAGGACCTCAAGGCGGCTTCGTCCAGGTCCAAGTCGCCAAGACTGGCGTCAAGAAGGGGTGATCTGATATGCAAGTCAAAACTTATAAGACAGGCACCATGGGAGTCGTCGAATTCGACGCTACCGGCCTAGGCGAGAAAGTCCTCTACCGCACCCTTAAGGATGCGGTCGTGATGCACCAAGCTAACCAGCGCCAAGGCACCGCAAAGGTGAAAGGCCGCTCGGAAGTTCGAGGCAGCCAGAAGAAGCCTTGGAAGCAGAAGCACACGGGCCGCGCCCGTGCCGGTTCTGTCAAGTCTCCCATCTGGCGTGGCGGTGGTACGGTCTTCGGACCTCACAACCGTGACTTCACCTACCACATGCCGAAGCGCGCCCGCCGGGTTGCCCTTCGCACAGCCCTGCTGGGCAAGCTGCGTGACGACGAGGTCGTGATCGCTGAACTCGAGAAGTTCGCGGCACCCTCTTCCAAGGCAGCCCGCCAGGTTCTCGCGAACCTCGGCAACCCGCGTCGCGTTCTGATCGTGATCGCTAAGG
>JBLHWM010000096.1:0-10985 GCA_047629095.1 Planctomycetota bacterium | reverse complement strand
CTGTTGGTCTCCCTGCCGAACAACTGGAACAGTGCTCGCCGCCAGATGCGGCGTGGATACGGGGCCGTCGCGCACTACGGCCTTCCCCTAGACAAGCCAGTGGACCGCCATCGCTGGTACTTTAGCCTGCTCGAGGCACGCGACTTCCTTGAGGGCCAGGCCGAGCGCCACAATCTCAAGATCGAAGAACTTGTGGTCCTGGAGAAGCCGCGCAATCCAATCGCCAATGGCCTGCGCCGCTTGCGCCATCCCAAGATGGAGCAATACTTGAACCTCTTCGCGCACACGATCGTCGCGGTCTACCGCAAGCGTTAGGCGCCGAAGTGGCCTAGGTCGGCTCGAGGTTCGCGGCCGCTTGGTCTTGCAAGGGCGCATATACGCAGGCCGCGTCAAGCGCGGGCCGCATTCGGCAAGACCGCTATTCGGACTGGGGTGGGGAAGCCCCGCAGAGCTTCTCGTACAGCTCTGCGTAGGCTGCAACCATTTGCGGAACCAAGTATCCCTCCCCTAAGCGACCCGGACCAGAGGCACCCAACTTGCGGCATAGGTTGCGATCCATGGAGAGGTCCCAGATTGCCTTGGCGAGTCCTTCGACATTGCCGGGCTCCACGAGTAGGCCCGTCCGGCCCTCCTCGACAGCCTCTGAGAGTCCACCCACCCGGGATGCAATCACAGCTACGCCAGCTCCCATGGCTTCCAGGGCCGCGACCCCCAGGCCCTCCTGATGAGAGGGCACCACGAGCACGTCGGCCATGGCCAAGAGAGCGGCCTTGTCCGTCCGGAGACCAAGGAACGTCACGATATCAGGGGTCGTCAAGTGGCGGGCTTGTTCTTCCAGGGCATCGCGCTCGGGACCGTCTCCGGCGATCACCACCCGAAGCAACTGTTCCGGGGCGATGCGCTCGCTGTGGATCGTGGTCTTTGACTGCTTGCGCGCGCTCTTGGATGCGCGAAGATTGCGCCGGCGTAGGGCTTCGAGCCCGGCCTCATTGGCAACGGCCTCGACGGCCCGCAAGAGCACGTCGATTCCCTTGCGCGCGTGGAGCCTGGCCAGTACGAGGCACACGAAGTCCTGCTCGGGAATGTCGAGCTCACTCCGCATCTGGGTGCGGGTTGCCGCGCGATCTTCGCACGTCACCTCCTCTGGTAGGACGCTGGAGTAGATCAGCTCGATTCGCTCGGCCTCCACTCCTGCTTCCAGGAGGCAATCTCGGACGGGCCCTGAAATCGCCACGACTCGGTTCAGCAACTTCCGATACAGAAACCTCGTCCCGAGTCCACGCTTCACACGGCGATCCATGCGGCGCGTCGAGAGCACCTGCAAGCCAAGGCCAGCGGTTCCCAATGCGCCGAGCCAAGTAGCGCGCCCTGTATGCAGATGGACGACTGCGGGGTTGCCGTCCGAGAGCCGGCGGAAGGTCTTGCGCAGGGCGAGCACCGCACCGAGGTCCATGTTGTTGCGCATCGCAACTTCAATTACATCGAAGCCCTCTTTGCGCCCAGCTTCCGAAGCGCGTGAACCGGGTGGCACCACGAGGTGCTGCTCGAAGCCAAGCTCTCGCAGTCCGCGCATGAGGTGGAACACCTGGACTTCGCCACCGGAAAAACCGCGCTCGGCGTCTACGTGGATAATGCGGGGCCTCTTCACAGGCGCAGGGTAGCAGGTCCCCCCCGCCGACACCACGCAACCCTGGCGGGGTCGAGGAAAGAAGTCGCCGCGCGTAGAGCGGAGCCTAGCTAGCTCGTGACGACAGACGAAGTCTAGAGCGGCCAAATAACGCCGACAAGAGCAGAAGGGCGCCCGCGGCGTAGTAAACCCCGCGCAGCCCCAGGAAATTCACAAGGGCGCCACCGAGCATCGAGCCGAGGGCCATGGCCATAGCCCTGGCCGAGAACACGGCTCCATTGGCCGCACCCAGCTCTTCGCGGTCGGTCACCTCGGCGGCCAGTCCGAAAGCGGCCGGTCCCAGTCCTGTGGCGAAGGCGCCGAGTAAGAGGCGCGAGGCGAGCAGCACCCAGAAAGCGGTGGCCAGCCCGCCAAGGACCAGCCCGAGTCCTGTACCAGCGGCGGAGAGCATTAGCACCAATCCATGGCCGCGACGATCACCGAATCGGCCCCAAGCCGGCATGGCAAAGAAACCCAGCACGGCTAGCACGGAGAACAAATAGGCGGTGTGCTGCTGGACCTTAGCCGCGTCCCAGCCCGGCTCGATGTAGCCGACGAAGAGCTCGAGTTGAGGGTTGGTTGCACCGATCCCGAATTGGGCGACGAAGAGAAAGCCCAGGCCGAACTTCATGCCGGGGCGCTGGACCAAGGAACCGATGCGCTTGGCCACATCGATGAGGACACCTAAGCCCAAGCGGTGCATGGGTCGGCCGGCCCTGGGAGCCTGGGCGGGCAGCTCGGCTTCCCGCGCGAAGATCCAGACCAAGAGGGCAGCTAGTCCCGCCAAGATTGCGGGGGTCGCAAACATGAAACGTGCGGGCAAGGTCTGGATCAGCAGGCTGCCGAAGAGTGGACCGAGAACGGAGCCTCCAGCCATGGCAGACTGCAAGATGCCCGAGATGCGTCCCGTGTGCCCGCTGGGGAAAGCCAGGGTCACTAGGGTGATCGATGGAGCTAGAAAGCCCGAGAAGACACCTTGGCCGATGCGCAAGACCAGCAGCTGCATGGGGGTCTGAGCAAAGGCCATCAAGCCGACGAAGATGAAGATCCCCAAGAGCGACCGCAACACCATCATCTTGCGTCCAAAACGGTCCCCGAGGGCGCCCCAAATCGGCCCCATGATAGCCGCCGCCATGGGCGCAGCTCCCATGCAGATACCCGCCCAAAGCGCGAGGTCCCCCTCGGCAACCCCAAGCGCCCGCAGGTGGCTCGGGAAGAAGGGGATGAAGCTCATCATGCCGAGGGCCGTTACGAAATTCGCGATCCAGACCACCACGAGGGTGCGATTCGGGCTGTTCCCATAAGGCTTGGAGGACTTCAACTTGGACATGGCGAGCAAGCTAACAGCGAGGGCCGTTTGGACTTGCAACCGCTTGGAAGAAACAAGGCAAGTCACCACCTAGATCCCAATGCTCGCCAAGCGGTAAGATATCCGTCGTGAAGACTCCCCCCCCCCACCCCAACGCCTCGAGCGGCCCCATCCCCTGTCGATGAACGCCTCCCAACTGTCCGCTGCCGAGCAGCGAGCGACCATTGCGCTCTTCCAAGCACGCGGGGCCAACTCCGAGCAAACGGCTGCGACACAAGATGAACTCGGGATCCTGGCCATGGAGCCAATCGAGAAGCTAATTGCCATTGGAGTCGTCCACCGAGGCCACGCGGAGAAGTACTGGTACGACCACGGTGCCGCCCTCGACTACCAAGATGGCCAGCACGGCAAGCTCATCATCGGCGCCGTTATGCTCTTCCTGCTAGTCGCCGGAACCTGGGCGACCTATCTCGTGCTGACGACCATGATGTAAGGGGCTCGCGCCTTGCCGGCCATGAGTACCCAAGAAACAAACGAACAGCTCGTACCGGACGACCTGGCTCCTCGGGATGCGCGCTTGTCCGGACCTAGGGCCCGGCTGCCTGATCTTCTTGCCCAAGACCGCGGCGAGGATGCGAGCGCCTATCTCAAGGGGACCGCCACCCCATACCAAGACTCGCCGAGGGATGCCGAACAGTCCCTTGGCACTTGGGTCAGCTCGAGTGGGGAGTTCCCCGAGAGCAAGCTGGACTAGGACCCACAACCGGCGCCGGCTTGAAGGACAACAGTCCCCCCCGACCGCAAACCCGCCAAGCCGCTTTCCCTCGGGCTCTTCGACTTCTACGATAGCGCCCATGCGAGCAAAGCCATGGTCCAACCCCGCCACGACAGATGTCGTCTTTCGCCTTTTACCAAGTGGCCTGCCCATTGTCGCGGACCTGAACGTTGATTGGATGATGGCCTGTATCCCCCCAGATTTGCGGACCTCTCGAACGGCCGTACTCGACACCCGGCGCTCGGTCTAGATGCTCAAAGCCCACTTAGAACAACCCGGCCGCCGCTGTATGGTTGGCGCCTCGACGCGCCTGTGGGTCTGGAACATCCTGGCCGCTGCTGTGATGCACCTGTCCTACACGGACAATGTGAACACGTCGAGTTCCTTCAAGGCTTGGCTCTTTCTGCACCTGGGCCTGGTCTCCAATGCCTTGGTGGTCACGCTGATCCCAGCCCTGCTTTGTCTTGTGCTGGCACTGCTGTGGCCACGGGCCTTCAAAGGGGGATTCCGGGCCGCAATCGCCATTCTCTGGACCCTTGTGTTGGTTGCGATCCTTGTCGACACGCAGATATGGAGCATCTTCCGCTACCACTTCAACGGCATGGTCTGGGCAACGATCACGAATCCGGCTGCGGGGGATGCGGTGCATTTCAGCACGCTGGACATCATCTGGACAGCGCTCGAGGTCATTGTGATCCTCGCTGTCGAGTGGGTGCTACTGGGCCGCCTATTGAGCAAAGCGCCGGAGGGATTCGCGCCCTCGTCGAGGCGCGTCCTGCTGTTCGTGTTGCTGCCAATCCTGGTGCTGGAAAAGAGCATCTACGCTCAATCCGATTTGATGCGCGATCGGCGCGTCACTGCCATTGCCCGGGTGTTCCCGCTCTACCAGAGACTCACGATCAAACGCATGGCGCGCAAGCACTTCGGCTTCGACCTGAGTGCCCGTCCCAAGGTAGATCTCAGCGGCGGCGGCATCCTTCTGGACTACCCCCTTAGCAAGCCGATCTTTGAGGAGCGCGAGACACCCCGGCCCAACATTGTGATGATTGCTATCGACTCGGTGCGCGGAGACATGCTTAGCCCCGAGACCATGCCCCTTCTCCAAAGCTATGTGGACGAGCCCTCAAATGGAGCGCGTATTTATACCGACCACTACAGCGGCGGCAACGCCACGCGCTTCGGGCTCTTCACAATGATCTACGGCCTGCATGGCTCCTACTGGATTCCCGTATACACCGAAGGCACATCTCCGGTTCTCGTGGATAGCCTGCTCGAACTGGAGTACGAGATGCAGGTGCTCTCCACCGCGTCGATGAACTACCCGGAGCTGCGCTCTACGGCATGGGTGCGGATGGAAGAGGATGTGAACGACACGCTAAAAGGGGACACGCCCGGCGAGCGCGACGCGGAGATGGCGATCGTGTTCGAGGACTGGCTGGGAGAGCTCGAGACCCAGGGCAAGGACGACAAGCCGCTGTTCCTCTTTGCCGTGCTAGACGCGCCGCACCAGACCTACTCCTTCCCCGAGCCGCCCCCTGGCGCGCCGTTCTTCGAGCCGTACATGGAGACGATCCAGTACAAGAAGGTCGCCAGTGGCGCGACGGCAGAGGAGCGCGTACTCGTGAAGAACCGCTACAAGAACTCCGTGCTACATGCGGACCGCGTTGTGCACGACATGATCGAGAGCCTGCGCGCCCACGGCGAGCTCGAGAACACAATCCTGATCATCACCGCTGACCACGGCGAGGAGTTCTGGGAGAACGGCTTCTGGGGTCACACCTCGAACTTCACCAAAGAGCAGGCCCACGTACCCTTCGTGATGTCCGGGCCTGGCATCGAGCCCGGCACCGAGACCCGAGCCACCAGCCACCTGGACCTGGTGCCCACGGTGCTCGAGCTAATCGGTGCGGACCCTGCCAACCGCAAGGACTGGACCGTTGGCCTCAACCTGACGGACCTGCCCGCGGACCAGGCCGCCACCAATGAGCATGGGCAGCCCGCGGGCTATCGACGCAGGACCGTCGCGGGTTGGGACCTGCTAGGGATCGACGCACCCGGCGGCATCCTTGTGGTGCCCACGGCCACCCACCGCGGCCTCGTGGAGCCCTGGTCCCACGACTGGCAGCAGCTGATGGATGACAAGCTGATCCAGGATGAGGCCGCCGCCCTGGCCCGGATCGCCATGGAGTGCAGGCGCTTCATGCGTTAGCTGTCCCTCCCCCATGACCATCACCCGCTACAGAACGATTGCCAAGCGCTTTCGCTACGAGCCCGACAAGATCAAGGGCTCGCGCTTCATCGCCGACCTCGCGCCCGTGATCAATGCGGCCGAAGCCGAAGCCCTGCTCGCCGAGGTGCGCGCCGAGTTCCCGGACGCCGGGCACCACTGCTTCGCTTGGATCATCGATCCCGAAGGCAAGCAGACCCGCAGCTCGGACGACGGCGAGCCCGGCAGCTCCGCGGGCCCGCCGATCCTACGCATGATCGAAGGCCATGACCTCACGGGTCTCGTGGTCGTTGTCTCGCGCTGGTTCGGCGGAACGAAGCTCGGGGTCGGCGGCCTCATGCGAGCCTATGGCGGCTGCGCGGGCGAAGCCATGGACCGCTGCGAAGTGATCGAGGTTCGAGTTCAAGCTGCCATGACCATCGAGTACCCCTACGAGTGCTCGGGGCCAGTAGAGGGTCTCATGCGCTCTTGCGAGGTCGAGACGAAGCACGCCGAATACACAGACAACGTGGTACTTCAGGTCACCCTGCCCAAGGACAGGGAGGTCGAGTTCCGCACGGAGTTGGTGGAGCGAACCGCGGGTCGAGCCGTGATTGCCGATCCTAGTGCGACGGGCTAGCCAGGCGCCTTCCTCAAAGGCGATTGCCCCAGAACGCAAAGAGGCCGCGAATCCAATAGGATTCGCGGCCTCTTGCTTTAGCTCAAGGGAGCCTTCGAAGATTACTCGTTGAGGCTGCCCTCGGGCATCTCAATCCGCTCTTCGCGCTCGGCGGGTGCCTCGCGTTCCGGCTCGGGCTCGGGGTAGCCACCTTCGGGCTCGACGTTCAGATCGAGAGTCACGCGCATGTCGGCGTAGATGCGGATGACCACTTCCGTGGGTCCCACGCTCTTGATCGGAGCTTCGAGAAGAACGTTGCGCTCTTCGACGATGTGTCCGGCCTCGGCGAGAAGCTTGACGATGGCGGCCGCGTTGACGGAACCGTAAAGGTGTCCGTCAATGTCGGCACGCTCGGTGGTCGTAAGGCTGACACCTTCGAGGGCGTTCTTCTTGACCTCGAACTCTTTCATGCGCTCGGCGCGGGCACTGTCAAAGCGCTCGCGACGACGGGCAATCATCTTGATGTTTTCCGCAGATGCTGTCTCGGCGAAATGACGGGGCAACAGGTAGTTGCGGGCGTAACCGGCAGCCACGGTGACGACTTCACCGCAGTTACCTAGGTTTTCGATGTCCTCGCGAAGGAGGAGTTCAACTGTTTTAGACATAGTAAATGACCTCCAGGTCTAGCCCACAAAGGGGAGCAGGGCCAAGTGACGCGCACGCTTGATGGCACGCTTGACGCTCTTCTGATCCTGTGCGCCGAATCCCGTACGGGAGCGAGCGTGGATCTGACCTTGGGGGCCGAGGTACTTCTTGAGTCCCTCAACGTCCTTGTAGTCAGCGGGAGTGACGAGTTTCTGGGACTTGGCAACGATCACTTTGCGTGTGTTGCGGCCGCCGCGTTTCTTTCCACCAGCCATGTTTACTTCTCCTCCTTGGAGTCTGTAGCCTCGGCCGCAACTGCGACGGGCTCTTTGATTTCTGCCTGCTCGACTGCGGTGCCCTCGGGGACATCTTCCGTGCGCTCGCGACGGGGAGCGCGGGGACGGTCGTCCTCGCTCTCTTCCCAGAGGCGGTACTCGCCGACGTCATCGCGGGGAGGATCGGCCAGGGCGAAGTCCGAAGCGGCTTCCTTAGCTGCTTCCGCTTCTTCGCCTTCGGGCAGTGCGTCCACGGCGAGCAGCAGGTAGCGCATGATCGGGACCGAAAGGTCCAGGTCGCGCACGAAGGGCAGGATGCCTTCGTTCGGGAGCTCGTAGTAGGACAAGAGGTAAGTCGCACGGGACTTGCGGTTGATGGGGTAAGCAAGGTTGTGCTCTCCCCAGTGGCGCGCCGTGGTGACGGTGCCGCCGTGCTTGGCGATAAGATCGGTCACGAGCGCCTTAGCGGTGCTCCAACCAGCTCGGACAACATCGTTGTCCAGAACAAACATTCCTTCGTAGATTTGGGCCAAAGTGGCACCTCACAATTTTGATTGCGAACGCTAGAGAGCGTTCTGATTCCAGCGGCTATGAAACCGCGACATGGTCACTTGGATGTCGTCGCTTTCGAGCCAGTCGAGGATCGCGTCCGCGGCTTGCGCCACGACTTCGTCCATCGTCTCTCGCTCGTCGGCATCAAACACCCCCAGCACATGTCGCGCCGCGTCGGTTACAGGCCGACCAATCCCCACGCGTAGGCGCGGGAAAGAGTCACTTCTGAGTTCGTCGATGATCGAGCGCATCCCGTTTTGTCCCCCATGGCCGCCCTGTGCACGAATGCGCAGCTTGCCGGGTTCCAAGTCGAGGTCGTCGTAGACAACCAAGACATTCGAGAGGTCTCCCCCCGCCCACTCAACTAAGGGCCGAACCGCTTCACCGGACTTGTTCATCCAAGTCATGGGTTGCACGAAGAGCGCATCGGGTGCGTGGCTTCGGGCAAAGGTGAAGTTGTTGGGTCCAGTCAAGTCGTCGAGACGATCACCTGGAGAAAAGAGCAGCCCCTCGTGAAGAGCAAGGCGTTCCACAATTTCAAAGCCGACGTTGTGCCGTGTCCCCGCGTATTGCGCGCCGGGATTGCCGAGACCGACAATGAGTTTGGTGGAAGCCATCTTCTTATAAAGAGGGGCGAATATTGTAGGGATCCGCCCTAGAAAGGCAAGGATCGAATCCCCCGGACTTGACAAGAGCCCGCGAGCTGGGCTCACGGGCTCTCGTCTGCCTGCCTAAACAGGCGTCAGGAACTACTCGGCGGCAGGGGTGTCGTCGCCACCGGCTGAGTCGGCAACGTCGCCGGCTTCGCCGGTCTCGCCTTCGTCACCAGCCTCAATCGAAGCATCGGCGCCAGAAACGCCTGCAACGGTGGTGTCACCAGCGGTGATTAGGCTACAGCCCTCGGGCATAACCAGGTCAGACGCGCTGAGAGTCTCGCCTTCGCCAAGCGTGGCGACCATGACTTCGATCGTGTCGGGGATCATCGACGGGAGTGAAGACACGGTTACGTGGTCCACGATGGAGTTGAGTACGCCGCCGGCGGGCTGGCCAATGAAGGTCAGGGAGATCTCACTCTCGACCTTGACGCCGCGAACAACGGCCTGGAACTCGACGTGGATGATGCGGTCCGTGAGGTAGTCGTAGGCGAGCTCGCGGATCACAGCGGGGTGATCTTCCTTGCCGATCTTGATGTCGAAAAAGTTCTCGTGAGCGCGGCGGGCAGCGAGGAATTCGTCCTCGTTGATGCCAAATGCGATGACGGCGGCCTTGGGGTCTTGCAGGCTGCAGGGGATGCTGCCGTTGGCGCGCATCTTACGTGCAGCGCGGGAGCCGACTTTTTCGCGAAGTTCAGCGTTGAGTGTAATAGCCATAGGAATTCACCTGGATGGGTAGGGCACGGGGAACGCTGGAGTCGCGAATCCCCGGATGGTTCGTCCTAGGGCCACCGGCAAAAGCGGCCCCGGGCACAGGGAAAATTGAGGCGGGAGTCTAGCCTTAGTAGCCGCCGAAGAGGGAACTAACTGACTTCGAATCGTGAATATTGCGGATCGCCTGGGCAACCATAGGCGCCAAGGAGACGACCTCGAGCCTGTCCGGGACGTTGCCACCGAATGGGTTGGTGTCCGTGACCAGGATACGCTCGACGGGGCAGGCATTGAGACGCTCGACGGCCGGGCCGCAGAAGACGCCGTGGGTCACGCTGATCGTGATCTCTTTAGCGCCGTTGGCCTTGAGCACACGTGCGGCCTCCGTGATGGAGCCCGCGGTCGAGATCATGTCGTCTACGATAATCACGTTGCGACCTTGGACGTCGCCGATCACGTGCTCGACGGCGATCTCTGAGCCGGAGATCCGGCGCTTATCGACGATGGCTAGGTCGGCACCCAAGATCTTGGCGTAGGAGCGGGCCATCTTGACGCCACCCGCATCGGGGGTCACCACGACGGGATTCTCGATGTTCAGTGACTGCAGGCGCTCGAGCAAGACGGGCTTGGCGTACAGGTGGTCCACGGGGATGTCGTAGAAGCCCTGGATCTGCGCCGCGTGCATGTCCACGGTCAGAACTCGATCCACGCCGCTAGCAACGAGGGTGTTCGCGACCACTTTTGCGCTAATCGGCACGCGCCCCTCGTCCTTGCGATCCTTGCGGGCATAGCCATAGTAGGGAATGACCGCGGTGATTCGCCCAGCGCTAGCCCGACGAAGTGTGTCGATCAGCAACAGGAGCTCGATCCAGTTGTCATTAACTGGAGGGCAGGTGGGCTGGATCACATAGCAATCCGAGCCGCGCACGTCCTCGTTGATCTTAATGTCGATCTCGCGATCGGGAAAATCGGCGACCCTGACATCGAGAAGGGGGATGCCAATGTTCTTGGAGACGGATGCTGCGAACTCGGGGTGAGCACGACCGGAGAGCAGGCTGATCTGGTCGGAGGTAACGGCTGCCATAACACTTAGGGGGGGGAGTTGGGTTGAGGTTGGCCGGAGAGTTGGGGCGAAGCCCACTGGGGGACTTCGTGGAAGGTCCTGAGATCGGACTTTTAGAGGTGTCGCGTGCTAACGAACTCAGGGAGGAGTCCGTTAGCGGCAAAAGCAGGAGGAGTCAATATGGACTGCGGACTCCAGGAGGAGTCCGTTATCGGCGCTGGGAGGAGGGAGTCAATATGGACTGCGGACTCCAGGAGGAGTCCGTTAGCCTGGCTTCTTGGGCAAAGGTCGCGCGGGCACGCCGACCCAGGATTGCCCCGGTTCGACGGTGGTCCCGCGGCGCAGGACCGCGCCGGCGCCGGTTAAGGCGTCGTCACCGACCTGGCTGGGGGCGATTAGGATCGAGCCACTTCCTATAAATGCGCGGTCCCCGATCGTGGACTTATGCTTGTGGGTACCGTCGTAGTTGGCCACGATCGTGCCGGCGCCGATGTTCGTTCCGGCTCCGATG
>JBLHWM010000095.1:0-11113 GCA_047629095.1 Planctomycetota bacterium | reverse complement strand
GGAGTAGTTAAGGAACTCCTCTTTAGGTCCCCAAAAGGAACCGCGCCGCCCCAAGCCAAAGAAGACGAGGTCCGAGACCACCTTCTTCTCGGGCCCCTCGGGCAACTTGCTCACCTGGCGAAACAGTTTGTTTCCACCAGCCAGAAGGCTGCCATTGCGTCCTTTGAGCGCCCAGGCACCGAGACCGGGAAGGAAGAGCTGCCACTTGTCGGGCGAGGCCTGCTTCAACTCTTGCAGGATCTCGGGAAGCGTCTGCAGGGAGTGCTTGTACACCGCTTCGGATGCTGCCGCAAAGAGCTGCTTCTCAGGCGCCCCCTCGACTGCAGTCAAGACGCGCAGGGATTCCACGTGGCTCAGTTCCAAACGCGTGGCGAGCTTGCTGTAGTAGTCGTTGAAGTCTGTGCCGCGAAGATCCGCTAACTGCTGGATGCCAACGCTGAGGCTGCCGACCTGCCCTGTGGCGAGGCCGTGACCAAAGGACCAAAAACCCAACCCAAGGCAGGTGGCAATCAAGCCGCGCCCCGCCCACCGCAGGACCGCCTGCGCGTCCATGGAGAGCCAGGCAAGCGTGCCGGCAGTGAGCACTGTTGCGAAGCCCCAGAAGGGTGCGTACCGCATGGCGAGGAAGTACTGGGGGAAGTAGACAACCATGAAGCCGGTCACCGGAATCAGTGCACCGAAGATGGCGAGGTAGCCCAGCAAAAGTTGGTTGGCTTCTCGGCAGATGGGAGTCATGCTCGAAGTGCTAGGCACCTTGCGCCGGCGGCGAAAGAGCTCGAGACCTGCTAGTGGCAGAGCAAGTAAAGCGAGCAACTGCAGAAACCCCCGAGGTCCCATCGCATCGAGTATACCGGCGGGAAGCTTGGCTAGGCTGGGTCTGCGGCGCTCATCCCGAGCCTCCTGTACTGCGGCGTTTGCGTGGATGGCCCGCTCCGCCTCTTCGCTTTGGGCGAGCTCCTCAGCGGTCTCGGCCTGCTCTTCGACATCGACTTGGCTATGTACGTTGAAGACCTCACCGCCCACTCGCGCTCCCATGAACAGTAGCGGTAAGAGCCCGAGTATGCAGCCACCGACTAGATGCAACCAACCCTTGGGGGTGAGTGCCTTACGGTAGAGAAGCACAAGGCCGGCCAAGCCGATTAGAGGCGCCAGCTGGTAGTTGTAGAAGAAGCCAAACCCACCGAGCACGCCAAGGGCCAGAGCAGTACCGCGCCAGGGGGTCTCAACCCGGGCCTTCTCTTGGAGGAGTCGAAGCGTCAAGCCCGCGACCGCAAACTGGAAAAACAGGGCGTGGTAGTGGATGCCGAGGTTGAGCAGACCCAGCTTTTGAAACGTGATTGGCGCAAAGATGTGCAGCAGTCCAAAGAGCACCAACGCGCGGAATCCAAAGGCGCGCCGCGCAAGGAGGCAGCCCGCTAGCAGGACCAGGAGATCAACGGCAATCGCCGCCACCTTGTGAGCAAGAAAACTGGGACCCAAGAGGGCAAATGCCGGGATGGTGACTAGGGCCTGCACGAAGCCGCCACCTTCATAGGTGTGGTAGAAGGTGTTCTCCAGCGGCAAATCCAGGCCCCCGGTCACGGCCACAGCCACTGCGCCACGTACCAACTCCTCACCGCGCTCGTAGGTGTCAGTACTGACTGCGGCCAAGGCAAAGCGCGCGCTGATTAGCAGGAGCGCAAACACAGCGAGGGCCACAAAGACCTGGCGATTGGAGCCGCGTGCTTTACTCAACGCCTGATCGGGCTGAAAATCGTTGGAATCAGCCACGTCGCTTCCCCTTGGGCGGGTTCTTGACTTCAAACGCACCGCAGTGCTTGCCACTCTCGTTCTTCACCACCATCGAAGGAATCATGCGCGACTTCATGCCAAAGTATCGGCAGGCATGGGGCGTGGCTGGGTCGTAGGTGACGAAGTAATGCACGCAATGCACACAGAGGGGCGCGACTTGTGGTTCCGGTGGGGGTGGCATAGAACTAGAATATCGCCCATGGAACTAGGGAAGGCCAGACAGATTCACGCGAGTGCGGAAATCGCCGCGGAGGCAAGGCCACCGGCCGGCACGGTTGAGGCGTGGGCATGGGACTATATCCACACAACGGACCTAGTGCAAAAGTGCTCTCCCGAACCCCCGCCATCGATGTGGGAGACCGGGGCACCTGTCCGCAGGGTGGCTCGTCCGGGGCGCCCGCACCAGCTCGAGGTGATTCCCCGCAGCCCGCGGACCCCGAAGCCAGGCGCGCTGGTCCGTCCCAAGGTTCGCGCGCAGCTCTTCCACACCTTCTGGCACCACGAGTTGCAGGCCGCCGAGCTGTTTGCCTGGGCCATCCTCGCCTTTCCAGAGACGCCTGTCGAATTCCGCGCAGGCCTCCTTGGGATCTGCCTGGAAGAGATCGGACACATGGCCCTCTACGCCCGCTACTTTGGCACCCAAGGCTATTCTATCGGGGACTTCCCCGTGCGCGATTGGTTTTGGCAGCGCGTACCCACGGCGCAAACTGCCGACCAGTTTGTCGCCTTGGTCGGCGTGGGCCTAGAGTCGGGCAACTTAGACCACGGGGCTCTGTTTGCGCCCAGGCTTCGGGCTGCCGGGGATGACAGAGCCGCCGATCTCGTGGATCGAATCTCCCGTGATGAGGAAAGCCATGTGGCCTTCGGCACGAAGTGGTTTGCGCGCTTACGCGGGGAAGCCACGGTTGATTTTGAGTCCTGGCGTGCTTGCCTCCCCAAGCCGCTCTCGCCGATCCTGTTTCGTGGCAAACCCCTAGATCGCGAGGCCCGCAAGCGGGCTGGACAGGATGATGAGTTCTTGAATGCCCTAGCGGAATGGAAGCCATCCACCGATTAGGTGCTTCGGGGTTCTCGTGCTATTCGAACCGAAAGCGTTTGGCAGCAGCTGCGCCCATGAGAATGGTTCCGGTTATGAGCAGGCCGAGCTGGGGCAAAACTTCCTCTGCCCCGTTGCCGAAGTGGACCAGCTGATGCATCGAGCTCATGGCCCAACCCGTGGGTAAGAAGCCCGCCAAATCCTGCATCCAACCCGGCGTGATCTCAATCGGCCACCAGCACCCACCAAGGGCCGCAAGTACTAGGGATGAGATCACAGCCAAGGCGCTCATTTGGTTCTCGTTCGCGACAAGATTGGCAAGCAGTAAGCCGAGGGAAGCGTTGAAGCAGGCCCAAGCCAGCAGGACGACCGAGACCATTGGTAGTGCGCTGCCCCAATCGACACCAAAGACGAACATCCCAACAATCATGGCAAAGGTGATCTGCACCAGCCCCAGGGCGACTCGTGACGCCCACTTGCCCAGGATGATTGAGCTCCTTGAGATGGGGGCGGACGCCAGCCTGCGCAGCAGTCCCGCGCGACGCTCGGTCACAAGCAAAATGGAACCGCTCGTGAGCAAGATCATCATGGTGAACATGATCATCGTACCGGGCACTGTCTGGGCGAACCCCACGGGAGGATCCTGACGTTTTCCCGCGGTTTTGACGTCGAGCTTCAGGCTTCGATCCATCTGAGCAAGCGTTGCGAAGCCCGCAGGGCTCGGAGTCGTGTCCTCGATGGTGAAGACGGCGAGGTCAGCAATCAGGCCCCAAATGGCTTTCTGGAGGCGAATCTCATCGAGGCTTGCCCCCATGCCATCCCGGGTATGACGGTAGCTCGGCTTGATTGCTTGCCCCTCTAGCAGGGCATCACTCGAGGTCTTAACGTTCGCAGTCAAGGCGGGCAACTTGAGTTGGCGGCCACTTTGACTGGCCGCTTCAATGCCGGACCGATAGCGAACGGCGAAGTTTTCGGCCTCGAGACGCCTGGCGAGTTCATGGATGACGAACCCGCCGGTATCCGCGATGGTGGTCTCTGCACCGCCGTCGATCTGTGGGTATTCGACACCGTCTTGGCCGGTTGGCAAGACAATCGCAATCGGGGTGGGGGCAGAGCTGCCGGAGCCGCCAATGCTCTGGCCTCCGGTGATTGTCCCGATGAAGTAGAAGAAGACAAAGGGCATGACAAAGACCCAGAGAATCGTCTCACGGCTACGCAGCAGATGGCGAAGGTCGGCTAAGCACAGGTGAATCGCGTCTTGAAGCATAGAGCTAGTTCACGGCAAAGCCGTTCCGAATCCGCCGCGCTGTCATGGCGGTGAAGAGAAGCGTAAGCAACAGCAGACCTGCGGCTTCGGTAAGTAGGTGGCCATTCCAGATTTCGCCCTGCAGGATGAGGTCGAGGCCTTGTACTCCTAGTCCGTTGGGAGTCATTTTGCCGATGCTCGCCATTGTGCTGGGCATGGAGGTGAAGGGGAACATGGAGCCACCAAGCATCATCATCGGGAAGACCGCGAGATTGGTGACTAGGGCGGATGTGCGCTGGGTGGTTGCCAAGGTCACGAGATAGGTCATCAGCGTGAACAGGCACATGCCAGTAAGGGCGCACCAAGCCAGGGCCAGGGGCAATACGGAGGGAGAGACTCCAAAGGCAAAGCTTGACAGGGCCAGGGCAATGGCCGAAACGCCTGCCATCAGCACAAGCGCGCCTAGAACCTTCTGTCCTAGGATCCGGGTTAGGGAGACCGGGCTGGTTAGCATCCGCCGCAATGTGCCCGCGTTCTTCTCTACCCATAGATCATCCGCAAGTCCCTGGGCAATGAACAGCAGGGACATCACGAGAATACCTGGCAACAGCAGCAGTCCCACACCTCGACGCGGCGTCGCCCGGATTGCCGCCTTCTCGGCAGCGAGCTCTACGATGGGAGGGAAGAGCACGGACTCAAGGCTCTGCAGCTTGTCGTTGATACCTATGGAGAGGGAGGCCACCTGCAAGCTCTTGAAGAAGCCACCTCCTTCCGGGCCTTTTGCAATCATCTGAATCTCATCCCCAAGCACGCGGTGGGCGTAGAAGTGTGCTTCGGTAAGTGTCTCCATCATTCCGATGACGATGCCAGGTAGGATCGTTTGGGCCGGGTTGGTCACGATCTCAATGGTGCAGGGTTGGTTCAGCAGGATCGAATCTCCAAAGCCCTTCGGAAGTACGACGAGCGCGGTCGCTTCGCCCTTTTCGATTCGGGCGCGGCCCTCTTCCAACGCGACGCGCTCGATTTCGACAGGCACGTCGGGCCCTCCGGCGGGAGCGGCCAGCATCTCCGAAATTTTGCTGCGGTCCAGGTCGGCCAACAGCAAGAGCGCTTTGGGACCCGATCCAGAGTCTTGCTGGAAGGCTAAGCTCATCAGGCTGCCGAGCACGAGTGGGATCCCGAGCCAGAGCAGGAGTGACGTCGGGTCTGCAAGCCTGCGCAGCAGATCTTTCTTGAGTCCATTCACTCGCGCAGCTCCTTGCCCGTGAGCTTGATGAAGAGGCTCTCGAGACTAGGCTGGCGCACGGAGGTCTCTTGGATCCTTGCGCCTGCCGTTGCGAGCAGTCCCATTAGCTCGGCGAGGCGCGCCGGTGCGTTTTGAAGGGAGATCTGCAGCTGGTCCTCATCGAGGGCCAGCTGCTCAACATCACCCTGTAGGGCCAACGCCTCGCGGGTGGTTTCGATGGGGAAGGTGCCCGTGAAGTTGACCAGATCGCGCTCGCCCATAAGCTCGCGAAGCTCGGCTAAGTTTCCGTCGGCGATGATCTTGCCTTGGTCGACAATGCCCAGGTGGTCGCATAGGTCCTCGGCCTCTTCCATATAGTGCGTGGTGTAGATCACCGTGGTCCCAGCGAAGCGTTGGGCTTCCACAAGCTCGAGCAGGCGTACGCGGGATTGGGGATCGACGCCAACGGTCGGCTCGTCGCAGAGCAGCACCTTGGGGCGATGGGCAATTCCGCAGGCGAAGTTGAGGCGCCGCTTCATGCCACCGGAGAAGTTCTTGACCGGCTCCTTACTGCGATCATATAGGCCAACCTCCTGTAGGACCTCATCGGTGCGAGAGCGCATCGCATTGCCGCGCATTCCATGAATGCCCGCCCAGAAGCTGATGTTCTCCCGGGCCGAGAGCTCTTCATAGAGCGCCAGCTCCTGGGGGACAACACCCAAGCTCGCCTTGGCTTTCTTTGCATCGCTAACAATGTCGAAACCCTGGATCCGGACCGAGCCACTGGTCGGCACCAGAAGCCCGGAGATGCAGGAGATCGTTGTGGACTTACCGGCGCCGTTGGGGCCGAGCAGCCCGTAGATTGTCCCGGAATCCGCAGTCAGGGACAGATGGTCGACGGCAACGAGCTCTTGGAACTGCTTCGTGAGGTTGGAGATTTCAATCAATGGCTTCAGCGCTTGGGCGGATCAAGGGTGGCGTTGTGCGGAGTTGTGCGGAGTTGTGCGAGCCGCGCAGTGGGGACAAGATGCGGGATTTTGGTACGGACTGCAAAGGGATTGCGGACTTGAGGCATGGGCGTCGAGAAAAATCGCGTGGTTCAGCTCGGCCACTCTTTTTCACCGGCCTCCAAGGTTGAAGGTTAGACTAGCTCCCATGACGATCCTTAGCACCACGACCGGTCTCTCTCTCTCCGGGGCCGTCCTCACCATGGGGCTCTTCCTTGGAGCATGTGGTGACTCTAAGCCCGAACCGATCGCCTATGGGCCGAAGCATGCCAGCAGTGCAGCGCCGGTCCTCGTCGTTGGCATGGACGGGTTGGAGTGGGACATTATGGCGCCACTGCTGCGCGCGGGTGAGCTGCCCAACATGGCGAGCTTGATGGAGCGTGGTAGCTACGGTCTCTTCGGGACGATGCACCCGACCTGGTCGCCGCGCATCTGGACGACGGTCGCCACGGGCAAGAACCCTGAACAGCACGGGATTCTGGATTTCGTCCACTACGATGAGGACCGCACGCCCCTAGCGCTCTACACAAGTGAAGATCGCAAGACGAAAGCGTGGTGGAACATCCTGAGTGAAGCAGGGGTGGTCAACGACACAATCGGTTGGTGGATGACCTTCCCCGTCGAGCCCGTCGATGGAGTGATGGTGGCCCAAACCAATGCGCCTGTCGGGGCCGAAGGACCCAGCAAGGGCCTGCTGCGCGTGGGCGTTCCCGCCCAGGTGTTTCCCGCCTCCCTTGAGTCGCAGGTCTTCGCCACCATGGCGGCCCAAGAGCTCGAGCTAGATGCGACTATTGAGCAGATTTTCGGAAAGCCCAATCTCTTCAACCCCGAGGCGCGCCAGCGCTGGGAAGACTGCCGCTGGGCCTTCCGTGCGGACTCGACCTACTTGGCGATCGCGTTGGAGCGAGCCAAAGCCGGGCCCGCACCTCTCACTGCAGTGTACTTTGGCGGCACAGACATCGTTGGGCATCGATTTTTTGCAGCCTACAAACCCGGTCCCTTCGGCTTCGCCAAGACTAGCGATGAGGTCCGTACATTTAAGGATGTGATCCCCGCCTACTATCGCTACATGGACGCGGTTCTTGGGGAGCTCTTGGAAGCGTGGCCCAAGGACACCACCGTCTTGGTGGTCTCGGACCATGGCATGGTCTCGCAGCACGAGGAGATTGAGAAGCTGGCCCAATACGGCGCACCGAAGTCGGGTAAGTCGAAGTACAGCCACACCGGCGGGCACGGCCGCGCCGAGGCCGGAGTGATCCTTGCGGCGGGCCCCTTGATCAAGAACCAGGGAGCAGGTTTTGATGCGCAGCTTTTCACCCGCAGTGGGCTAGTAACCCAGGGCACGGTTGTGGATCTCTGCCCGACCTTATTGACCATATTCGGCGTTCCAGCCGGGCAAGACATGGCGGGCCAGACCATGGCGACGGTTCTCGTGGAAGGGGTCAAGGCCCTACCCTCGATTCCCACCCATGATGATGCGGATTGGCTCGAGGCACGTCCCCACACCGGGATTCAGCCTGTCGATTCCGGCGGCCGCATCAACCAGCTAGAGAACTTGGGCTACCTCGATGGCAAGCAATAGGGACTGGGTGATTCGAAGCGCTTGCCTTGGGGACCTCGGGTGCGTGCTCGAAATCCTCAACGAGGAGATTCGGACATCGGCGAGCAACTTCCATTGGGAGCCCAGACCGCTTGAGGAGCTTGAGGATGAGTGGAAGGCCGCCCAAGATTGCTACCCATGGTTGGTTGCCGAGCGTGACGGGATGGTCGGGGGCTTCGCTAAGGCGAGCTCGTTTCGGCCCAAGCAAGCCTATGGTTGGACGGCCGAGGTGACGATCTACCTGGACCCGAAAATACAGGGACAAGGGGTCGGTCGAGTTCTCTACCAGGCTCTTTTGGATCGGCTCAAAGAGCTGGGATTTCATCTTGCGATCGGTGCGATCACCAAGCCAAACCTGGCTAGCGAAGGGCTGCACCGGAGTCTTGGCTTCCATCAGGTTGGCGTGTTAGCCAACGTTGGCTGGAAGATGGACACCTGGCACGATGTCGCCTACTGGGCCAAGCAGCTGGGCGAAGGGCATGCGGATGTTCGACTGCTTCCGAAGGCTACGTGCTAGTTCAGCTTGGCTCGACCGACTTCAGGTAACTTCTCTGGCATCGGGCTTGAAGTCTTTGGCCTGGGAAACGGCAGCAACTCTTTTTGACCAAGATTAGATTCGGAAGTCATACCCTGGTCGGAAAGGGCCAGGCGCACGCCCTCGCATTCTTCGAAGCTTGCCTCGAAAGCATCCACAACTTCGGGATCGAAGTGGCCGCCGCGCTCGCGGCTGACGTAGTCCAAGGCGCGCTCGAGAGGCCAAGCCTGCTTGTAGCTGCGGACACTGGTCAGGGCGTCCCAGACATCGGCAAGGGCGGCGATGCGCGCGGTACGCGGTATGTTCTTGCCGGCCAGACCGAAGGGGTAGCCGCGTCCGTCCCAACGCTCGTGGTGGGAGAGGGCAATCTCGCGCGCGGGCTGCAGGGACGCGATACCATCAAGGATGCGGCCGCCGGCCAAAGTGTGTTGTTGGACTTGCTTGAACTCAACGGGCGTCAAGGGCCCCCTGCGGGTGAGTAGCTCGGCCGGGACGGCGATCTTGCCGACGTCGTGCAAAGTCGCCGACATGCCAAGGTCGTCAGCTGCCTCGGCAGTGTCCCCAAGGCTCATGGCTAGGATTGAAGTGTAGCGGTGGACTCTTTGGATATGTCGTCCCATGTCTCGCTCACTGTTCTCGGCCGCCTGGGCCAGTACTAGGATCGTTTCGCGGTGGGCGGACTTCTCTGCGGCAAGGGCATCATCGAGGCTCTCGAGGGTGGCCTGTAGGCGAAGGGTCCTCTCCCCGGCTAGTTGCTCGAAGTGGTGGCGGTCTTTAAGTAGCCGCGCTCGTAGATTTTGCTTCTCGACAGCTAACTTCACCGACAGGATCAAGTCCGACAACTCCAGTGGCTTCATAAGGAAATCGTCTGCGCCATTGCGCATGGCTTTGCGCGCAGTGTCGAGCTCCCCCGCACCCGTCATCAGAACGAAACCGACATTCCTGTCATGTTCGCGGATGTGACTAAGCAAGTCGAGACCACTACTCCCGGGCATTCGAATGTCACTAAGGATGCAATGGTAAGCGCCTGGTTGAAACCCAGCCAAAGCTGCGTCGGCGGAAGCTCGTTTCGTAATCTTGCAGCCACTAGCGACGAGCGCCCTCTCAAGTAAATTGAGAATCGCTGGCTCATCGTCAACAATGAGAATCTGAGCTCCACTTAGGGTGCTGCAGAGAGAGGGAATCGGGAAGCCGGGGGGGATAGGCATAGTTGTCTCTTTGGGGGTACAACTAAAATCTAGTGCACAAAAAGAGCCGACTCCAGCCTTTCTCAGGACCGGAGTCGGCTTCGATGCCGGACTTTTACCGGACAGGTCAAAACTGGGAAAAGGTGGCCTTGGTCAGGCAGCCGATCCTTGCTTTAGAAGTGGCTAGCTTTGATTAGAGACCTTCGGCGGGCTCTACGGCCGGCTCTCCAATCGGCATTTCGGGTACCGGGGCCTCACCATTGTTCTCTGTTCGGGTCTCGCCGGATAGCACTTGATTCTCCAACCAAACCTGCAAGGCGAGCACATTGGCGTTGATCGCAAGACTCGTGGTCCCTTGAATGACCTCGAAAAGAAACTCGAGCTCCTCCGCGGCGAGCGACTGGGTCAAATGTGCGCCGAGCTGTTCAAATCCCGCAGCGACTTCGGCGACGTCAGCTTCAGCCAGTCCAGTGACTTCCACACGAAGGGTCATGTCCGTGCCCACAAAGCCAAGTCCTGTAGTGGCGTGGGCAAAGGGAGAGTCCAGCCACTGCAAGTCATCCGCGGTTAGGGGACTTGCATCTGACCCTAGGGCGTCGGCGAAAACCGCCGGCAAATTGAGTCGGGGCGAATCACGCAGAACACCCGATAGCAGCCAGCGCTCACGAAGCTGATTGAGATCTGCGCGGAGCTCGGACTCCGCGGGCGGGCCGGGCTCATCTTCGTAGGAGGTCCTGACCAAGATCCGCTGTAGGGAGTCCTTATCGTTCGAGAAGAAGAACGTGTCGTGTTGAAAGCCAATGAATCCGATGTCGGGATCTGCACCCGTCGCGGTCTTGCCGCTTGTCGCCTCGAAGATCTCATACCCGCTATGTTCGTGGGTATTCCAGCCGCTATCCTCGGCTTCTGTGGAGACCATCCACTTCAGTGCTCGGGATCCAGCAGAGAGGTTGACGCCAAAGGACTTGGTCAGCTCTGTGCCGTTGTCCTCGGCAATGAAGGTCATTGAGGAGGGCAGGTAGTCGATGACCTGCTCGACGTCTTCGATGCTTAGATCTTTCATGGTAGAAAGCATCTTCTCAAAGTCTTCGCGCTCTTCAGGGGCCAAGCTCTCGGGGTTCATTTTCATGATCACCTGGATCAACTCAACGACCAGCTCCTTCGCACCGACATCCTGACTCAGTGCATCCATATGCATAATGTAGACAGTGTCGTCACCCAGCATGTGATCGGTAGGGATCTGATCACCGGGGCCGAAGTAGTAGCGGAAGCCAAACACCGCAGCTATCGCAAGCACGAGCAGCAGTACTGCGCAACCACAACCGCAAGAGAGCAAGGTCTTCATGCCCTTGGATCGAGTCGGTGCTGGGGGGGCTAGGGGGAGCGGAGCTTGATCGAGGTCGTTGGAGTCGTTCATGGGGCAGAGTTTAGTTGGGCTGGGAAGTGCGTGCCACGGGTTTCAGTTTGAATAGTTGGTAAGTTGAAG
>JBLHWM010000094.1:0-11123 GCA_047629095.1 Planctomycetota bacterium | reverse complement strand
CCGACGAGGCGGGCATCGAACCCGTAGACCTTGGGCGCCTGAGCCCATTGGTGCTCAGTGGCGTTGGCCCTAGCCGAGCGGAACGCTTGGCCGGTCTTGGGGTGTCTTCCGTGCGCGATCTCTTGACCCTTCGGCCACGCCGCCTCGATGTAGCACCGGCCGCGCTACCGATAGCTGCACTGCGCGGCTTGGTGGTCGACGGGCCCGTGTGCGACGAGACTTCATCGCCCATGGCCGCCGGTAGACCTGGGGCTGCGGGAGCCAAAGAAGTGCACCGGATCGAAGGTGAGGTCACGGCCATGCGCATGTTCCGCATGGGCGGTCGTCGTTCGACCCTGCGCATCGGCGTGAGCGATGGCACTGCCTCCATAGACGCCTTGTTTTTCAACCAGCCTTGGCTGCGGGAGCTCTTCGCCAAGGGGGACACGGTGGAGCTCATGGGCAGCCTCGTGAACACGAAGTCGGGACCGGCCCTGGTGACGCCTCGCGTCGGCCGTCCCGACAAGCCACTGCCCGCACCGGGTGCACTCGAGCCGATCTATCCTCTGGTGGACGGAGTCGGCCAGGAGTACCTGCGCGGTCTGATCCTCGACGCACTGGACAAGTACGCGCACAGCCTCAAGGAGACCTTGACCGAAGTCCAGCTTGGCGCTCTTGGCTTCCCGGCCCTGCCCGAAGCGGTGGCGAGCTTGCACCGGCCGACGAGTGAGGCCGCCTACGGAGCCGCCCTCTCGCGGCTGGCATTCGAGGGACTGCTCGGCCTCGCCGCGCGCCTCGAAAAGAAGCGCCAGACGCGTCTTGCCGGCGCCGCCCTTCGCGCACATCTGCCGAAGTTCCAAGGGCACCCCGTCGAGGCAGCAGCCGCGTTAGAGCAGCTCTTTCCCTTTCCCTTTACCGGCGCTCAAAAGCGCGTGATCGCCGAGCTACTCGAGGACATGGAGAGCACGACGCCCATGGGCCGGCTCCTGCAAGGCGACGTGGGCGCGGGCAAGACCGCAGTTGCCCTCGCGGTCTCGATCGCCATGGTGAAGAGCGGCGGGCAGGTCGCGTTCATGGCGCCGACCGAGGTGCTGGCCGAGCAGCACTTTGGGGGCAACCGCGAGCTGCTGCGAGGCCAGGGCATCGACTCATGCCTGCTCACTGGCTCAGTTCCCGTGCGCGTTCGGCGCGAGCTCTTGGCTGGTGTCGCCACCGGGCGGCCCATGATCGTCTTCGGAACCCACGCGCTGTTCTCCAAGGACGTGGTCTTTGGCGCCCTCGGCCTGTGCGTGATCGACGAGCAGCACCGCTTTGGCGTAGGACAGCGTGAGCGTCTAACTAAGGGTGGCGCGAAATCCAAAGACGCAGGTGTCGAGGTTGGTGCAAGCGCTTTTCCCGCCATTGCCGATGCCCACGTTTTGCACATGACCGCGACGCCGATCCCGCGCTCACTAGCGCTGATCCTGCACGGCGATCTCGACCTGGCGATCCTCGACGAGAAGCCCCCGGGCCGCGGCGCGATCCGCACGCGCTGGGTTCGCGGAGCCGAGCGCCGTCGCATCCGCGGCCTGCTCGCCGAGCGACTCGCGGCCGGCGAGCGCGCCTTCTGGGTTCTGCCGCGCATCGACAGCACCGAAGCCGAGCGCGGCGGCCGTGGCGTGGTCGAGGTCCACGAGTGGCTGCTGGCCACGGACCTCGCCGAGCATGGCATCGAGCTCGTCCACGGGCGGCTCAAGTCCGACGAGCGCCGGCGCCGCTTCCAGCGCTTCAAGAGCGGCGAATCAAAGCTGCTCGTGGGCACCACCGTGATCGAGGTCGGCGTGGATGTCCCCGAGGCGACAGTCATGGTGATTGAAGACGCCGAGCGCTTGGGCCTCGCTCAGCTGCACCAGCTACGCGGCCGTATTGGGCGTGGCCCGGGGGGCGACCCTTGGTGCCTGCTCTTGGGGCCAAAATCCGGTGAGGAGCGCTTCCGCTTGCTCGAATCGACCAATGACGGTTTCGTGATTGCCGAGGCGGACCTCGAAAAACGCGGCATGGGGGACCTGGCCGGGGTGCGCCAGAGTGGCGAGAATCTAGAGGGACTTGCAGAGCTCGACACGCGTATGTTTGACCAGGCCACGCGGCTAATACGCAGTGACCCGACGCTTTTGGAAGACCTGCTTGCCAAGCCAGAGTGAAGCGCGGGCCCAGGGCCTTTCCCCAATCTCCCGTAGTTTTTGAACGTAAATCAGGAGACGGGCCCCTAGTCGTTCGTCCGAAAAGAACGGCCAACTCGGCATCCCCTCTTCGATCCAGCAGCGTCGTTCAGGGCTGGCCTGTGCTCCGCGGCCGGGACTTCGGCTTTCACGGTCTGGCCCTCTTCCTTGCACGACGAAAGATAGCTTTGTCTCTCGACGGTCTTTTACAACGGGCTGCTAGGCTAGTTTTCGCGTACCGCTAGATCGTCCTCCGCCAGCCCGCTCCAGAGAACTGCCATGTCCCTCCGCCTGCCCCTGCTTGTGCTCGCTTCCCTATCGATCTCCGCGCCCGCCAAGGTGTCCGATCCGATCACGCCAGTCTTCGATCTCAGCAGTCAGTTTGAAGTGCCCGAAGGGATGCAAGTCAGCCTATGGGCGGAGTCGCCGCTGCTCTTCAATCCGACGGCTATGGCCTTCGATTCGAAGGGGCGTCTGTGGGTGACCGAAGCCGTGAACTACCGCCAGTGGAGCGGACGCAACGCAGGCAAGCACTTCGAAGGTGGAGACCGCGTAGTGGTGCTCGAAGACACCAACGGTGACGGCAAGGCCGACAAGAGCACGGTGTTTGCCCAGGACGTGGACCTGAAAGCGCCATTGGGTATCTGCGTTTTGGAGGATCGAGTTCTTGTGAGCTGCTCGCCGAACCTGTTTGAGTACCGCGACCTGGATGGCGACCTGGTCTCGGATTCGCGCACGACCTTGCTGACGGGCTTTGGCGGGCCCGATCACGATCATGGACTGCACTCAGTTGTGGAGCTGCCCGATGGCGACCTCATGTTTGCCGTGGGGAACGCGGGGCCGCACATTGTCACGGGAACAGACGGCGTGACCCTGCGCAGTGGCTCGAGCTATCGCGGTGGGGGGGAGTTCACTGCGGACAACCGGCCGGGACTCGTCTCCGATGATGGGCGCGTTTATACCGGTGGTCTAGTTGGCCGCATGCACCCCGACGGCAGTGGCCTGGAGATCATAGCCCACAACTTCCGCAACAACTATGAGGCTGCGGTCGACAGCTACGGGGATGTGTTCGTGTCGGACAACGACGACGATGGCAACCAAAGCTGCCGCACGGTGGCGATTGTCGAGGGCGGCAACTACGGCTACTTCAGCGCGGACGGCTCGCGCTTTTGGGGTGCCGACAAGCGCCCTGACCAGGAGACCCTAAGCGCACACTGGCACCAGGAGGATCCCGGCGTGATGCCCTTGGGTACGGTCAATGGCGGTGGTGGCCCCACGGGAGTTGCGGTCTACGAAGGCAGGCTCTTCCCCGAGCTCTTTGGCACGGTGCTCGACGCGGACGCGGGGCGCTCGCTCGTGTTTACCCATGAGCCGAAGGTGGTTGGCGCGGCCCTCGATCTGGAGGCTGGCGTGTTGATCGAGCCCGCCTACGACGTCACGGGAGATCGGGGCCACTGGTTCCGGCCGAGCGATGTGGCCGTTGCCCCGGACGGCTCGATCTTCATCGCCGACTGGTTTGATCCCGGCGTCGGCGGCCACCAAGCCGGTGACTCGGAAGCCTACGGGCGCATCCTGCGCATCCACGCTTCGCCCAAAAGTGACGCCGAGCGGGACGCTCAAGTTAAGGGTAGCCCGGCATCTAGGAAGGTCCTTGATGCTGGGGTAGCCCTCGCCATGTGGGACCTTGCCAAGGCTCCCGGGACCAAGCAGCGTTTCAAGATGTTCTTTATCCATAGCGAACTCAGTGAGCGCTGCCGCATCGCTGCCTATCGCGCTTGGACCCGGGCACACGGCTTTGACATCGAAGCCGCCCAGGCCTTTGGACACGATCCGTCGCCCTTTGCGCGGGCACGTGTCGCCGCGTCCTTGCGCATGGCTCCCGCAGACCAGGCCGACCAGGCCAAGTCGCTCTGGCTCACCTTCGCCCTCGCCGGTCCCCTCGACGATCGCGTCTATCTTGAGTCTCTCGGCCTTGGAGCCGAGGGCCGCGAGTCCGAACTCTTCGCCGAGCTGCTCATCTATGACCTGCCGCCGGCAACCATCCTCCCCCTGGTCTGGCGCCTGCATCCCGAGCAGGCCCTGCCGTGGCTTGTGGCCTTCGCAAACGATGGTCGTCACAAACAGCAGCAACGCCAAATGGCCACGGATGCGATCGCATTCATGACGAGTCAGAAGGCAGCCGAGTCGATGCTCGTGCTTGCCCTCAGTGGCCCCGAGGACCTGCGCGACGTCGCTAGCTATTGGGTGCGCCACCGGCGCGAGAATGACTGGCGGGATTTCGACCTCGGAAGCTCCTTGGCAGGCGACTTTGACAAGGCCGAGTTGGCCCTTGAATCCGATGTGATTCGCGACTCGAGTCTCACGCAGATTGATCTGGACGTGGCGAGCGCCGAGGTGGTCTGGCTCGTGGTGGATGATGCTGGCAATGGCAATACCTGCGACTGGGCCAACTGGCTCGACCTGCGCTTTGTGACCGAGGATGGGGAGCTGCCGGTGACGGGCCAACCTTGGATCCTTGCGGAGTCCGGCTGGGGCTCGGTGAAGAGGGACCAGGACTGCAGCGGCGGGACCTTGAATGTGGGGGATACGATCTACAGGAATGGAATCGGGACCCACGCGCCCTCGCGCATCGCCATTGCGGTTCCGGCCGGTGCCACACGCCTGGTCGGGCTCTGCGCCGCCGACAACGACGGCACGTCCCAGGGCGACGCCACTTCTCTGCAGTTCCAGGTCTTTACGGAAAGCGGCCGCGATGCTGTCGCCATCGCCGCGCGCCGTGATGCCGCCTTAGCCGGTGACGAGGCCGCCGTATTGGAGCTCCTGGAGGGCACTGAGGGCGCGCTCTTCCTGCTTCAGAGTGCCAAGGCCGGGCGTTTGCCGGATGCCATCTCGGACTTCGTCGGCCCCCTGCTGCGCAAGCATAGTGACCTAGCCGTGCGCGCCCTCGCCTCCGAGGTGTACGCGCCACCGGCGGACGCCGCGACCTTTCCGCCCCTGGACGAGCTGGCCGCAATCACTGGCGACAAGTTCCGAGGCCAAGAGCTCTACCGGGGACGCGCCGCCTGCTTCGCATGCCACGCGTACGAGGGGCTCGGCGGCAGCATCGGTCCAGAGCTCTCAGTGATTGGCGACAAGTTCGGTCGGCGCGGACTCATGGATGCCCTCGTCGCGCCCAGCGCCTCGATCGCCTTCGGCTATGACTCCTGGGTGTTCACGATGAAAGACGGGCGCCACTTGACCGGCGCGATCCTCGCGGATGGCGATCGCATTGTGTTGCGGGACTCTACCGGTGCGCGCCAGGTCTTTGATGCAACCGAGGTCGAGACGCGGATTCACCAGGATACTTCTGCCATGCCGCCGGCGGACACCATGGGATTGAGCGCACAGGACCTGGCGGACTTGGTCTCGTTCCTCGCTGCGCCGAAGGAGGCAGCACCGGTCTTTGGGGACGCGGTGAAGCTCTTCAACGGCACGGATTTAGAGGGCTGGAAAGTTCACCTGCCGGCTGGGTCAGATCCGAGCAAGGTCTGGAGTTTCAAGGACGAGGTGCTGCGCTGCGAAGGGCAGCCCATTGGTTACATCTACACCGAGCAGCAGTACACGGACTTCGAGATTGAGCTCGACTGGCGCGGTGACCCGGCCACTGGACCGGGGAACTCCGGCGTGCTACTGCGCGTGCAAGAGCCCCACAAGGTCTGGCCAAAGAGCATCGAAGCCCAGCTGCAGTCGGGGAGCGCCGGCGATATCTGGAACATCGATCAGTTCCCCTTAGTGGTCGACGCGGCCCGCACATCCGGCAGGCACACGGTCAAGTTGCAGCCCTCCAACGAGCGTCCCTTGGGCGAGTGGAACCACTACCGCATTCGCGTGCACGGCGCCGAAGTCACGCTTGAGGTGAACGGCGAGCTACAAAACACAGCGCGATGGGCGGCCCGCATACCGGGCGCCATCGCGCTGCAATCCGAAGGTGCTGTGATCGAGTTCCGCAACGCCATCTTGCGGCCAATCCTCAACCCCTAAAGGACGACCTGATTGCGGCCGGCTTCCTTGGCTTCGTAGAGTTTCTTGTCAGCGGACTGGACCAAGCGAACGCTGTCGAGTTTGGATTGAGCTACCTCCAGGGTCGCGCAGCCTAGGCTAATGGTCACCTTCAAGGTCTCGCCCTCGTGGACGCACTCGAGGGCTTCAACCCGTGCGCGGACGCGCTCAGCCACGGTAGCGATGCCTTCGCGGGTCGTGAGCGGCATGACCACGGTGAACTCCTCGCCGCCGTAGCGGGCTCCGAAGTCCTCGGGTCGTAGCGCTTCGGTGATCGCGGCTCCAACGCCCTTGATCACGACATCGCCCGCGGCATGTCCCTTGGTGTCATTGAAGGCTTTGAAGTGATCGATGTCGATCATGATCACGCCGAGTAGAAGGGGCTTCTTGCGGTTCAGCCTGGAATGGATCTCGGTGGCTATCTTTGCGTCCAGGGCAGCCCTGTTCGGAAGTCCGGAGAGAGAGTCCGTGGTCGCCTTGTGCTCGAGTTTTACGTTGGCAGCTTGAAGGGTCTTCTCCGACTCCAGGGTGACGCGCAGGTCGACAGCTTGGCCAAGGCTAATGGCGAGGAGGTTCTCCCGGGCATTCCGGATGACCTCGTCGTGGTCGGTGTCCGGCAGTTTGATTTGCAGCATGTCGGCAGTCTCGGAGACACCGGACTCGAGGCCGTGCAAGAACTCGTTAATGACCTCGCGGTTCATAGAGTATTTTGCGCCTCCCCACTTCTGCAGGAGGCGCAGGTGGCGCCCCTTGTCGCGATCACACATGACCCGAGTGGTTAGCGCAGTCAGGGTCATGATCGCGGTGAGTTCGCGGGTCTCCGAGTCGAGGCCACGGGGCAGTTTCTGGGGCCTCTGCATGTAGCCGACGGCCTTGGCTAGCAGTGGCGGGATGTTCCAGGACTCAAGTAGCGCCATGACAACATCGGATTGGTTGAAGCCCATGAGTTGCTCCTCCAGTTCTGTTGTCGGCCAGTTGCCGCCCGTTACTTCGAGCACCTTTGCGTAGTCCACTGGCAAGCACTCGGACATGACCAGACCGCCAAAGTTGGCGAGCAGGCCACAGAGGAAAGCCTCGTCAGCAAGCTCCGGAACGCCGGCGTAGGTGGCGAGGGCACGTCCTGCAACAGCGCCAACGATACTCCGGTGCCAGTAGTCCGCGTAGTCGAAGGAGCCGCCTTTGGCGTCCTTCGGCACCGCCTCTGCAAGGGAGAACGAGAGCGCCATCAACATGACGGACTTCATTCCCAAGACCATGGTCGCCTTTTGCAAGGTCGTGACCTCGTGACTCATGCTGAAGAGCGACGAGTTGGAGAGCTTGAGCAGCTTGGCGGAGAGGGCCGGATCCTTGGAGATGGCCTCGGCGAGGTCGTCGAGGGTCGTCCTCTCTTCCGCCGTTAGTCGGAGAACCTCGAGGGCGACAGCTGGCAAACTCGGTAGCGAGTCGGCTTGTAGGATGGAGGCGGGGAGGGTGAGAGTGGTCGGATTACTGCTCATTGCGGGGGGGGCGCGTCGGAGGCTAGATGGAAGATTCTAGTGGTGAATCACAATGGAGTTGATCGGTAGCGGGGAGGTGGATCTTGAGCCTTAGGCGAGATCTGAAGATTTTGGGGAGCTTCGACTGTAGAGATCACTTGATTCGACGCATGAGATCGGCTTCGAGCGGTATCCTGAGTGCCTGTTTGGGGTATTCACGAACAGGCCCAACATCCTCTTCCGCCATGAAAAAACTGCTCTTCCCTCTCGCCTTCGCCCTGGCCGCGCTTCCGGCTGCCGCACAGCTCGACTTACCCGACAAGGGACCAAAGGCCAAGCCGGATCCCGGAGTTGAGCTGCCCGCCAAGCCCCGTGGCGATGTGCGCCCTCGGCCTGCGGGGGACGAGGCGCCGGGCGGCTTGGACGCGCCCGCTCCGAAGGCGATACCTGGTGCAGCACCAAGCACCGAGTCCGGCACACTGCCCGGCTCACTGCTAGAGGCTGGTCCGACCGGCGCTATCTTCAGTTACCTGCGCGGACTCAAGAAGCCCTCGGGCCGCATCATCGAGGACGCGGCCATGAGCCTGGCGAACATGGGCGTCGATGGATTCTCTGCTGCTAGGCTCGGCCTAGGCGAGAGGGAGCATGGCGTGGTGTTGGCGTCGGCGCGCTGCCTACTCATGTCGAGTTCCCCCGAGGACCGCAAGCTCGTGCGCCCATTGTTGGACACGAAGCTACCCTCGAAGACTCTGGGCCCGCTGCTTGAGCTTGAGGTTGCGTCCCATACGATCGAGGAGGGCAACGCCTTGCTGCTGGAACTGCTCGAGCACAAGCGCAGCGTGCTACGCAAGGTCGCAGGGAAGCAATACCGGCTACGTGCGGATGAGGCACCCCTTGCAACTCTCATCAAGCTGGCGAATTCAAGCCGCTCGGACACGCGCAACTTGTCTGTCGAGCTCCTCAGCCTGAGGCAAGGCGACGGTGCCGACACGACCCTCTTGAGTCTACTCAGCGACCCGGTCTCCACGGTGGCATCGGCTGCGGGTGAAGCGGTTGCCATGCGTCTCACCGGGCAGGATGACGCCAACTTACCCGCGCTCTTGGAGCAAGCTCAGTTGAAAGGCTACGAGGACAAGGCTGGTGCCCAAGCGCTGTTAGCCGTGCTCAAGGCCGAGAGCCGCTTGGGCCTCGCTCTGCTTCCCGAGAGCGAGGACACGAGCCTAGTCGTGCACATGCGCTCGGGGTCTCCCTTTGTGTCTACAACCGCGGCGGCGGCCTTGGCGGGAATCGGCTTCCGCTCCGCTGAACGTCGCGATTACATGAATCTAGAGGTGCCGCACACCTTGGTCTCAAGTCTCTCCGGAGGCGTCTATTTCCCAGAATACGCGTCCATACGCCCGCTTGCCTTCCGCCGCCTCAGCCAGATTACGGGCAAGTACTTCGGCACGGATAACGCAGCTTGGCAGGAGTGGTGGCTCAACCACGCCCGGGACTTCAAGGCCCTGCGCGCTGTCATGGGCGTCGAGATCACACAGCACGAAGCGCTTGAAGTGCGCTGGTATTCACCCCGCCTAGGCGACAGTTTTCGCCTGCTGGGAAGCCTAGCCGAGAACGACAGCATGCCCTACGCCGGCGGCACCCTGCGCCTTGTGCCGGACAAGAGCGCCGATTTGATGAAGGCTTTGCTCGCGGCGAATGTGTTTGGTGCCGAGCGCCTGCCCGGACTCGTCGGAACCTCGAACGGAGTCGAGGACGAATTCGAGGTCCGCATCGGTGGGCAGTCCAAGCTCTTCCGCTTTGGAACAGGTGCCGATGTCTCTTGGTTTGCGCCGGTCATGGATAGCCTCGCGCAGTTCCGGGAGCAGTCGGTTTGGCAGCTCTACCCCGGGGTCCAGTTCGGTCTAAGCCCGGAGGGCCGCAAGGCATTCTTCCAGTCTGAGGCCAGCTTCTGGAGCGGCGAGAGTACCGAACTCGAGCGCGACCGCAGGCTGGTCAACCTGATCCTCGACCACGCGACTTTGCTGGATGTCGAACAGCGTGACCCGGTGATTAGCCAGGCTGTTTCGATCTACAACAAGCCCGGGGTGCCGAGTGAGCAGGACTTTGCCTTGCTCGTTGGACTGCTGCGGGACGAGGCTTTTTTCGGCGAGCGCGCGCGCGGTATCTTGAGCTTGACGATTCGCTCGGGGCGCTCGGGAGCTGTCGTCGATGGGGAGCCCATGAAGCTCTCGACCGATCTCGCCGGTGAAGTGCTCGATGTGCTCGTCGTGGGTTCCGACGTGATGCGACTCGAGCCCCTGTCCATGGTGCTGCAGGCATCGAGCATGGGTTTCCTTTGGACTGCGGCCGAAGACCCCCGTGCCGGAATCCGCACGGTTGCCGCGGCCGTCTTGGCCAACCATAATGACCCCAAGTCAATCGCGCTGTTGCGGGCCCTCGTTGCGGACCCTGACAAGGCCGTGGAGGCATCGGCCGTACTCGCGGTCTGTGCGGCGGGCATGACCGAGTTCAAAGAGGAGATCCTTCTGCGCGCCCGGGTGGGCGACCGCATGGTTCGCATCGCCGCCCTGCGCGGCCTGGCCAACATGCCGGGTGCCGATGCCCAAGCAGTTCTCCGCCAGGCGGTCCTAGAACAGGACGCCGGACTGCGGGTTGCCGCTGTGGAATCCCTTGCGACCTTGGCTCATCCCTCCAGTGCGACCCTGCTCGCGTCGATGTTCTCGTCCGGGCCAACGAGCCCGCTCTTCGAGCCGGCCAAGCGCGGGCTGCGCAGCATTGGCGAGCCGGCCTGGAATGACATGCTGGGACTCGCTCGCTCGAAGACCAATCAGTCGAGCCGCGAGGCCGCGCTCTTGCTCTCGGACCAGAATGTGCTGGACGTCACCACGATCTTGATCACGATGCTCACGGACAACCCCAAGGACACCAAGCTCATCACCGAGCTGGCTGTTCTGACCTGTGTGGACTACTCGGGCGAGCCGGACCCCTCGGACGCTTGGTGGGCCTGGTGGGACCGCGTCGGGGGAACCGATCCCTTCGGTTGGTTCTGTGGCGCCCTTGCCGCGGCCGAACTCTCGATGCACGGCTCGCCGGAGAGCCTCGGTGGCGAGGGCACCCTCAGGGGTGGTCTCGGGCTGTTGACGATTGTGCGCGGCGAAACAGGGGCAGAGTCCTTCCTTGTGGAGCGCTCCCGTCGCGAGCTCAGTCGCCTGTTGGGCCGAGACATCGGCAGCTTCCCGCCCCGTGGCCGCATGTTCGATAGCTGGTGCCGCCAGCTTGAACTCGAACTGGGCGATCACTACGCAGCCCTAGAGGCCGCCAGTATGGCGCCGGTTGGCGAGCAGTAGCGAACGATGGCAGGTAAGAAGGGAAAGCGAAGGGGGCAGCAGGAGCTCTCCCCACAGGCCGCCGCGCTAGAGCAGTTCTTCACCGC
>JBLHWM010000093.1:0-11202 GCA_047629095.1 Planctomycetota bacterium | reverse complement strand
AGCCGACGTTGCAACCGAAGGCGTGCGCCTCGCTCCCCTGGCGAAGATGCGCGGCGCTCGGCCCAAGATCGCGATCCTGTTGAACGGCATCGAGTCCTGCTTCCCGCGCCCGCCCGTCCCCCAGCCTCTGTTGCCGAACTCGGATCGCGAGCAACTTGTGCAGGTCGCTCCGACACTTCAGCTAGACGAGCTGCCCGAAGAGCGCGCCCTGTTTGGCGAGCTGTTGGACATGCCCACGGAGAAGCTGCTGCTGGTCACCACCTTCGCCGGCTTGGAATCGAGTCGCGGTGAGACGCCGAGTCGCTTTCTCATGAACAGCCTGGGCGTGCTCGGCCAGTGCCCAGAGCCCAGCTGCGAAGACGTGGCGAATGGCGCTGGTGGCGTGCGGCTGCTCGAGCTTCAGACGGCCTGGCATGGGGACCTCATCGATGCCCCGGATCCCGAGACCGCCAGCCTACGGGCCATGGACGCGGCGCTTGGTGCGCATTTCTCCGCCGCGGATCTGCACGCGGAGCTGGGCCAGGCACGCCCCGCCATGGAGCAGAAGCTCGCCATGGAGCAGGCCCGGGCGGCAACACCCGGTGTGACGAATTACGACGGCCGTCTCGGCGCCAAGGTGTTGGTCCCGCTTGGGGCAGCCGGGCTCTTTCGAGGTGGTAAGCCGAGTGTCGAGGAAGGCGCGCCGCCCCTCAGCGTGTCGCGCCTCGAGACCTTTGCCCAGTGCGGAATGCGCAGCTTCCTGAGCTCGGTCTTGGGCATCCGCGAACACGAGACACCAGAGGATCGTAGGGGGATTGCCGCCTCCGAGCGCGGCCAGCGCGTGCACGAGATCTTGGAGATTTTTGGCGTCAAGTCGAAGCAAGCCGGACTCCTGCCCTGGAAGCCAGAAGACGCTGAATCCCACGGTAGCCTGCTCGAGAGCTGCGTTGCCGAGGTGATCGAGCGCGTATTACGCAGTGCCCCGAAGAGCCAACACGCCCTGTGGGAGGCCGAGCGCCAGCGCTACAACGGCTTGCTCGGTCGCTGGCTGCGTGCGGAGATAACCCATGGCACGGGGGAGGGTGGCAAGCCCTGGATCCCCGAGGATTTCGAGTGGGACTTCGATGGCCACGGGTTCGAGCTCGGAGACGATGGAGCGCCGCTCTGGTTCCGGGGCCGCGTCGACCGCGTGGACCTGCTCACCAGCGAAGGTGGCACGAAGAGTGTGCGTATCGTCGACTACAAGTCCGGCTCCGGCAGCGCTTACCGGGATGACGGTACGGACTTCGGCAAGAGCCTGCAGCTCTTCCTCTATGGCCAAGCCGCCGCGTCGAAGTTCGCCGCCGCAGCCTCCGAGGGCGTCTATGATTTCGTGCTGACCGGCTCCCAGACCAAGTGGTCGGGCAGCGGCGCCTACCGCGCCCCTCGCGCCAAGGGTCCCCAAGAGAACAACGCAACCGCGGGCGCCCAAGTGGCAGCCTTGGTCCACGGTATGGAGTCCGGCCACTTCGCTCCCTTGCCCCGTAGCAAGGGCAAGCCGGACCTCCAGGGCTGCACCTTCTGCTCCATGAAAGAGGCCTGTGGTCCCTGGCGCGATCACGTGATCGGGTCCGCCCCGGATGACCCCGTGGGCACAGCTCTAGCGGACGCCCTCGAGACCGCGGAGGCACTGTAATGGACACTGCAGCTCAGCCGGTGCAAACCGAGTCCCGGATTCCCTCGGACCAGGCCATGCGCACGCGCTTTCGCACGGTGCTCGACCGCAATGCCGTAGTCGAGGCGGGCGCGGGCACGGGCAAGACGACCCTGGTCGTGGAGCGCATCCTATGCCTGGTCATGGGGCGCGACATTGGCGAGCGCGGGGAAACCTATCCAAGCAGCGGCCTGCCCATCTTGGCGGCGCCGATTCCGATCGAGCGCATTGTCGCGATCACCTTCACCGAGCTGGCCGCCGGCGAGCTCGCGTCACGTGTGCGCGATCGCATGACCGAGGTCTTGGCGTCCGCTCGTGAGGCAGGCGACAGCGCAACCGAGCAGCTGCTCGTAGCCGCCCTCGCGGACCTACCCCGGGCCTCGATCACAACCATCCACGGATTCTGCTCACGTATCCTGCGGGAGTACGCGTTGGAAGCCGGCCTGGACCCGAGCTTCGAGACCCTAGAACCCGTGGGCGCCAAGGCCTTGATTGAAGAGGTCTTCGAGACATGGTTCGAGGAGATCGGCAGCCGGCGGGAAGTGCGGCGCGTGCTCTCCTTTGGGGTCAGCCTCGAAGCGGTCGAGGGCCACGCGCGCTCGATCTTGGAGCTAGAGGTTCCGAGCGCTAGTGCCCAAGGCCCAGACCAAAACCCAGGGGTGGATGCCAAGGGCAGCGACGACAAGGACCAGACCCTGCGCGGCCTCATCGGGCGCTTCCTGCTCGACATGGCGGCCGAGGCCCGCTACTTCCAGTCCCTAGTGGACGCGGGCGTAGACTTCCCAAGGGACCCCCTGGCGAACAGCTACGAGGCGCAGACCGCTCTTGTGACCCAGCATGCCGCGCTGTTGGAAGGCAGCGCCACGGAAGCCGACTGGGATGCTTTCGAACTAGAGCTCATGCAGCCCGTCTGGGAGACTGGTGCTCCCAAGGGCGGCAGTCTGTCGCCGAAGAAGTGGAAGGATGCTGTGGGGGACGGCGAGACCGCGGATTACCGTGATCGCCTGAACCACCACAAGGCCATGGTGCTGGAGTTGCGCGGCCAAATCGGCGCGGATCTAGTCGCGGGTATCGAGCCATCTTTACTGGAGTTCCGCCAGCACTTTAAGGACGAGAAAGCGCGCCTCGCAGTTCTCGATTTCGATGACCTGCTGCAGCTGGCCGAAGATCTCGTTCGCGGGAATGCGGTCGTTCGCAAGGCCCTAATCAGGCGTTTCGCCACTTTGTTTGTGGACGAGTTTCAGGACACGAGCCCGATCCAAGCCAGCTTGGTTTTCTTCCTAAGTGGCGCTCCCGAGAGTGCCGGGCAGCAGGACTGGCAGCAGGTCGTGCCGGCTCCCGGCCGGCTGGTCTTGGTGGGGGACCCGAAGCAGTCGATCTATCGCTTCCGCGGCGCGGACGTGGAGACCTACAAGACCTGCTGCGAGTTGGTGTGCGCTGCCGACCCCGACGCCATGCTGCAGATCTCGACCAACTTCCGCACGGACGGTGCCCTGGTCGATTGGGTCAATGCGCTCTTTCGCTCGGACTCAGGCCTGATGGAAGCGCCGCCCGAAGGTGGCTACCAGGCGGACTACATCGACCTGCTGCCCTGGAAAGTTGGCGAGGGTTGCGACAACCCTGTACTGGTATTGACCCCTGAGGACCACGAGCGCGTACCTGGCTCGGGGCCGACCCTTGAGCTTGAGGCGCGCTCTGTCGCGCGCTACCTGAAATCTAAGTTTGGCTCGGGCCCAACGGCCCTAGGCCCCGACGGTAAGGCGATCGGCTTTGGCGACACCGCGATCATTGCGCGCACGCGCAAAACCCTGGCCGTCTACGCTCCGGCACTTGCGCGCGAGGGCATCCCCTTTGTGCTCGAAGGCGGTGGCAACCTCTTCGAACAAGAAGAGGTCCTGTGCGCCTTGACTCTGTTGACCGCGGTCACGCAACCCGGCCGCGAGACGGCCGTGGTGGGTAGCCTGCGTTCGGTTTGGTTTGGAATCAACGACGACGAGCTCGCCGAGCACAAGCTCGGCGGCGGCACCTGGAATCCCGTGGACGGCAATCGTGGCCTAGGCCACGGCCGGGTCAACGAAGCGCTGTCTGTACTGGGCAACCTGGTGCAGCGCTCCCGGGAGGTCGAGCCCGAGCAGCTGATCACCGAGGTGCTGCGCGACGGGGATCACATCGCGCTGCTGCGCCTGCGCACCAGTGGCATCCAAGGTCCGATGAACCTGCGCATGCTCGAGAGCTTCCTACACGGTCGCCTGGCGGCCGGCGGCATGTCCCTGGCCAGTGCGCTTCGACTGGCCGAGAACCTGGCCCAGCGCGAATCCAAGGAGGCCGGCGCGCGGCTCGCGTCCCAAGGTGCGGTTCGTCTGATGACGGCCCATGCGTCGAAGGGCCTGGAGTTCGGGCTCGTGATCCTGGCCCAGCCAGGCCGCATGCCTTCGAACAAGCACGCGGATCCTTGGTGGGACGATGAGGGCCTGGTCTGGCGCCTCTCGAAGGACTTCCAGCACCCGCGCTTCGAAGACAAGTCCAAGTGGGACAAGACGCGCGCCGCCGCCGAGGCCCTGCGGCTCTTCTACGTTGCGCTCACGCGTGCCGAGAACTACCTGCTGCTGCCCCTGTTCGGCAGCCACCAAGAGACCAAGAAGCACGGCGTGAAGTCGAACCTGACCGTGGCGCTTAGCCAGTCCATGGGCAAGTACTTGCAGTCCCAACTCGAGGGCTTCGAAGACGGTGACCTGCCCGTTGGTATCACAGCCTTGAGCACACCCGCAGCCGCGACCGATGCCTCGACTCCACCAGACGAGGCCCTGGGAAACCTGCGCCAGGGCCTGGCCGTCGCGTGCTCTGCTGACGAGCGCTCCCTGCGCCTCCAGGGACGCATGGCCAAGGGGGCTCGCAGCCTTGCACCCAGCTCGTTGGGCGACGCCTTCGGTGCCAGTCTGAACCAATCCCAAGACCAGGCGACCACCCCTGAAGCGGCGCGCCAGATGGGCGTGCTTGCGCACAAGTGCATCGAGCTTGGTTTTGATTACAAGGCCAGCCTTGCCCATTGCCTGAAGCACAAGCTCGACGAGAGCGCTGCGGCCTTCGTGGCGGAGTGTGTCCAGCGCGAGGGCGTCCTGCCATCGTCTCTGCGGGCGAAGGAAGCCGACCGAGTCTTCCACGAGCCGCCGGTGCAGTGGACAACCGTCGACGACCAGGGCTGCTCCGTTGTGGTGCGCGGCTTCATCGACCGGCTGATCCAGCTCGACGATGGCTCCGTGGAAGTGGTCGACTTCAAGACGGACCGCATTGGTCCCAAGGAGCTCATCGATCGTGCGGCTCACCACCAAACCCAGCTCGCCCTTTACGGGCTAGCGCTCGAGAGTGCCGGGCTCACCGTGCGCAGCTTGACCGTCGCCTTCTTGGCCATCGGACAAGAGGTCAGTACCCCCTTTGATGACCAGGCCCGGCGCTTGGCCCAAGGGGCGCTTAACCCCCAAACTTAGACCCTATTGCGCGGAATGGCGCAACAGCGCTGCGGACCGCATGACCTCGCGGCGAGCGCGATCGATCGTATCAATGGCGCGTACTGCGTATTCTTGGCACGTGTAGATCTGCTTCATCACCGGCTCGTCCGCGCGCGTGGTCATGTCGCCAATGGCAAAGAGGCCGGGGACTGAGGTGGCGCCCTTGCTGTCGATGAGTACGTGGCGCTCTTCGGTCGGGGCACCCTCATTCCCAAGCGCCGCGCCTAGGGCAACGGCGAGGTCATTGTAGACGCGATAGAGTCCCATGGAGATCATGGCAAATCTCATGTCAATCGCGGTCTCGTCCTCAAGCTGGATCTGATGCAACCCATCGCGCCTCGAATCCAAGTGCACGATACGGCTGCTGTAAATCGGGATGCCATAAGCCTGGAGCAGCTCGTGTGTGCGCTGCTTCCATGCGGGCTGCTCGCCATTGGTGAGCACGGCACATGTGGAGCCGTAGCGCTCGTGCAACATCATGGCCAGCTGGGCGGCGGACTCGGAGCTACCAATGATAGCTGTACGGGTCTGCCTAGTTAGGTGTCCCTCGCAGCGAATGCAGTAGAGGACCTGCTCGCGATTGGCCGCGGGGTAGATCCACTTGATGTTGTCCACCACACCCTTCGGTGTGTCCTTCAGCACCAGCGGCTGGCGATCCATGGCACCGGTCGCCAAAACCACATGCGCGGAGCGATGGGTCTGCTCGATGCCCTCTTTATCGGTGACCACGAGCTCCAACTCACCAGAATCCAGTGCGCGAGCATCCGAGCAGGTCTCCTTGACCATAGTGATGAACTGACCGTAGTCCGCCTCGATCCGGTCGACCACGTTGCCGATGATGTCACGCGTGGAGATCGGCATATGGGGTGTCTCGGCGAGCTTCTCTCGCGCCGCCTCGAATTCGTCCCCGCGCTTGAAGAGCTTCCCGACCTTCTTGCGAATGATGCCGTCGTGGGTGCCAATCATGTTGTCCACATCGACCACCCACTGGCCTCTTGAGCGGTTGGCATCGACACGATTCCCGCGGATCCACAGCGCCTTCAGTTGGTACTGGGCAGCGCGCAGGGCAGCCGCAGAGCCAGCGATACCACCTCCGACAATGATGAGGTCAAAGGGAGCGGATTCGTTAGGCATAGAGGGAGGCAAGACCGGTTCAGGTTGATTTCATGGAGTCACGAGCACGGTGCGTGGTTCGGTCTCGAAGAGGGCACCATTCTGAGCGATGAAGACGGTCTGGCCAACATAAACCCGATAACCCGATAGGTGAGGCACGGCTAGAACAGCAGTGAGTTGACCGGTCGTGGGAAGGTTGACGAAGGACAGGGTTGTGATGGGCAGGTCTACATGCAGGGCAAGCCCAGCCGCCAGCTCGAAAAGGGCCAACTCGGCATCCCCGCTTTGACCCGGCAGCGTTGGCCGAGACCGAGCCGTGCTCAGCGGCCAGGAAGGCTGCTTCCCCAGCAGTATTCGCAAGCGCTTCGTTTCAACCGGGTGCCTAGTTCAAGGGCCAGAGCCCCCGCTGTTCGACCTTCCCATCCAGGGGGATGGGGGCACTCAAGCTTTGTGGGATCCGGCTAACCACGCAACTAGAGCAGTCAAATCCAGCAATCAAGACCGCGAGCCAGCCCACGAAATGGTGCGCTCATGGCACGAGGCTAGCCAAGCAAGGCTCACTCTGGATGCGCCGGCTTTCCTCCCGGCTCCTAGGACGTTCTCCGTGCACTAGGCCTTTGCGGCGGGGCTTTGGCCGTAAGTCTAGAGCAGTGTGTGGGTCTCGGGAGCCGTAAGGACGCCAGTGCCGTTGGTGGCTAGGCGCAAGCCTTGGCTGAATACAGAGAGCCCCACAAGGGCTGGAGTGTAGGGCAGGGATAGGTCGACGATACCGTTGCTCGGCATGGGCACGATGTGTGACCAGGCGGCAGCCATGTTGACTTGAAGCAGGCCGAATGCGGTGGGTACGCTCGCTCCGAGTGGCCCCACCGCAAGGGCGGCAATGCTATCGTCGCCGCGCCCGGCGATGCCGAAGTTGAAGGTCGAGGAGCTGCTCGTGGACCAGTGCACTGGGTTCGACGCCCGCGAGATTGGCAGCAAGGACTGCCCCTGGGCGAGGGTGCCAAGCATGTGGGGGAAGTGCTGGGTCTCGCCCTTGACCTCGGCCCGCAGGAAGCCGGTGGCGAGACGTTGGTGCAGCGAGTTGGCGACTGCGTGGGGAAGGGTCGTGGATTCGATGGGGAAGTCGAGGGAGCCGTTGTGGCCCGAACCTTGGATCGTCACGTAGAAGGCGCGCGGACTCGAAGTGAGCTGATTGAAGTACCTCGCGGCATTGAGGGCTGCGGGGGCGATGAAGTCCTCGCTGGAGCCCACGACCATGACTGCGCCGTCGAAGGTGTTTACTCCGGGAGGGTTCAGCCAGTTGGGCTCGAAGAGCACAAGTCGTTTTACGCGCGGCTCTGCCGAGGAGAGATAAAAGCTTGCGGCCCCGCCGTTGGAGTGCCCGATGGTGGACCAGTCGCCTCCGATCTCCACCATGCCCGGGAAGGAGCCGCCCGGCTGCGCTTGGCTCTCGGTCCAGTGCAGCATCGCCCTTGCATCCTTCGCCTCATTGGGCACGCTCATGAAGAACCCCGACTCCGTGGCTACGGAAGCAACGAAAAAGCCATGGCTCGCGAGCTGGGTGCAGACATCGTCATAGTAGTCCGCAAAAGCAAAGTACCCGTGAAGAAATCCGACCAGAGGAAACGGGCCCGAGGTGGGATCGGCCAAAGTGTTCTGACCGGCCGCCTGGGCGGGATAATAGAGTCGCGCCTGCACCGTCGAGTTGGCCGAGAGCGGATGGGAGAAGCTCACGTCTTTCCAGCCAACAGGATAGGGACCTTGAGCTTCCGGGACCTGGGCCTCGGAGGGAGCCGCGGCAAGCAGCAGGAAGGCAAAAGTGAGCAGGTGATTCATCATGGCTAGTTCACTCGTGTGTTGGTCCTATCTCTCCATGGTCGATGAAAGAGGGGAGGTCCATGGGCACATCTTCTCGTTTGGATCAGTTCCAATGGAAGGGTGCCTTGGCGCGGCGGTCGGAAGGGCACTCTACACGAGAGATATCCCGCGTAGTTTACGAAGGCTCCAGATCACGCCAGCTCTGTTTGGGAAACGTAAGATTGGAGTGTAGCGTCCTTCTCACCTATGGGTTGCTTGTGGTCGATAAAGTTGTTCTCTGCGTCGATAAAGACCATCTCACGGTGGAAATGGTCTGGGCGAATCACTTGGTCCTAGTTTTCAGAATGCGTGTAGGAGTTCAGGAGTAAGATCCCACTTCCATGACTGATATCACCCACTTCCTGGAGCAACTCGCCGTCGGCGACGAGCACGCCGCAGAGCAGCTGCTCGACGTTGTCTATGCCGAGTTGCGCAGTCTTGCGGCGGCGAAGTTGATGCGCGAGCCAGCAGGTCACACCCTACAGCCCACGGCATTGGTTCACGAGGCTTGGATGCGGCTGGCGGGGGATGGCCCACGGGATTGGAAGAGTCGACGGTACTTCTTTGGTGCTTGCGCCGAGGCGATGCGCCGCATTCTCGTCGAGCGTGCCCGCAAGAAGGCGCGCCTCAAGCATGGTGGCGATCGCGAGCGGGTGGAGCTTGAGGACTTGGCCCACGAAGATCCGCTGGCAACGCTCGACCTCTTGGCTTTGGATGAGGCCCTGGAGAAGCTCGACCGAGAGGACGAGGCCAAAGCAGAGCTCGTGCGTTTGCGCTTCTTCGCGGGACTGACTCTGGATCAAGTGGCGGAGACTCTAGAGATCTCGCCCGCCACGGCGGATCGCCATTGGGCCTACGCTCGCGCCTTCCTTTATCACGAGATCCATGGCGAGGGACCCGCTTAGGCGCGGGTACAGCGAGACGCGGGTAAAGCGAGGCTCGAGGCCATTGGGCTCGAGCCTCTTTGCATGTTTTGTTGGATTCGTTGAGGCTCGCCGATTGCCCTCGGCGCATGTCCTAGTGCAGAGCGTATTCTGCTGCCATGCGAAACGAGTCCAAAAACAAAGTCGAGCCCATCTTCAACGCAGCCTGCGAGCGAGCACGGGGTGCGGAGCGGAAAGCCTATCTAGACGGTGCCTGTGGCGAGGATGCGGAGCTGCGGGCGCGTGTCGACGTATTGCTTGTAGCCCACGATAAGGCTGGCGAATTCCTCCGGGAGCCGGCGGTCACGAGCCAGCGGGAGGGTCCGGGCAGCACAATCGACGCGTACAAGCTGCTCCAGGAGATTGGCGAGGGCGGTATGGGGGTCGTCTACATGGCCGAGCAGGAGCGGCCGGTGCGTCGCAAGGTCGCATTGAAGGTGATCAAGCTAGGGATGGACACCAAGCAGGTTATCGCCCGGTTTGAAGCCGAGCGCCAGGCGCTGGCGATGATGGATCATGCGAACATTGCGCGTGTCCTGGACGCCGGAGCCACCGCAACGGGCCGGCCCTACTTCGTCATGGAGCTCGTGCGCGGTGTTCCGATCGACGAATACTGTGATACTCACACCCTGGAGACTAGCGCTCGCCTGCGGCTCTTTGTTGACGTTTGTCGGGCGGTGCAGCACGCCCACCAGAAGGGCATCATCCATCGTGACCTCAAGCCGACCAATGTGCTGATCACGTCTTACGACGGAATCCCAGTACCTAAGATTATCGACTTCGGCGTGGCGAAGGCGACCAATCAAAAGCTTACAGAGCGCACGCTCTTCACCGAGTTCCACCAGGTGATTGGAACGCCGGAGTACATGTCCCCGGAGCAGGCCGAGATGAGCGGACTGGACGTGGATACGCGCAGCGACATCTACTCACTTGGCGTGCTGCTCTATCAACTATTGACTGGCTCTACTCCAGCCAATCCGAGGGACCTGCGCACTGCGGCCTACGCTGAGATGACGCGCATGATTCGCGAGGACGAACCACAAACGCCCTCGACTCGCATCAGCAAGCTCGGAGTCGGCGGCGACACGGTCGCCAAGCACCGCTCCAGCGATTCGCGCAGTCTGTCGCGACGGCTCCAAGGGGATCTCGACTGGATCGTGATGAAGGCACTCGAGAAGGATCGCACCCGCCGCTACGACACCGCGTCGGCCTTTGCGGCCGACGTTGCGCGACACCTAGAGAATCAACCGGTCGAGGCTGGGCCCCCGGGGGCTTGGTACCGCCTAAGCAAGTTTGCCCATCGCAACCAGAAGACGGTAGCTGCGTCGCTCGTCCTTGTGATTGTCGTGGGCTTAGGGCTCTTTGGCACGAGTGTGGGGTTTGTCAGCGCTCGCGCCGAGGCGGATCGCTCGGGAAGAATCAGCGAGGCTCTGCAGGATGTACTCGCCACAACCGGTGGGGACGGCGCCGAGGGCCGCGAAGAGCTGGAGAGGGTGCTGGTAATGGTGCGCGAGACCTTTGGCGCAGACCGCGCGACCTACGCCACCGTACTCGACACCCTGGTCATCCGGTTGCGCGACGCAGGTGACTTCGAGGCGGCCGCTGATCTGTGCCGCGAGTCGCTTGAGGTCTGGCGAGAACACGAGGGGGTTGGGCACCCGAATGTCGCGGTCACTCTAGCTCGCCTTGGAAGCATCTTGCACGCCCAGGGGGATAGCGAGTTGGCCGAGCAGTCCTTGCGCGAGTCCCTGGCCCTTTTCGGGGATGCCACAAGCTCGCCCGGGCTCGAGGGGCTCGACGGGCGCCTCAAGTTGGCGGACTTGCTGACGAACCAGGGTGAGTACGCTGAGGCGGACGAACTACTCGGCGAGGCACTCTCCATGCTGCGCGCAAGCGCCGCGCCTTCGCACTGGCGAATCATTACCACGCTAGAAGCCCGCTACGTGGTACAGATCAACCTGTCGACGGCCAACGCGGGCGAGACGATCCGTGAGATCTACAGCGAGGTCAATGGCTTCTACCCGGACGATAGCCCGCTGCTTGGAGTGACCGCGTTGAGCCTAGGAAGGCACCTCGCTAGACACGGTGATCCCGAGGGAGGGGAGCCCTATCTGCGCGAGGCCCTGGCTCG
>JBLHWM010000092.1:0-11401 GCA_047629095.1 Planctomycetota bacterium | reverse complement strand
CGCCAGGACCGTCTCGCGGAACGAATGGGCATGGCCGACGACGAGGTAATCACAGCCGGCGGCCTCGGTCAAAGTACTTGCGAAGTTCTTGTCCTGGCCGGTCTCGCCACCAGTCTTCTTGTACTGCACCGTGTGGGATGAGTGCTTGCGCAGCCGCCTCGCCAAGGCGCGCGTCACAAAGCCAGGTAGGTTGTGGATCAGAAACCGCATGGTCGTCGAGCGCAGTATCCGTCGCAGGCGCAGGTAGGCAATGTCCGCAATGCAGAGCTCGTCTCCATGCAGGAAGAGCCAGCGCTGTCCGCCCAAATTCCCCACGAAGCCGTTCATGAAAATAGGATTGCCGAGGCTAGCCTCGAGCTCCATTCCACAGAGCACGTCACGATTGCCAGGAACAAAGACCAGCCGGCCAGGAAAGTTGCGCACCGCAGCTAAAAAGCGAGCCGCACCGGGAAGTTTGGCCTGCTTTGGCCCAAGCCAATATTCAAAGAGGTCTCCCAGAATGACGAGTACGGGCGCGTCCTTCAACTGTTCAAGCAAGCTCTCAAAGAGCTGGCCATGCTCGGGTAGCTCACCGTCGAGGTGCAGGTCCGCGATCACAACGCTGCCCGGTGGAAGATCCACAACGGGCAGGCCCGGCATGAGTGCGGCGATGGACTGGGCAAACGTCACAGTTGGCTAGCCTTCTTCGTCGGTAGAAATGCCGTGCTCGCGAAGCTTCTCCCACAGGACCTTGCGGGAGATACCAAGCAATTCGGCGGTCTGGGTGCGGTGGCCACCTGTGGACTCGAGGGCGCGCTCGAGGTGCACGGCTTCGGCGGCCTTGACGACCTCGCGCAATGGGCGCACTTCGTCCGTGGGTTCCGTTGCCCCGCGCCAACGAGAGTCGAGGGGCAGCATGTGCTCACGCTTGAGCTCCTTGGACTTCCCGGCCAGGGCAATGGCGCGCTGCACAGCGTTCTCGAGCTCGCGCACGTTACCGGGCCAAGGGTACTTCTCCAGGGCCGCAAGGGTCGCTGCTGACATGCTGTACTCGCGCTCCCCACCGTGCTTCTCGACAAGGTGCTGGGCGAGCAGCGAGACGTCCCCACCGCGATCCCGCAGAGGCGGAAGGTCTACGGGGACCACGTGAATGCGGTAGAAGAGGTCCTCCCGGAACTTGCCCTCGCGAACGAGTTGGCGCAGGGGCGCCTTGGTAGCGGCGATCACGCGAATGTCGATCTCGACGGTCTTCTCGCCACCGAGGCGCTCGAAGTTGCGCTCCTGCAAAACGCGCAGCAGCTTGACCTGAACGGGCAAGGGCATGTCGTCGATGTCATCGAGGAAGAGAGTGCCGCCGCTAGCGAGCTCGAAGCGACCGCGCTTCTCCTTATGCGCATCTGTGAAGGCTCCCTTCTCATGACCGAAGAGCTCGGCCTCTAGAAGACTCTCGGGCAAGGCGGCGCAAGAGATCGCGACGAATGGGCCACCAGACCTAGAGCTGGCCTCGTGCAGAGCCAGGGCGACGCGCTCTTTGCCCGTGCCGCTCTCGCCTTCGATCAAGATTGTGGCGTCTGTAACTGCGACCGTGCGGATGCGATCGAAGACCAAGTTCATCGCTGTCGATGCGCCGACCATGGAACCGCAGGACGTCTGGACGCGGAGTCGCTCGCGCAGGGACTTGTTCTCTGCTTCGAGTGCGCGCACCTTCGAGCTGCCGCGCACCATCTGCACAACCGCGTCATTGCTGAAGGGCTTCTGGATGTAGTTGATCGCGCCGAGGCGCATGGCTTCCACGGCGTTGTCCACCGTCGCAAAGCCAGTCATTACGATCACCGGTCGCTGCTTGTCGCTCTCGACGGAGGCGCGCAGGATCTCCATGCCGCCTGCGCCGGGCATGCGGATGTCGGTCAGGACAACGTCGGGGTCTTGATCCCGAAGTACGGTGAGTGCGGAGTCCGTGTCCACGGCCTTCAGGACCACGAAGCCGGCCTCTTCCAAGCTGTCCCCCAGGGTCTCGGCGATCAGAAGTTCGTCCTCGGCGAGCAGGACCTTGAGTCCTGGGCCATTGGGCTCGGAGGCCTGGGATGTGGTTTCTGGAGTTGGGGTGGTCATGCTGGAGTCACTTGGGCGTGCTTTTCTTGGAGACATGTGCGCCGGGTTCGGCAGAGAGCAGAGCGGCCTCGGCCCCGTCGAGTAGCGCGTCAAAGAACATCGGCGCGCCCTCATTGAAGTGGGTGCTGCCCGAGGTGAGGGCCAGGCCATTCGTTGGTGCGCCTTCCGGCAATTCAATCGTGCCGAGCATTGTCCTGAGCCGGCCGATCAGAGCGCTGGTTCCCTCGACGCCCGTGTGGGGCAGAATCACCAGGAACTTGTCATCCATCATGCGCCCGAGGTAATCGCAGGTGCGCGTCTCCACGCGCAGGTGCGTGACAAAGTCGGAGCAGAGATCTTCCTTGGCCTCAAAGCCAAGGTGATCGCGAAAGGCACCGATGCCGGAGATCTCAAGCAGCAGGCAAGTGAGCTCGTACTTGTAGCGCTTAGCCCGGCTGAACTCGGTCTTCATCAAGTGCCGAATTTGTGTCTGGGAGTAGAGCCCATCGAAGGTGTCGTTGTTCGTCATGGCTTAGGTACCAGGCGTCTATTCGCCGATGGCGGGAAAGAAGTCGATGATGGACTGGAAGAAGGGATCGAACTGGACGCCCTTCATCGCGGCGACCAGCAGGAAGAAGAAGGTGAGGATGCAGAAGATTCCCACTACGATGAACTGCACGATAAGAGCGGCTGCTCCGTTCTTGGCGGCGCCACGTGCCTTGCGAGTCTTGGACGAAACCCCCTTGCTTAGCGGGGTCATGATGAGGTCCCGTTCGAGGCGTGTGGTGCGGGTGAGCACCGCCTCCTCTTCACGCTCAGGTTTAAGGGGACCAGCCCTCAAGATTTGATCGGTACAGAGGTCCACATCGAAGTCCCCCGCGCGCACCCGCTCCTGCCATGTCTTGGCGAGCTTCTTATCTGCGTTCCCGAGTTCCACGAGCATCCCTGCTCGTAGGCGGCGCCAAGCCAAGAGCTCCCACTCTTCCAGCTCAGCCAACTGTTCACGTTCATTTCTCATGTTGGCATTATGGCGCGAGACCTGGTCCACAACCACCTTTGGGGTGGCAAGTTGGGTTGCTTCTTCCGCTCGGTGGACTAGAAAGGCTGTCCTAGGGAGTGCTGCTCGTCAGGCAAGTCTGCCCAAAGCCGCTTCGCCCCTCTATACTCACTTGCCTATGAAACTCGGTCTCAACCAAAATGCCCGCATGGAGCAGCGACTCGTCCAGTCGCCGCAAATGATCCAAGCCATGCAGATCCTGCAGCTCTCGACTCTCGACCTCGAGGGTCGAGTAGAGCAGGAACTCATGGAGAATCCCTTTCTCGAGGTCGCAGAGGGCGACTCGGATAACCAATCGGAAGACACTCCCGCCCCGAATCCCGATGAGAATCCGGAGAACCCCGGGGTCGAGGGCATGCTGGAAGTCCTTGAGAATTACGAGCGCGAGCTCGGCGACGGCAGGCGCATTGCAAGCTCCGATCCCGAAGCCGGAGATCGCAAGCTCGAGGCGATGAACAACACCCCGGCTCGCACCCTGAGCCTGGGCGAGACTCTGCACGAGCACCTGACGTTCCTCAACTTCAGCGAGACCGACCGCAAGATCGCGGAGTACCTGATCTACTCCCTCGACGATCGCGGCTACCTGGTGGACTCCCTCGAGGTGCTCGCCAATGGCTACTACAAGTCCACCGTGACCTCCGAGGACCTGCTCGATGTGCTCAATGTCCTGCGCTCGGCCGCGCACCCCGCCTTGGGCGCATCGGATTTGCGCGAGTGCCTCTTGCTTCAGCTCGAGGAGCACCCCTTTTGGGACGCCCTTGTGCATGAGCTGGTCGAGAACCACCTAGAGGACATCACCACCAATCGTCTGCCCGCCATCACCCGGGCCACGGGCGCTAGCATCGAGGACATCAAGGACGCACTGGAGATGATCCGCGGCCTCGATCCGTATCCTTGCCACGGACAGACCGAGACCACGGCCGCAGTGATTCACCCCGACATTGTCGTGGAAGAGATCGACGGCGTCTTCGAAGTGCGCCTGCCCAAGCAGCGCCTTCCCGACCTTGTGGTTAGCCCCAACTATAAGTCGCTGCTGCGTCAAGCGCGGGAATCCCAGGACAACCAAGCCGTGCAGGAGTGGGTCAAGAAGCGCCTGGAGTCAGCGCGTTGGTTCATCAACGCGCTGAACCAGCGCAAGTCTACGATGGAGCGCATCGCGGATGCAATCTTCCGGCGCCAGACGGGCTTCCTGAAAGAGGGCATTAGTCAGCTTGTGCCGATGCGCATGCAGGAGATCGCCGACGAGGCCCACGTGCACATCTCCACCGTCTCCCGCGCCGCGTCGGGCAAGTACGCCCAGACGCCCCGGGGCATCTTCCCCTTGAAGTTCTTCTTCACCTCCGGCACCGTCAACGAAGATGGCGAGGCCGAGAGCCAGATGAGCATCAAGGACAAGCTCAAAAGGATCGTCGCTGCCGAGGACAAGAAGAAGCCCTTGTCAGATGAAGCTCTTGCGGGCTTGCTTGCAGCCGAACAAGGCGTCAAGATTGCCCGTCGTACCGTCACCAAATACCGCCGCGCCCTCGACATTCCCTCGTCGAGCCGTCGCCGGGAATACTAGTCCCCCTCCGAACTCCCCCACTCCAAAACCAACTTATGGCCAGTCGCGCTACCGAAATCCGCAAGGGACAAGTCCTCGAAAAGGACGGAGACCTCTTTCTCATCACTGAATACGAGCACCGCACACCCGGCAACTTGCGCTCGATCATTCAGATCAAGATCAAGAGCCTCTCCAATGGAAACGTCCAATCCATGCGTCTGTCTTCCGGTGATTCGGTCGATGTGGCCTTCCTCGATAAGAAGAGCGCGGAGTACCTGTACCAAGAGTCCAACGGTGACTACATCTTCATGGACTCGGAGAACTACGAGCAGTTCCCCTTGGGCAAGGATGTCGTTGGCGACAAGATGGGCTTTGTGAAGCCCAATGAGCGCGTGGAAGTGACCTGGCACAATGAGCTCGCGATTGGCTTGGCTCTGCCTACTTTTGTGACGCTTGAAGTGACGGAAGCGGAAATGGCCGTGAAGGGAAACACCGCGACCAATGTGAAGAAGAACGCGGTACTGGAGACTGGCCAGGCGATTAAGGTTCCGTTCCACATCAAGGTCGGCGAGCAGGTCAAAGTAAGCACCGACACCGGTGACTTCATGGGGCGCGCTCAGGAGTAGGAACCCCACCATGGACAAGGCTTGCCCATGGTGACTAGCGGATCGCTGGTTGGGTCCCCCTTTTGGGGCCCGGCCCGAAAAGGGTACGCCTCCATAAGGTCCAGCGGGCGCCACGGGCACCTAGCCCTCTTAGATCGACCTCTCTAAGAAGTGGGGAAGGTCCAACCGGTCCCAAGGGAGCGCTTATGGGCAAGATTCAAGTCCTGGTCCATTTTCTGGGCGAGGCCTTTTTGCGCGAACTCCGCATGCCGAGGCTTGCACTTGCATTCCATCGGATTTGGACACCGGCCTAGTCCCTGACGTAGACCTCAACGGAGAGGTCCCTGGACTCCACGAAGAGCGGCCAGCTTTTGACTAGCCGGCAGTCTTCACTTAGCAGCTCCGTGAACTCGATGCGCCTGTTCGTGGGCCAGTCGTAGAGCTCCTCTCGATTGAGGACGAACCAACTCTTGCGGTCGACCCTGGCCCACTTGCCCGGCTCGAGGGCGGTGAACTTGTTTAGGTAGGTTACGCCTCGGACATCGCGCACCTCGAGCTTGCGCGGTTCGAGATAGTATTCGGCGACCGGTCCGGCCATGCCGAAGATCTGATCCGAGGGAGCCCGGTGGTTCCAGACGTAGCGGTAGGCTTCACGCCACTTGGGACGCTCGCCTTGGCGCACGGTTAGGTAGAGGGCCTCTTGGGTGAGTCCGCTGAGGACGACAACGCTCAGCAACCCCAAGGCGAGTGGCGAAGACTGGAGAGTGCCGTCCGAGTGGGACTCGGCGTCAGCTCTTGCGCTATGTTTGGAGCTCTTGTATCCCAGGGGCATGGCAGCCAGGAGTGCGATCCACGGTAGCAGCCCGAAGAGGTACTGGGCAGAGACCCGTGCAAACATGGATGTGAACAATGCGGCCAGGATGCTCGCGACAATGGTAGCGAGGGCGAACCTTCCAAAGGTGCTTCGGCTGGCGATGACTTGGTAAGACGCGAACAGCGCCGCGGCACCGAGCACGGGGGTGACGAAGAAGCCGAAGGTCAGCACGAGGTGGGCTGGACTGCCGACGCCCTTGGCGGCATCTCCGTTCCATGTGGCCCAAACTTGGGGCGCCCAGATGACAAGCACAAGCATGCCCAGGGCACCGAAGATGTACATGGCTTTCCTCGGCGGCCCGTCCATGCCAGGAATTCTGACCCTGAATAGTTGGAGGAGGAAGGGCGCGAGGAATAGCGCGGCGCCAACGATGGCCGCGGTCGGGTGAGCCATGGAGGCGACTCCAAAGGCCAGCAGGCCAGCGGAGAGCTTCAATGCGCTGTTCTGCCAGAGGCCCCTCAAATAGAGTCCGGACGCCACCAAAACCAGGTCCTGGACCAAGGTGTAGAAGCGTGCGTTTTGGGACCAATAGAGGTGCCAGGCGCTGGCGGCCAGAATGAGCGCGGCGCCTGCAGCGACGCGCTTGCCTGCGGCTGGGTAGAAGGCCCAGAAGGTCAGCGGGACGCCGAGCCAGCCGAGCAGGGCCGGAAGGAAGCGCATCGTGAACTCGTCCGGGCGAATCCCATCCCGGGCCCCCATCAGCTCGAAATAACGCTCGAAAATCCAGTAGCCCAGGGGGTTGTTCTTCGGGCTGCGGAAGAGTGAGTCGCTCAAGGCAAAGGCCTCGTCGATCCATAGGCTCCAATGGCCAAGGCGAACAAATACCACCGTTCCAAGGAGGCATGCAGCCACTAGAAGGAGCCCAGCAATCGGATCTCGCTGGGAATTCGGTGGTACTTGGGTTGGACTTGGGGCTGCCATGGGGTGAAGATTGTCTAAGGAAGAGCCAAGAGGCAAGCTTGATGTGCTTGCCTCTTGCATCAAACCTGTCGACAATGCGCCCATGGCCTGCCCACAAAGAACCCTGAAAAATCGCCTGATTCTCCCGGTCGCCTTATTTGTGGCCTCCATCCTCACCTCTTGCGTGGTCTGGCCGTCCGCAGTCCCGGACATGACATGGGACCGTAAACCCGTGGGCGTGCACTTCTCCACGAAGCCACCCGGTGCGACGGTTCTCATCGATGGCATGGACTCGGGGTTCGCCACGCCGTGCATGCTCGACTTGGACGAAAGCGATGCCTATCGCGTCGAGTTCGAACTCGAGGGCTACCAGACCGCGGGGCTCTACTTGACTCCCGATCGTCGCTGGGAGCTGATTACCTTTGATGAGTCCCGAAACGAGGGCTTTGGCTGGCGCTTCCCCTTCTGGCTTCCCTTCGGTGAGTTCTGGCTGCCGGTTCGCACGAACACGGCCCTGTCTCCAAGCCGGATCCACATGCGGCTACGACTCGGTGTTGACGGCCTGAATGCGCCGCCCTCGGCATTGGACGAAGGCGTTCCGCGGAGCTAGCTAACCGTTGACTAGAGCCCTGTTCCTAGACCGTGACGGCACGATCAATCGCGAGGTCGACTACCTCGCTCGAGTGGAAGACCTCGAGCTGATCCCCGGTGCCGCAGAGGCGATCGCCCGGGCCCAGTCCGCTGGTTGGAAGATCGTGGTAATCACCAATCAAAGCGGCATTGCGCGCGGCTTATTGACGGAAGCCGACCTGCAGGATCTACACGACGCCATGGACGTCGAGTTAGCCAAGGCGGGCGCATCCGTTGACTTGTACAAATATTGCCCCCACCACCCCGACGTCGGATCAGCGCCCTACCACAAGGACTGCGATTGTCGCAAGCCGAAGCCTGGCATGTACCTCGACGCTATTTCCGATCTCCACCTCGATGCTGCAGAGAGCTGGTGCGTGGGCGACTCCCTGCGGGACCTGGCTGCTGCGAAGGCTGCGGGCATCCCTAGTTGTGTCTTGGTCGAGACCGGCAAGGGCTCAAGTCAGAAAGCAGATCTTGTCGGAGGTGATCACTTAGCTGTGGATCTTCCGGCGGCAATCGCTGTGATACTCGACCAAGCCTAGTCGTCCTCTTGCTCCTTCGCAAAGAAGCGGATCAGCAGCCAGAACCCGCCGACGATCAATCCGATTCGCGACCGGTCCTAGGCGTCCTCTTGATCCTTCATGAAGAAGCGGATCAGGGACAATATACCCCAACCAAGTACGAGACCAACAAGGACCAGGGGGACCAAGCCGGCTATCGTGAGGGAGCTGGAGCTACCCAATTGCAGTGAAGGGGGCGAGAGAGCCAAGTGGTAAGTGAGTCATCATCAAGTCACCATACTATCCAGGCGAACTAACCTCAAGGGCAAGTGCTTGCTAGCGCTGCCGGCCAAGGGCCCGGCGCATGTCCTGCTTGATACTCTTCTCCTTGTCCGCCGCACGCTTGTCAAAAAGTCTCTTGCCGCGCACCAAGGCCATCTTGACCTTGACTAGGTGACCTTCAAAGTGGATGTCGAGGGGCACGATGGTGACGCCCTTCTCGCGGACCTGCTTGAACCACTTGTCGATCTCTTTGCGTCTGGCGAGAAGCCGCCTCTCACGCTCGGGTTTGTGGTTGTGCAGGTTTCCGTGGGAGTACTCTGGAATGCTCGCGCCAAGCAGGAATAGCTCACCGGACCGAATCTGCCCGTAGGCAGCGCCAATCACCGCATGGCCGTCCCGCAGGCTCTTGACTTCGGTCCCCACCAACTCCACTCCACAGACGAGCTCGTCCAGGACGTGGTAGTCGTGGAACGCCTTCCTGTTGGTCGATATGACGCGCAGCTTGTCTGATTCTCGGCCCATGGTGGGCGTAGTATAGACCTGAGTTTCGGAACTCGTGATGGAAAGCTAGGGTTGCGGTTGACTAGGCCTCCGATTCTGATAACTTTTCGCGCCTCACTCGGTGCCCGGGTGGCGGAATTGGTAGACGCGCATGGTTCAGGTCCATGTGTTCGCAAGGACATGGGGGTTCGACTCCCCCCTCGGGCACCAACTTTCTCTTCGATCAGCGGAGGGACGGGCTTCCGCAAGCCCCCGAGTGACGCTCACTTCCCGTTTGGAGTGAGGGCGCAACTCCTTGGAGGCGCGTGAGCCAGCCCCACCGGCGGCCTTTAGCGACTCGTACCTTGGCAGAGTCCGCAAGTGCCCCTTAGCTAGCGCAGCGCCTCTAGCCCCACGAGGAGGATCTCAAGTCCGAACGAGAAGTCCTGCAGTCCATCGTGCTTGCCCTCGATTACGAGCTCGGAGAGCGCGCGCATATGGGGGAACTCGTCGGCGGGCAACATCGGCAAGAACTGCTTGGCGACCTCCCCATATTCAGAGGGATCGAAGGGGAAGTTTAGCTCCTGCAGAGTGAATCCATAGACGTGGCTATCGATGGCATTCCAGGCTCGGTCCGCCAGCACATAGCTAAACCCGGCCTCGACTAGACACCCCACGGTCGCTTCGACATAGCGCAGCATTCTAGGGCCGACGTTTGCACGGGAGACCAGCAGCATCGTCGCCCAAGGGTGGGCAAGCAGAGCATCGTGGGCCGAGTTCGCGCGCCGTCGCATGGCCTCTCTCCAGTCGCCTCCAACCTTGGGTGCTTCGATATCCGCAACGACAATCTCGACCATGGCATCGAGCAGGTCGTCCTTGTTCTTAATGTGGTTATAGAGGGACATGGCCTCTACGCCGAGCTCCTGTCCCAGCCTTCGCATCGACAGGGACTCGATGCCGTGCTCGTCCGCAAAGCTGACGGCGGCTTGCAGGACAAGCTCACGGCTCAAGCGCTCGCGCTTTGGCTTCGACAATTTAGGTTTGGGTCCCATGGCTGCTTAGACGGTGATGACGACTTTGCCCTGCACATGACTCTCGATCATATAGCGCATGGCAGCGGGACCTTCACTGAGGGGGAAAGTGCGATCGATGATCGGTTTGATCTGGCCTGCCTCGACCCAGGTCGTCAGGGTTTGCAGGGACTTGTTGCTCTCATGGGCAATGAAGGTGCCAAGGGTTTGGCTCGTGAAGGGTGACATGGCCATGGCGCGCAGTTGACGGTCCACGCCTCCGATCCATCGGTCGCCCTCTTCGCCGCCCGTGATCACAAGCTTGCCCTTTGGTGTCAAGGCTCGCCGAAGATCGCGCAGGGAACGGTTGCCGGCGATGTCCATGATGGCGTCATATTGGATGCCGGACTTGGTGAAGTCCTCGCTGCGGTAATCGATGGTGTGGTCCGCACCTAGCGAGCGCAATAGGTCCTGCTTCGTGGGGCCATCGACAGCGGTGACGGTCGCGCCCAGGTGCTTTGCAATTTGCACCGCATAAGTGCCAACTCCCCCACCGGCGCCCGTGATCAGAACGTGCTTGCCAGGGCCCGCTCCCGCATGGTCCTGGATTCCCTGTAGGGCGGTTCCTGCAGAGATGGGGACTGCCGCGGCCTGGGTGAAGTCGAGGTTGCGTGGCTTGAGCGCGAGTTTGGTTTCCTTGACGGCGGCGTACTCGGCAAAGGATCCGTTGCAGATACCATAGACTTCGTCTCCCGGTTGGTAGTCGGTTACGGCGCTGCCTATGGAATGCACGACGCCGGCGACGTCCATTCCTAGGATGGGGTTCTTCGGGGCGCGCAGACCGAAGCCTACGGCCCGGATTAGGTAGGGCAAGCCCGTCATGAGGTGCCAGACGCCGCGGTCGAGTCCGGCGGCGCGGACTTGAACTAGGACCTCGTCTGGGGCAAGCACGGGGATGGGGACCTCTCGGATGGTTAGGACTTCGGGGCCACCGTAGGTGTCATGGACCATGGCGGTCATGCTTGGCTGGGAGGGGGGTGCGACTGGCGTGGCTTTCTGTGCGAGGGTGATGGACATGTTTCGGGAGTGGGCTTGTGGGTCCGTTGGGACCGAGACTTACGGTGTAGGTTTACGGCGTAAGTTTAGCGGCGCGATTGGAGTTGGGGAGTGCAAAGGGGAGGAAATTGCGAGATTCTGGCGGATGCGCGCTTGGGGCGCTCCCGCAGGGAGTGCGCTGGAGCTTCGCTTGGGGGCGGGAGTGCTCGCTTGGCTTGCGATTATGCGGGCTCGTTCTTCGGCTCGTTCAGGGAGCAATCGGAGAGCAAGCTAGGAGAACTCTGGGAGCTACTTACCGGAGATTGGGCGATTCTGGCGGTTGGATGCGGGTGGTTGTTGAGGCATGGGCGCTTGGGGGGCTCTTGTGCATTCCTTTGGAATGCACTGGCACTTC
>JBLHWM010000091.1:0-11501 GCA_047629095.1 Planctomycetota bacterium | reverse complement strand
CCACGAGCATCGCCGCTAGGCTGGCCGTCATGGATTTTGTGCACGAGCCGATGTGGTACTTGTCCGCGCGGGTGACGAGGTCCGGGGAGCCGACCTTGCGGATGCCGGCGGCACCGGATGCCACGAGGTGGCCGTCTTCGATGATCGCCACCGAGAGGGATGGCAGGGACGAGGCTTCGAGCAGCTTAGCGAGGGACGTGGAGATGTCTTCGCCGCGTGAACTGTCCTGTGAACCGGCGCGCTGGCCCGCCGGAGTTGCCTCGATGGTCGGTGCGATCGAGCTCCCCTGGCATGCGCTATTCCAAAGACAAGCGGCAACCAGGGCAAGGGCTGGGACTTTCATGGGGAGAGGGGCTCGAGCAGCTAGGCAGGCTTGAACTGGATCACAAAGATGCTGCCGCCACCCTTGCGGGCCTTGTACTTGACCCGGGCACCAAGGGCCTGGGCGTGCAGGACAACAAGGTGCAGGCCGAGTCCCGTGCCCGGAGTCTCGCGGGTGCTCTCGTCGCCCATGCGGTAGAAGGCCTCGAAGATGCGCTCTTGTTCGGCGTCGGGAACACCCGGGCCGCGGTCGGCCACTTCGAGCAAAACCAGGCCCTTGTCCAGGCGCGTACGCACTAGGATCGGCTCGGCGCCTTGCTCAGCTGACACCGGCGCGTACTTGCGCGCGTTGCCCACGAGGTTGCGCAGGATGCCGTTGATCGCCTCGAAGTGCAGGGAGACCAGGGGCAGGTCCTCGGCTAGATCAAAGGCCAGGTCGCCACCGCGCTCCGTGGACAGGGGATCGAAGCCGTGGTGGTGCATGCCGTGGGTCGCGAGCTGGTCCTCGAGCAGGCGCACCATGCTCGTGATGTCGCCGGGGGCCGAGGAGGCGCGCTCGGAATCAAGGCTGCTCTTCTGCAGTACGTTCTCTACCAGTACCGACAGGCGCTCGGACTCGCCGAGGATGCGGTTGTAGTATTCCTGGCGCGCCTCTTGGGTCTGGGGAATGCCGTCCACGAGCATCTCACCATGCAGCTTGATCGAGGCCAGGGGCGTGCGCAGCTCGTGGGTCACGGCGGCCACGAAGTTCTCGGTCTGGGCGGCCTGTTCGAGCTTCTGCCGCACGTTGCGGCGCAGCAGTACGAGCCCCGTGGCCAGGGAGAGCAGCAGCATCAAGGCGACCGCGGCGAAGCGCAGGATCGCTCCCGTGAAGCGCGAAGCCGGCGCGGCGCGGTCCACGAAGATGGCCGCGTCGGTATAGGGCCAAGTCAGACCCGGTGCCCGGTCGACCTCGAACAGTGCGGTCAGATTGAGGGGTAGCTTCTCTTCGTTCTCGGGTCGTACCACGCGGGCATCTTGCCCAAGGGCAAGGCGAGTGTCCGGGCCAATAGCGATGGCGGCGGCCTCGAGGGGGAGCTCCTCGAAGAGCCACAGGGGATCGAGGAAGAAGCCCTGGGCGACGCCGTAGTGGTAGCGCAATGGGTCCATGCAGTGACCCGTCTTGGGGAAGCTCTCGTAGCTGTCCAAGACGCGCACTTGGCGCACCGCGGCGAGGCGCAGGTTGGAGGACTCGTCCCGGAAGATCTTAATCTTGAACGGCGTCACCGACACCGTGATCGCAAGATCGCGCATGACCGGAAAGCACTCTGCCAAGCAGTCCCAACTCTGGGCGCCATCGGCGTGGACCGCAGCGGTTGCCAGGGGCACGGTCAGCAGGTTCTCCGACTGGAACGCCGGCTCGAAATCGCTGGCGTTCGCCCGTGTCAAGGGTCGGACAGCACGCGCGAGGTCCTTAAGCTCGGAGTCGCCAATCGCCGATTGGGTCAAGAGATCAGCCTCGAATAGCCGAATCGGGCTGGTCTCGCCTTGGCTGCCGAGGTCGAAGTCGAGGTCCGCTTGGAACCACGACAAGATCGGACTTGGCGCTGGCTGGGCGCTCATGGGGGACTCGAAGAGAGTCAGCTCATCGGTGAGCACTCCCACGGGCGAGTAGTGGTTCGCGTACTCGTAGTAGGGCCGCTGCTCCTCGGTGTCCATGAAGGTGAGGAAGCGCTCGTTGAGGGTGCGCGCCAGGCGAATCGCCTCCGCCTCGGCGCGCTGGGGTATGGCCCCGAGCTCCGTCTTGTAAGACCGGTAGAGCCCGAAGGCATGCAAACCCACCAGCACCACAGCGGGCAAGACCAGCATCACGCCGTAGAGCGGCAGCCCTGGTCCAAGGCTTTTGGGGCCCGGTGTGGTTTGAAGCAGGCCCAAGGTCGTCTAGCCTAGGCGTACCAGCGGTAACCCTTACCGCGAACGGTCTGGATCAAGGTCGGCTCGGCGGGATCGGGTTCGATCTTGCGACGCAGTCCAACGATATGGATGTCCACGGTGCGCGTGGCCACGTTCGGGTTGCGGTAGTTCCACACGTCGCGCAAGAGGTCCTCGCGGGTGACCACCTTATTGTGGTTCTGGACGAGGTACTCGAGGATGTCGCCTTCCCGCGGAGTCAGCAGCAGGATCTTGCCGTCGCGGTGGATTTCGAGTCGCGCCAGATCTACGGAGATGCCGTTGGGCAGATCGATCTGGGGCATGGGGATGTGAGCTTCTTCCGTGCTTGTGCCGCGACGGAACTGTGCGTTGATCCGAGCCACGAGCTCCCGGGGGGAGAAGGGCTTGGTCATGTAGTCGTCGGCGCCCGCCTCGAAGCACTGCAGCACGTGGCTCTCTTCGGCGAGGGCCGTAAGGATGAGCACGCGCACACGGTGGTTCTTCTGGCGCAGGGCCTTCAACAGCTCGAGCCCGTTGCGACCGGGCAGCATTAGGTCGAGCACAATCAGGTCGTACTCAGTATCCGTGCACATCTCAAGGCCGGCGTCGCCGTCGTGGGCAACGTCCGCTTCGAAGCCCGCATGGGTCAGAGCGTCTCGGATTCCGAGGGCGAGGGTGCGCTCATCCTCGACGACAAGGATGTGCTTGGTCTCGGCGGGTGTAGTGCTGTTGACTTCTTGTGCGTCCTGGGGGGCTTGATTTTCAGGGTTCATCGTGGATCAGCTGTTTGGGTCTGCTCGCCGGCAAGTGACCAATGTGATCAATGGGATTGGCGAGCCGTATCGGATTGTAAAGGTAAGTCCCTTTAGCTGTCCGGCTCTACGTAAAAGGCGGGCCTGATTAGTGCGCCAGGGGAGTTTCTCATGGGATCTGAACCGGGGGATTACAAGCCGGGCAGAAGCCTAATCCAATCTCCTAGCCGCGCAAACGCTTGCGCATGATGGTTTTAAACATCCCCGTGGCCGTTTTGGCGACCTTCACGAAGCCATCGGAGTGCTTGGATTCACCGCCAAGGCGGGCGCCATAGGCCACTGGAATCTCGATCACGCGCAGGCCGCGCCGGTAGGCCTCGCAGATCATCTCCGGCGAGAAGGACGGGCCCGCCTCGGTGGTGCCTGGCTTGATCGTCACCCAAGCGTCCGCCCACAGCGCGCGGTAAGTGCACCCCACATCGGTCAGTCGCGGCTCGTGCGGCAGGTACCAGCACAGCTCTAGCAGCTTGGCCATGGAGACGTTGCCCCAGCGCAGCAGCTTGTCCATATTCGCGCCCTGTTGCACCATTTGGCGCGTGGTTCGCGTGCCGAGCACCATGCGGCAGTCGCTGAGATAGTGCAGCAACTTCGGCAGGTCCGAGGCGCGGAAGGAGCCGTCCGCCTCGACGATTACCAGAATGTCAGCGCCGTTTGCGGTAGCGTGGTCGAGGCCGGCGCGGATCGCGCAGCCGTAGCCCGGAGCGGACTCTTGGATCACATCCGCGCCCGCGTCTTTCGCGAGCAGGTGGGTCTGGTCCTTGCAGTTGTTGTCCACCACGACGACCTTGTCCACGAACTCCTCGGCGAGGAAATCGTTGACGACTTCTGCGATGGTTTCCTCCTCGTTGTAGGCGGGGATGACGACGTGGACGGTGTGCTGATTAAACATGTGGTGCTCTAGCTTATACCGGTGGCGTGGCTGGACAAGTCTCACAGGCAGATTTGACCCGACAGGAGTCCTTCGCCACGGCGACGAACAGGGCATGGGCCTCCTCGAAAACGGCCTGGTCCGGAACCAAGACGGCCATGAGCCATTCCCGCAGGGTGTCGTAGGAGCAGGTGGCTGCGAAGTCGGGCTCCGCACCAGGCGGGCAGATTCCGTGCCGGCTGAGAACGCGCCTTGCGATCGTATCCACGACGAAGCTCCGCCGTCCAAGGGCGTAGCAGAGGATTGAGTCCGCGGTCTCAGGGCCAACACCAAATACGTCGAGCAGCTCCCCGCGAAGGGGCTCTACGGGTTGTTGCGCCAGGGCTTCGAGGGTTGTTTCCAAGGGCGTTCCCCGGTCTAGGCCCCTTGTCTCCAGCCATGCGCACAGGGCGCGCAGCTTCTTGGCCTTGCCGCGGAACGAGCCCGAGGGGCGGATGAGGGCCTCGAGGCCGTGGTCTTCACAATGGGGAAGCGCGGACAGAATCATGGGGTCCAGAGCGCTAGCCCGGCGCAAGTTGGCCATGGCTAGCTCCACATTGCCCCAGGCCGTGTTTTGAACCAGGATCGCGCCAACCATGACCTCAAAAGGTGTGGCGGCCGGCCACCAGAACTGGCGACCGAAGCCCCCTGCGAGCTCCAGTAGCAGCTCGTTGAGGGGCTCGTGGATGGAGTAGCGCTCGATCGGCGGGGCCGCGACGGGGTCGAAAGCGCCGACGAAGGGCTGGCCTGTGGGGCCTATGTGGCAGCGGCTTGTGGGGGGCATCCGGCTGTGGGGACGTCGACGCGGCTACGCCTTGGGCTTCTCGGCGCGAATCAGGATCGACACGCCCCATCGAATAGGAAGGACCCGGACCAGGGCGGCTTCTAGGATGAATAGCCCGGCGAAGGCGGCTTCGATGAAGGCGGGCATTTCGAAGAAGTCCGTGCCGCCGGACTCGTGCTCCGCGGGCTTGCCCTGCGCGCGCCCCGACTTGGCCCTGCGCACCAGCCAGATCGCCGGCAGCAGCAGGAAGTTGAAGCCGCGCGTCTCTTGGATTTCGAGGCCGGCGCGCTGCACCAACGCGCGGATCTGCTCGGGGCGGTAGCGCCGCGCGTGGTGCAGGAACTCGTCGTGGGGGGACCAGAGGCTCGGCCAAGCGGGCACCGAGAGTACCAGGGAAGCGCCCGGTGCAAGGATGCGGGCGAGCTCGGCGCAGACGGCGTCGTCGTCTTCGAAGTGCTCGATGATGTCCAGGGCGAGGGCGCCATTCATCGAGCCGGTCGCGATGGGCAGGCGCAGGCCGTCGCCCTGCAGCACGTCGAACGCAGATGTGCTCCTGTCGCTCTTGCGCTTCGAGAACGAGGTCGCGCCGGCGTCGAAGTCAAGGCCGACAAAGCTCGCGTCCGGGTGCAGCTTGGAGAAGTGAAAGAGATTGCCGCCGGTGCCGCAGCCAATCTCGAGAACACGTTGTCTCTGGCCGGCTTTTGGAGCCGCTTCAAGCATGCGCCTGATTAGCGGAGCCAGGAGCCTACGCTTGCCCCGAAACCACCAATGACGCTCTTCCATGGCGTCCATTTCCACATAGGCTGCGGGATCCATAGGCTACTTGTAGCGCCCGCTCAGTCGGTTCTTAGTGATCGTCAAGAGGTCGCGCAAGGAGCCAAACACAGCTGCTAGGAGGCGTACCTTCGTGTCGTCTTCGTGGTGCCAAGTCACGGGCAACTGCACGACCTGCAGGCCGTGGGTTTGGGCGATCACCACGAGCTCCGCGTCGAAGGCCCAGCCGTCCAAGGTCGAGCGTTGGAAGATCGTCGCCGCGGCCTCGCGCTCGAAACCCTTGAAGCCACAGGTGAAGTCCTGCACACCCGGCGCAAGGGCCAGGTTGACCATCATCGTAAAGCAGCGCCCGAGGGTCTGCCGCAGGCGCGGTTGGCGGCGCGTGATCTGAGCGCCGGGGACGCGGCGGTTGCCAAGCACGACCTCGTAGCCGGACTCGAGCGCGGCCAAGAAGCCGGGCGTCTCCTCCAGGGGCGTCGACAGGTCCGCGTCCAGGAAGAACACATAGCGGCCGGCGGCCTCGAGCATGCCCTTGCGAACCGCCGCACCCTTGCCGCGGTTCTCGGGCAGCAGCAGCAGGCGCGTCGTCCCAGGCTGGTCTTGCTCGTCCCGAATCCAAGCCTCGATCATCTCCACCGAGCGGTCCTTCGAGCCATCGTCCACCAGCACCAGCTCCCAAGTCTCTGCCTTGTCGCGGGTCTTAACGAGCAGGTCGAGGTAGTCCCGCAGGATGGGCAGGGACGTGCCGAGCACGGGTTCTTCGTTGTAGACCGGGACCACGAAGGTCACGAAGGGCTCGGCTGCCGGGGCCGAGGACGCGGGGGTGTGGGGAGAGGAATTGGACATAGCTGAAGAGAACCCGCCGAAAAGCGGCTCGGTCCCCGGGGCCCAAAATCTACCCTAGTCAGCCTGCTAGCGCTGCATGTGAGGTCCATATGCTGGGAGCTTGCCCTAAAATTTATGAGTGCCCAGAAGCCAACCCCCGAAGAGCGCCTAAGGGCGGATTTACCAAGCGAGATCCCTGGACTAGAAGGTCTAGCTGACATTCCGGGTGTTGTGCCCCCTTCCGAGGAGGCTCCGCCGGGCCCCGGTGAGGCCGGCTACGAGCGGATGTTCGGGGACGCTTCCGTCAAGCCTCTTGGGCGCCGGGAAGTACTTCTGGCCGTACTGATCGCCATAGTGCTGGCCGCGATTCCCATGCGCGCGGGCCTGTTCAACACGGACAAGGTCCAGTTCGGTGTGGAGAGCGCCATGTACCAGGAGCCCTGGGCGACCGCCAACGCGAAGGCGGGCTTGACCCTCGAGCAGCCCCTGAACCAGGGCCTCTCGGACCAGTCCAATGCGCTCTATCCTTTCTACCGCTGGGTCTCCCGCAGCTGGATCGAGGGTGACGCGCCGACCTGGAACCCGCTCATCTATGTGGGCGCGCCGGCCCTGGGCAATCCCCAGACTGGCGTCCTGGATCCCCAGGTGTTGTTGCTCGTGTTCTTCGATTGGATCGGGGGCCAGCGCGCCTTCGATTGGGCCTTCTCTCTCTTGGGGTTCTTGCGCTTCTTCGCGGCGGGGCTCGGTGCGTACTTCCTTGGGCGGAGGCTTGGACTCGGGACCCTTGGTGCCGGCTTGGCCGGGCTGACCTTTGGCTTCTCGGGCTACCTCGTCTTGTGGCTGAACTCGCCGCTCGGTCATGTGCCGCCGCTGTTCCCGTGGCTGCTGTTCTTCCTTGAGGGTTTGCGTACAACGGGGCCGGGCCAGGCGAGCGCTTGGCCGCGCCGGCGCGCGTTCCTCGGCGCGAGCCTGTGCATGGCTCTGGCGATCTACGCCGGCCATCCGGAGACGTCGTTCTTCGTGGGCTTTGGCGCGGGGCTCTGGGCCCTGGCGATCTGGCTGCGCGAGCGCCGGGCGGGTTATCTGGGTCTGGGTAGTCTGGCCCTTGGCAGCCTGCTGGCCGCGCCGGTGCTCGTGCCCTTCTACAAGTATTTGATGGTCTCTAGCGCCCACGAGATTCGCTCGGTGGCGGTCAACGACCTGAGTGTCGACTTCGCCGCCGTGGCCATGTGTGGCTTCTTTTTGGTGGTCCTATTCTTCGTGCAACGACTCCTGACGAGCAAGCCCCCCGGGGATCCGGCCACGGAGGAAGAGGACGCGCCCGAGCGATCGAAGCTAGGCGGCGCCGTGGGCGCGACCGTGGGGCTTGGGGCCCTGGGGCTGTTGACCTGTGGTTCGGTTTTGTGGCTCCTTGGGCGGGGTATGCGGGAGAGCGCACTGCTCACTTGGCTGCCCGATCTATGGGGCACGCCCGGCCGCGGCGCGGGCTATACAGGTCCGGGTACCGCGATCCTCGAGGGCGCCAGTGGCTTTGTGCTGACGGCGTCTTTGATCGGTGCACTGGCGAGCTTCTTCGCCTTCGGCATGCAACAGGGTGAGGCTGCCGACGACGGCCGCGGCCTGCGCATGCGGCGCTTGATCCTGGTCCTGGGCTTTGGCTCGCTCGCACTTGTCGTGGGAGCGCCGGGGCTGTTGGACCTCTATCGCCACGTGCCCTTGGTGGGGCTGGGCGACACCGTGCGCTTTGCGGTGGTGAGCTCCCTGATGCTTGGGCTGCTGGCGGGTGAGGGGCTCGAGCGCGCTGGCTTGAAAGCGCGCATTGGGGCCTGTGTGCTCGTGGCTGGCTGCTTCGCGGCGACGGTCTTGGTGGGCAGCCCGCCACCCGAGCCGGACAGCGCGCCCGGCACGGACCTGGCCCTGGTGCAGGCCACCGTGTCGCCGACAGCCGGACTCGTGCACATGTTGGTGGAGCCGGGCTCGGACCTGGGTATCGGCACGGAGAAGCTGGAGGGCTGGCTGCCACCCGGACTCGACGTTGCGAGTATGAACCTGCGCCTAGAGCGCTTCCTTGCCGACGGATCGAGGCTCGAGGGTGGGCGGCAGATCGTGCCCTGTGAGCTGCATGTGGAAGCGACGAAGATTGGCCTACAAGCGATGGAAGCGAAGGGCGAGCTCGCTCCCGAGGGCGCCAGCTTCTTCCGCGTGAGCTACCTGCAGACGGGGCGCTTAGACGAGGGCTGGTGGGGCCTATTCCTGGACTTCGATATCCCGGGCATGGCTTCGATTGCGGGACCGGCTGCGACCCATAGCCTTGGACTGCGGCGGCTCTTCCGGCCCCAGACCCCGGGCACCTGGACCCTGGTTTTGGTATTGGGTTCCGCTGGGCTCTTCCTGCTCGGTCGCCGCAGCGCCGTGCTGCTGTTGCCCCTTGCCGCAGCCCAGGGCCTGCTGTTTAGCGCCGGCCAAAATCCGGCCTACGATCGCGCCGCTGTCTTTCCCGAGACGGAGACCGAGCGCATTCTTGGCGCGGGCCTCGGGCCGTATCGCTACTTCGCCGAGCCCGGCGTGATGCCACCGAACACGGGCATGATGCGGGGCCTCGCGTGCCTCGATGGCTACGACGCCTTGGACCCACTGAGCTACGTGCGCACCCGGCCCTACGCCATGAAGCCCGGCGCGCATCCGCTGCTTGCGTGGAACGCGCGCGGCGCGGATCTGTCGAGCCCCGCCTTCCGCATGCTCGGTGTGAAGTACCTTGTGCTAGCAGCGCCCCTGGAGCCGGCTCAACTGGCCGATTGGGAGCTTGTGGCGAGTCCGCGCCCCACTGCGGGCCTGCCCTATGCCGAGACCTTCCTCTACGAGGCGCGAGCGCTCTGGCCGCGGGCCTTCTGCGTGACCGAAGCGCTCTTGCCCGAAGAAATCCAGCCCCAGCTCGCGACCTGGGATCCGCGCGAGACCGCGATCCTTTTGGAGCCATGGAGTACCGCAAACCCGGCCCAATCTATGACCGCCTCCGAGCCCGTCGGCAGCAACCGTCGCGTGACCTGTACCGTGGAGCTCGATGGCGAGGCCCTGTTCGTCCTCACGGACCAGTACTTCGCCGGCGCGGTCTTCCGCGTGAATGGCGTGGCCCACGACCCGATCCCGGTCAATGGCCTCTTTTCCGGTGTGGTGCTGCAAGCGGGCAAGCACGAGGTCGTACTCGAGCGCCCGCTCTTCTGGTAGTTCGGCTAGCAGTTCGGCTAGCAGTTCGACTGGCCGTTCGACTGGCCGTTCGGCCGAGTCATGCACCAAAATGGCTATGCCCCGCTACGGGCCTTATTCGTGAGCCTGCTAGCTATTCAGCCCGTCGCGCCATGCGCGAGCTGAAGATCGAGAGCAGCCCGCCCAACATGACATAGCCGGCGGTGACCTCGATCATGACCAGAAGCTGCCCGCTCACCGTGGTTGGTAGGGCATCCCCAAAACCGAGCGTCGTCATCGTGACCACACTTAAATAGATCGGGGAGAGCCAGGTTGCGTAGGCGCCATAATCCATGGGGACCATCGAGTAGGCGATAGCGAACGTCATCATGATGACCGTCGTCAAGACTCCCCAGCGGGTCAGGCTGCGACCGCAGTCGCTCGTGAGCCACCAGCCGTAGTAGTGCAGCTTGGCGAGGGTGCCCCGGGACTTGAACTCGTGCAGGTAGTTCTGGTCTGCGATATAGCGGCGCGCGAGATACGTTCCGTGGAGATCGATGTCCCGCAGGTCGACGTTCTTCCACTCCGCATCCTCGTAGCTGGTGATGCCAGCCATGTGGCAGCCGCGCAAGTCGCAGCGGGAGAAGTCTGCCTTCGGCACCTTGACCGCGTACATCTTCGTGTTGCGCAGGTCCGAGCGCTGAAGGTCGATACCGGCTAGGTCGCAGCGAGTGAGGTTAGCGTCGCGCATCTCGACTCCACGAGCTTTGACGTTGGCCAGGCAGGCGCCCGTGAGACGCGCCTCGTTCATCTGGGCACCCGCGAGGTTTGCGCCGCGCAGGTTGGCGCCCTTGAGGTTCGCGCCGCCGAGTTGGGCCTCGTTGAAATTCGTGCCACGCAGATCCATGCCCGACAAGTCCGAGCCGCGCAGGTCAGCCCCAGCCATGTCTGCGCCGCAGAGATTGAGCGCGCGTAGATCCTTGCCGTGGTAGTTCTTGTCCTTGGCGGGATTGCTGTCCTGTTCGTGCACTTCGGGAGCTGCGAGAAGCTCCGAAGTGCTCGAGATGGGGCGCGCGACGCCAGACGCATCGGTTGAGGACCCGTTGGGCGAGACGGAATCGCCTAAGGAGTTCTGTGGGCTAGGTTGAGGGGACATGGGGAGCAAGGTTAGAGAGCGGGGGCTCATTCCATGTCGAGACTCAGTTGGGCGGCCTTGAGGAGAATCAGGACGATCTTGTCGTGAAATCCCTACAGGGAACGGGACTACGCCCTGGACTGAATGAGACTTAGAGGGCCTCGAGCGCCGTTCTCGCCCACTGCGGGGCTTCCACCGAGAGGGCTTGCGTGCCACCAGGGGAGCTCGAAAGTTGGGCCCAAATAGCCTTGGCGCCGTCTCCATCGCCCGTGAGCTGCAGCAGGGCCGCATACTCGAAGTCTAGCCTAGGCGCCAAGCGAATGGGCTGGCGGGCGGTCTCACGCCGCGCCTGGCGGTAGCTGCGCAGAGCCGTGGCGAAGTCGCCATTGGTCGCATGCTCGCGCCCCCAGGTCCACTGGGCCGCACAGGTCAAGGCTCGGACGATGTGCAGGTCGGGCTCGACGCCCTCTTTGGCAGCGGCAACCTCGGCCTCGCGCTCCAGGTCCGCAGCCATGGCCAAGAGTGCAGAGCCCAGGTCGATCGGGTTGCCTTGGTCGTCGTTTGCGCCCTCGCCCGCGAGCTCGGGTGCAAGCTCTTGGACCCCGGCATCAAGCTCTCCCGTAAGCACCAGGTCCGCACCGAGGCGCTTGAGATTGCCGACAACAACGGGGTAGCCCGGGTCAAGGTCTCGTGCATGTCGCCAGAGATCAAGTGTTCCGAGTAGATCGCCCTTTTGAACACGCACCAGTCCGAGCCCGACTAGAGCCTCGATGGAATGGGGCCTAATGGCAAGGGCAGCCGTCCACGGGGCCTCCATGTCGACTTGGTCATCGGCATCTCCCAATTCGG
>JBLHWM010000090.1:0-11553 GCA_047629095.1 Planctomycetota bacterium | reverse complement strand
CGACGGCATCTGGGTTCTGCCCTTCGCTCCTGAGGACAACCAGGAAATGATCGGCAAGCCCGTGGCGGAGGCCCTCGGCGCGACCGAAGGTCAATACGACTGGATCATCGAGATCGATAACAAGTCCCTGACGCACCGCCCCGACCTCTGGGGGCACCGCGGCATTGCCGGCGAAGTGGCGGCCATTCTCGGGCGCGACCTCAAGCCGATTGTCACGGAGCTTCCCGCCCATGGCAGCGCCGACACCGTGCCGGTGAAGGTCGAGTCCAAGGGCTGCAGCCGCTACCTCGGCATTGCCATCGACGGCCTGCAGAACGGCAAGTCCCCGGAGTGGATGCGGCACCTGCTGCTCGCCACTGGGCAGCGTCCGATCGACCTGCTCGTGGACATCTCAAACTTCGTGATGCTCGACCTGGCCCAGCCGAACCACCTGTTCGACCGCAGCGAGCTCAGCGCGGACGGCATCCTGGTGCGCGACGCCAAGGACGGCGAGGCCATGACGACCCTCGACGGTGAGGAGCGCACGCTCACGACCGCCGACATGCTGATCACCTCGGGTGGCCAAGCGGTCGCCCTAGCCGGCATCATGGGCGGCGAGGCTTCGAAGGTCAAAGAGGGCACGACGCAGATGTTGCTCGAGCTCGCGACCTTCGCGCCGACGCAGATTCGCCTGACCAGCCAGCGCCTCGCCCTGCGCACGGACAGCTCCGCGCGCTTCGAGAAGCACCTGGATCCGACTCTGCCGATGAAGGCCGCCGCGCACCTGGTGAGCCTGCTCGCCGAGCTGCAGCCGGGCATTAGCCTGCCGTCTGCGCCTAGTGAAGATGGCGACTGGAGCGACCCCGCCTGCGAGGTCGCCGTGCGACCCGACCGGGTGCGCGCCGTGCTTGGCCTGACGGCCGAGCTACTGCCGAACCAGCGCATGGAAGAGATGCTTACCCGCCTTGGCTTTGGCGTCAAGGACGCCGACCGTGCAACCTGGACGGTCCAGGTCCCGTCGGCGCGCTCGACGAAGGATGTCGGCTTGGAAGAGGATCTGATCGAGGAGGTCGGCCGCAGCTACCGCTACGACAACATCCCCGAGCAGCGCGTGATGGCCGAGATCGCTCCCGTGGCTCGCGACGCGCGCCGCAGCCTCGTGCGCAGCATCCAGGACCGCCTGAGCGGCGCCTCAGCCTTCGATGAGGTGATGACCCACTCGTTTGTCGATGTGGATCTATGCGAGCGCCTTGGCGTCGCTGGTGAGCCCACGGTGCGCGCTATCAACCCTGTGGCCGAAGGCTATGAGCGCATCCGCCGCTCGGTCGTTCCTAACCTGTTGGGCCTAGTGGCGAGCAACCTGAAGCAGCAGCCGAGCACTTACCTCTACGAAGTGGGCAAGGGCTACCTGCCCGAGCGGGCCCACGGCGAATTCGAAGAGCCCCTTGAGGTCCACGAGGCCGCCCTCGTGATCGCGAGGGCAGGCAATGCCTCCACCGAAGTCGCCCACTTCGTATGCAGCTGCCTCTTCGAGCTGAAGGGAGTGGTCGAGGACCTGCTCTACGCCACCGAGTCCGCGCGCCCCGGCCGCGGAGGCCTGCCCGGCCTCGTCTGGGCGAGTCCAGATGAGGACATGGTGCTCGCGGCCTACGCGCACCCCGGCCGCTGCATGGTCGCCCGTGCCGCCGACGCCAAGGGCAAGGCCACGGGCCCCGTGCTCGCCTTCGTCAGCGCCATCGAGCCCGGCGTCGGTGCCGCACTCGGTCTTACCGGCGACTCCGCGGCTGAAGTCGCCTTCGCCACCGTCTCCATCGATGACCTGATCGCCGCCGAGCAGAAGCCGATCCTGCACCGCCCGATTCCACGCTTCCCCGGCGTCAAGGTCGACGTGGCCTTCGCCCTAGGCGAGGCAACCACGGCAGCCGAAGCCGAGCAGATCATCCACCAGTCCGGCAAGGGCTTAGTCGCCGACATCGAGCTCTTCGATCTCTACCAAGGCGAAAAAGTCGGCGCGGGACAGAAATCCATGGCCTGGCACGTGCTGCTCCAATCCGACACCAAGACCCTGGGTGACAAGGACCTGCACAAGTTCCTCAAGCGCGTCGAAAACGGAGCCACCCGCATCGGCGGCGAACTGCGCAAGGACTAAGCCCGCCAAGGAGCAAAGATCCAACTGCTCGACCGACTGAAAGCTTAGGAACAAGAGCCACTTGAGCATACGGCCAGGGCCTACGCTAAGCGGATTGAGCAGCTGGTCCACCCGTAGATGAGTTCGGTTGCTCGGGTCGGATCTACGATCGCAAACGCGCGTCGAGGGCTGTCCTATTTCTGTTGGGGACAATGTGGACTCTCGTATCTAGATTGGAAAAGCCCAAGCTCTCCCGTCTGTGACGGTCTGAGGATATCTCCAGTGCCTTAGCGCGCATGCGCCCAGTACCTGGAATACATGGGGGGGAATACCTCTTGCTCGGGCCTGCAGGAAGGCATGCTCTACGCTCTCCAATAACCCCAAGGCTTCCGGGAATCGGATTCTTCGGCCCGGGGATGGGCAGGAAGGGTAAACTTGGGTCACGGTATGTGTTGCGTGGGGCCCTGGGCCCTGCTCGGCCCCCTAACACGGCTAATTCTCCCATGAAGATCGTTCTCGTCAACCCCCCCAGTCCGCCCGAGTATCGCGTCAGTCGCGGCCTGATGGGCGGTTTTGGCATGGCTGTGAATCCCGACCTACTGTATCCGCCGATTGAACTGGCCCATGTGGCTGGCGAGCTCTTGGCAGCAGGACACGAGGTCTCGATCCACGACGGCGATGCCGTGGGTACGGATCTAGACGGATCGCGCAAGATCATCGTGGCGGAGAAGCCGGACTTCGTGTGTCTGGACTCATCTAGCACCAGCCTGACCCAGGACCTGGAGTTGGCCGATCTCGTGCGCAAGGAGACGGGCGTGCCGGTCTTCATGCTGGGCTCCCAAGTGACCTACACACCGGACGACCTCTTCCAGCACAGCTCCGTCGATGGAGTGGTGAAAGGCGAGCCCGAGGAGACCGTGACGGCCATCGCCGAGCGCGTCGCCGAACGCAAGAGCAACGGTGGCGCGATGACCTTCGAGGACGTCGCCGGCATCACCTGGGTGGACGCGGACCGCGAGGTTCACGTCGAGGCTACCCGCAGTCGTATCACCAAGCTCGACGACATGGCGCTGCCCGCTCGTCACCTGCTGGACAACTCGGTCTACACCTTCCCGGGCCTCGATGGCCCGGTGACAACGGTGAAGTCCAGCCGCGGCTGTCCGCTCAACTGTAGCTTCTGTGGCTACACCCTGGCACAGGGCCTGAAGTTCCGCTTCCGCTCACCCGAGCGTGTGATCGCCGAGCTCGTGGACCTGCACCGCAACCACGGCATTCATCACGTGGTCTTCCGCGACCCGATCTTCACCACGCGCAAGGATCGCGTGATGGACATCTGCGACGGTATCCTTCGCGAGAAGCTCGACATCAAGTGGCAGTGCGAGACAGCGGTGAAGACCCTGTCGCCCGAGCTGCTCGAGAAGATGGCCGAGGCCGGCTGCACGCACATCTCCCTGGGCATCGAGTCCGGCAACATGGAGATCCAGAAGAAGCACTGTGGCAACAAGCTGGCCAAGCTCGACCAGGCGAAGGAGGTCTTCGAGGTCTGCCGCAGGGTCGGCATCGAGACGCGCGCCTTCTGCATGATCGGCTTCCCCGAGGAGACCGAGGCCATGGCCGACGAGACGATCGCGTTGGTGCAGTGGCTCGACCCGGATCAAGTCCAGTTCTGCGCGGTGACGGCGTACCCCGGTACACCGCTCTACGAGATGCTCTCGGAGAACCGCGACTTTGACTTCGCGACCATGACGGGGCACCACGCCTCGGAAGGCAACGAGCACATGACGGCCGCCCAGATCGAAGCGAAGATCCGCCAGGCCTACCGCTCGTTCTACCGCAGGCCCAGGCGCCTCATCGGCGAGCTGAAGCACCCGAAGCGCTTTGCGGGCAAGCTGGCGCGCTACTTCCGTCTGTGGGGCAAGGGCGCGTAAGTTAGCGCTCGACACTGCCCACTGCGGGCACGGACCGAAAGTCCAATCCAGGGCCACAGGTAGCGTTTTGCGCTCCTGTGGCCCTTGCTCTTTAAGGCTGGGAAAGGCAGGCTAGAAGCTCACCACCGTCCACCGCGCCTCGGCCCTAGGATTCCATGAGCACCCAGATCGACAACGTCCTCCACGAAGACCGCAGCTTCCCGCCCTCCGAGGCCTTTCGAAGTGCGGCGCGCATCTCTACCGAGGAGGAGTACGATGCGATGTGGCGCAGATCGATCGATGACCCCGATGGCTTCTGGGGAGAGATCGCGCGGCAGATTCCCTGGATCAAGGCCTTCGATACAGTGCTCGATTGGACCGACGCGCCCCGGGCGAAGTGGTTCGAAGGCGGGCAGCTGAATGCGTCCGCGGTGTGCTTGGACCAGCACCTGTTGTCGGACCGCAAGAACAAGACGGCGATCCTGTGGGAGGGCGAGCCCGGGGACCAAGTCAGCTTCACCTACGCCGAGCTGCACGACGCGGTGTGCCGCTTTGCGAATGTACTTAAGGCACGCGGCGTCAAGAGGGGCGACCGGGTGGCGATCTACATGCCGATGATTCCCGAGCTGGCCATGGCGACCCTGGCCTGTGCGCGTATCGGCGCGATCCACTCCGTGATCTTCGGCGGCTTCTCGGCCGCATCCATCCGCGACCGCATTGAGGACGGCTCCTGTACCGCAGTGATCACCAGTGACGGCGGCTGGCGTCGTGGCAAGGTGCTTCCGCTCAAGGATGTTGTCGACGAGGCACTAGCTACTCTACCCGGCAGCGACGAGGCAGGCGTGCACACAGTGCTTGTGGTCAAGCGCACCGAGAACGAAGTCAACTGGCACGACGGCCGCGACTGCTGGTACCACGAGGAGCTCGCCAAGGTCGACGGCGACTGCCCGCCCGAGCCCATGGAGTCCGAGGACACGCTCTTCCTGCTCTACACCTCCGGCTCCACTGGCAAGCCGAAAGGTATCCAGCACAGCACCGGCGGCTACATGGTCGGCACCTACCTCACGACCCAGTTCGTCTTCGACCTGCGCGAGGACGACATCTATTGGTGCACGGCCGACGTGGGCTGGATCACGGGCCACAGCTACATCGTCTACGGTCCCCTCGCCAACGGCGCGACGGTGGTGATGTACGAGGGCGCTCCGAACGAGCCCCACCCCGGCCGCTTCTGGGAGCTGATCGCTAAGCACAAGATCACGATTCTGTATACGGCGCCCACCGCGATCCGCGCCTTCATGCGCTGGGGTGACGAGCACGTGGACAAGCACGACCTGTCGAGCCTGCGCCTGCTTGGCACGGTGGGGGAGCCGATCAACCCCGAGGCCTGGATGTGGTACCGGGAGAAGATCGGAGGCGGACGCTGCCCGATCGTGGACACCTGGTGGCAGACCGAGACCGGCGGCATCATGATGACGCCCCTACCCGGTGTTTCTGCCACGAAGCCGGGCTCGTGCATGAAGCCCTTCTTTGGGGTCGACCCCGTGATCCTGGACTCGGACGGAGTCGAGGTCGAAGGCGAAGGCGGCGGCTACCTGGCCCTGCGCAAGCCGTGGCCATCCATGTTGCGCGGCATCTGGGGTGACTACGAGCGCTTCGTCGAGACCTACTGGTCGAAGTTCGACGGCATGTACTTCCCAGGCGACGGCGCGCGCGTGGACAAGGACGGCTGCACCTGGATCATGGGTCGCGTGGATGACGTGCTGAACGTCTCCGGGCACCGCTTGTCGACCATGGAGATCGAGTCCGCCCTCGTGTCCCACCCGGCTGTTTGCGAGGCCGCCGTCGTGCCGCGGCCCGACGAGATTACAGGCCAGGCGATCGTGGCTTTCGTCTCCTTGGCAGGGGATGTGGAGAAGACCGACGAGCTGATTACCGAGCTCTGCGCCCACGTGTCCAAGGAGATCGGCAAGCTGGCCAGGCCAGCGGAGATCCGTTTTGCGGACGCCCTCCCGAAGACACGCTCGGGGAAGATCATGAGGCGCCTATTAAAGGATGTCGCTGCGGGCCGCGAGATTGTGGGGGACACAACCACCCTCGAAGATATGTCCGTGATCGAGTCGCTCCAAAGAGGGTAGGTATCCTCCCAAGCCGGAGTGCCTTCAGGGGAGTCAATCTCGAAGTGCGCGACCGGACGTAATTGAAAACGAGGTTGGGGCGCACATCAACAATAGGACGCGCGCAACCCCAATCCGTTTTGGTCCAAGGCCAGATTGCCCCAATAGGGCGATCTAGGTCCGACGCGTGCAAAGAGTCGTCGACGCCTGGTCCGATGACCACATTACCATTTCGCCAATGTTCACATTGGCGGGGCGCGTGACGACGTACTGGATTGCATCGGCAATGTCAGTTGGATAGAGCGGATTCACTCCCTCGTAGACGGCCTTGGCCCGCTCTTCATCTCCATCGAAGCGGACCAGGCTGAAGTCTGTTTCCACCATTCCGGGATCGATGGTCGTGAAGCGAATCCCACTGCCAAAGCAATCTACGCGCAGGGATTCGTAGAGAGCTCGCACCGCGTATTTGGTCATACAGTAGACGCCTCCACCCGGATAGATCTGGCGACCCGCAACACTGCCGAGCAGGACTACGTCGCCGGAGCCTCGCTGCTTCATGGCTGGTAGCACTGCTCGCAGGACGTTCAGGTAGCCCTTCACGTTGGTGTCGATCATGTCGTCGACCTCACTCGCCGAATTCGAGAATGCCGGGCTTGTACCACGTGCTAACCCTGCATTCAAAATCAAGATGTCGGGCGCGTGATCGGCGAGGCTCGCCTCGACGGCCTTCGCATCGCGCACATCTAGGGAGATGCACTCGGCGGGGTTCGAGAGGTCGGCCGCAAGCTCCTGAAGCCGGTCGAGTCGCCTAGCAGTTAGAACTGTTCTCGCGCCGGATGCATCAAGGGTCCGAGCTGTTGCGCTGCCGATTCCAGCTGATGCGCCTGTAATCAGAACGGTGAGTCCATCGAGGGGAAGTTTGGTGGTCATGCGGATCAGGATAGAGAACCCGGAGGGGGAACGAACGCTCGATTCCTGGAATAGGGAACGCAATCTAGGGAAGATTCAGTAACGGACCTCAGCCTCTCAAGAGTCGCTGACTTCCTCTCGATAGACCTGAAACTTGAGCACCACTTGTTCGTGCACTTCTCCCCACCCTCTTCTGCAAAACAGCCCAATCCTAATAGCATGAGCGACTTCGACGCAATGGACGAGATCCTCCGGGAGTTCCTCGTTGAGAGCTACGAGAACCTGGATTCTCTAGACACCGACTTGATCGTTCTCGAGGAAGACCCTAGTTCCGAGGACATCCTCGGTAAGGTCTTCCGGACGATTCACACCATCAAGGGCACCAGCGGTGTACTCGGTTTTGGGACTCTCGAGAAAGTCACCCATGTAGGTGAAAACCTGTTGTCGAGAATGCGCGATGGAGAGCTGATCTATGGTCAGAGCATTGCGACCGGCCTCTTGCAAATGGTGGACGCCGTGCGCGAGATGCTTACATGCATCGAGGACGAAGGAAGCGATGGCAGCGAGTCTTACGGGGCCCTGATCACCTTGCTAGAGAGGCTCAACGAAGACTCACCGGAGTCGTTGGATGCAATCGCCCCGGAGATCGGAGCCGATGCTCCGGAGGCGTCCTTTGATGAGGCACCTGCAAGGGGCAAATATGTCATCGAGGAGCCAGTCGACACCGAACAAGGTGAAGCGTCCACTGCTCATGCAGAGCAGGAGCCTGCTGAGCCCGCAGTTGAGACGTTAGATCTAGTTCATGCGGAAATTGAAGCTGCAGGAGAGGTCGAGCTTGCTCCTGAAGCTCTGCCGTCGAGCAAGCCAGCAGGCAAGAACTCTAGTTCCTTGTCTGGGAGCACCGTCCGTGTCGATGTAAGCCTGCTCGATCAACTGATGACCCAAGTGGGTGAGCTAGTTCTTGCTCGTAACAGGATCATGCAGTACGGCCAGCAGAGTGGAGACACCGAGCTGCAATCGACTGTCCAGGGCCTCAACCTGATCACTTCGGAGCTTCAAGAAGAGGTGATGAAGACCCGTATGCAGCCGATCGGTAGCATCTGGAACAAGTTCCCCAGGGCTGTGCGCGACCTCTGCGTGGACATGGGGAAGAAGGTTAACTTAGTCATGGAGGGTCGCGAGACGGAGCTCGACCGCACCTTGATCGAAGCGATCAAAGATCCGCTGATGCACGCACTGCGCAACTCTGTGGATCACGGCGTTGAGTTGCCCGAGGCTCGCCTTCGGGCTGGCAAGTCCTTTACCGGCACCGTCAAGCTCCGCGCCTATCACGAAGGTGGCCAGGTGACCATTGAGCTCACTGACGACGGCGGAGGAATTGACCCCGAGAAGATCGGCAACAAGGCCGTCGAGAAGAACATCATCACCAAGGGGGAGCGTCGCGGCATGAGCGACCGTGAGTTGATCAACCTTGTCTTTGCGCCAGGCTTCTCCACAGCTGCTGCCGTGACGAATGTCTCTGGTCGCGGGGTCGGCATGGACGTGGTGAAGACAAACATCGAGAAGATCGGTGGTACGGTCGAGATTCGGAGCAAGCTCGGCGAGGGTACGGGGCTCAAATTGAAAATCCCGCTCACACTAGCGATCATCCCCGCCCTTGTGGTGGATCACTCTGGTGGACGCTATGCGATCCCCCAGGCCAGTCTGTTGGAGCTCTTGCGCCTTGAAGGCGCCCAGGCCAAGGAGAAGATCGAGCGCGTCCATGGAGCTAGGGTCTATCGCCTCCGCGGCAAGTTACTTCCTTTGGTTCATCTCGGCGAGGTCCTCGGCCAAGAGACTTCTCTCTGGCCTGGTGACGGCACTCCAGAGGATGACGCCGAGCGCTCCTGGAATATCGTGGTGCTGCATGCGGATGACCAGACTTTTGGTCTGGTTGTCGATGGCATCAATGACACCGAAGAGATCGTCGTGAAGCCTCTGGGCAAGCAGCTCAAGAGCATACCCGTCTTCTCCGGCGCAACCATCATGGGTGATGGCAACGTCGCCTTGATCCTAGACATCTTAGGCATTGGCAACATCGCCAACGCTTTCAGTACCGACGGCACACGTAGCGAAGTCAGCGCAGATTCGAGTGACCAGAGCCTGTCGGAATCTGGCTCGACGATGATCCTTGTTGAGGTAGGCGAAAATGGCCGCATGGCAATGCCCCTTTCAAGCGTTAGCCGTCTAGAGGAGTTCGAAGCTGAGCGAATCGAGAATTGCGCGGGGCGCGAAGTGACCCAATATCGCGGTCACATCATGCCTCTGGTCCGGCTTGGAGATCTGATTGGTCGCCCAGGTTGCAGCGCCAACGAAGACGAGCTCGTTCAAGTCGTTGTCCGTGGCGAGGGCTCGGAAGCGGTAGGCATTATCGTGGATCGAATCATCGACATCACCGAGACAGACTTCAACGAGCAAGACGACAAGGGCGAGACCTCGACCGTCATCGATGGACGTGTCACCGAGATCGTTCGAACCAATAACGTACTGGCATCCGCTGGTTTTTAGTTTCCATCAACCTGAGCAGCTAACTAGCTATGAGCCATCAATATTGCACATTTAGGATCTCGGACATGCTCTTCGGAGTCGACGTCCTCAAGGTCCAAGAGATCATTCAGTTCCAAGAGATGACCGAGGTCCCATTGTCCCACGACGTGGTGCGCGGACTGGTCAACCTCCGGGGACAAATCGTCACGGCCCTCGACCTCCATGTCCGCCTGGACGTCCCGGCTCTCGATGAAGGCGAGTTGAAACCAATCAATATCGTCCTCTGCACAGAGGGGGGAGCGGTGAGTTTGCTTGTCGATTCGATTGGCGACGTACTCACGATTGACGAAGAGGTTGAGGAGGAGCCACCTCCCACGCTCAATCCAGTCACACGAGAAGTCCTCGTGAAAGTCTGCAAGCTGGAGGACGAACTTCTGCTTGTTCTCGACGCTGAAAAAACGGTTGAACTTGGCATGACTGCCTAGGACCGAAGTTCCCTACCCCATTACCCGCGCCTCTCAGTCCCCTAAAAAAACATCAACCCTACTAAGATGATTACTCAACAAAAAACTATGCCCAGTGTCTTGGGCACCTTTGAGAGCCTAGTCTCCGCTTTCGAAATGGTCGGTACCAACATCCTTGTCGCTGACCTTGATTTCAACATTGTCTATGCGAACCCCGCATCGGTGACGACCTTGACTTCCCTTGAGTCCGAGCTTCGCTCGAGCTTCGGCGTTACTGTTGACGAGATGATGGGTGCAAGCATCCACACCTTCCACAAAAACACCCAGCGCGTGGAGCGAGTCTTGACCACGCCATCGGCCCTTCCTCACAAGACCCGGTTTGGATTCGCAAACGTTCACCTCGAGGCTGATATCAACTCGATCAAAGACGAGGCCGGGCTCGCATCCGCGTACATTGTTTCATGGAAGGACATCTCTGCTGAGATCGCTCAAAAGGAAGAGGTGGAGGCCGGCGCAAGGTTGGCCCAGGAAACCGCGGATGAGTTGAGTGGAAAGGTCCAGCAGATTCTCTCCGTAGTGGAGACTGCAGCCCAGGGGGACCTGACCAGTGAGATCACCGTATCTGGCGAGGATCCCATTGGACGTCTAGGCGAGGGTCTGGATCAGTTCTTTGCCAAGCTGCGTGCAGACTTCCAGTCTCTTCAAGTGACGAGTACCTCGAACGCAAGCTCTTCCGAAGAGTTGAGCGCAACTGCCAATGAGATGCTCAAGACTGCAACGGTAACGGCAGATCAGGCGACAATTGCTACTAGCGCAGCCGAGACGGTCAGTGCGAACGTGCAGACAGTTGCAACTGGCTCGGAAGAGTTGAGCGCTAGTATTCGTGAGATCTCAAGCAACACGGCTAACGCGGCAGGTGTCGCGGGTCGCGCTGTTTCGGTTGCAAACGCTACCAACGACCAAGTTCGCAAGCTTGGAGAGAGCAGTGCGGAAATCGGTCAAGTGGTGAAGGTGATTACTTCTATTGCCCAGCAGACCAACCTCCTGGCGCTCAATGCGACCATCGAGGCTGCCCGTGCCGGTGAAGCCGGTAAGGGGTTCGCTGTTGTTGCCAATGAGGTGAAGGAGCTGGCCAAAGAGACGGCCCGCGCCACGGAGGATATCAGTGTTCGCATTGGCACGATCCAGACCGACACCGAAGGCGCCGTAGATGCCATTGGCCAGATCAGTACGATCATCGACGAGATCAACGGTATCCAGAACACCATTGCGAGCGCTGTTGAAGAGCAGACCGCTACGGTGGCAGAGATCACTCGAAGCGTGCATGAAGCAGCCAAGGGTTCAAGCGAGATCGCGGGCAACATCTCTGAAGTCGCGGGTGCGGCAACTGGCACCCAGGATGGGGCGAGGAACACCCGAGAGGCCGCTGACGACCTCGGCCGAATGGCTGCAGAGATGTCCACCTTGCTTACGAAGTACAACATCTAGAACTTAAAGGGAGGGCCCAGGAACGAATGCGTCCTGGG
>JBLHWM010000089.1:0-11567 GCA_047629095.1 Planctomycetota bacterium | reverse complement strand
GGAACAGCGGGCGGTGTGCGACTCCGTACCCAGTCTTATCCCGCAAGCCCCTTGCAAGAGGCTTGGGAAGCTGCTCTGCTTCGGCATGGCATGGATTCACACAGTGGAGCAGGACGACGCGGGCGGCGAGCTGAGCGCGCTCTACGCGGCCGCCTGTGACCCCACCACCGGAGTGCTTGACAACATCCTCAAGGTGCACTCGCTACACCCGCGGGGGCTTGAGGCGCACCTGCTTCTCTACACCGCTGTCATGGCGGGCACGGCGAGCCTGCGCAAGGTGAGCCGGGAAATGATTGCCTTGGTGGTGAGCCATACGAATGGGTGCCACTACTGAGTGGCCCACCATCGGCGTGGTCTGCGCCCCCTGCTGAAGGATGATGATCTGCTTCGAGAGCTCGAGCGCGTTGCCGAGAGCCGCGCTGATCTCGGTGAGCTCGAGGCAAGCCTTGGGCCCCGAAACACGGCCATGCTGCGCTACAGCATCAAGCTCACGCTCCGGCCGGCGGATATGGTTGTCGGCGATGTGGAAGCCTTGCGCGGGCAGGGATTCGGGGATACAGACATCCTGCACATCGCAGAGGTTGTTGCCTACTACGCCTATGTCAATCGCATTGCCGATGGGCTTGGCGTCCTCCTAGAGACGGAAGCCTAGCAACTGTCGCTAGACGACCGACTCGACCGACCCGGCCGACCGACTCGGTCGAGCGACGCGAGTAAACGACGCGAGTAAACGACGCGAGTCGGTCTACTCGACCTTCATGACGCCGCGCATTAGGGCCCAGTGGCCGGGGAAGGTGCAGAGGAATTCGTAGTCGCCGGGCTCTGTTGGAGCGGTGAACTCGAGTAGCTCGGACTCGCCGTGGTTGAGTAGTTTGGTGGCGGCTAGGATCTTGTCCGTGTCCGGAAGGAAGGCCTTGGCGAAGCCTTCGGCGCCTAGTTCGGCGGCGCCGACGCCGATTGCCTGGGCGCTGCCGGGCATGCCGATGACTAGGTTGTGCGGCATGTAGTCAGGGTTGTAGAACCACAGCTTTACGGGCTGGCCCGCGGCCACGGTGAAGGTGAGTTGCTCGTACCGCATCTCTTCCACCACGGTGCGGATCACAATGGCGTCTGCGGGGGGCGTGGGCTCGACGCTGGACTCTTCCTCGGCGATCACCGAGGTCGACTTGGCCAGGCTGGCGTTCATCATGTACTCGGCGCGGCGAGCGGCGATGCGCGCGTGGGCCTCGGGTGAGTTCAGCAGGCTCTGGAGCAGGCCATCGTGGCTACGGTTGTGGCCTTGGAAGATCCACAGGGCCTCGAGCAAGGGGTGGGAGTCCTCGGGCTTGTGGATGTCGAACTGTTCGATCCACTTAGAAGTTGCGGCCACCACTTCGTCGGTCGGGCGTCCCGATAGCTCGACGCGGACGCGCTGGCGGATGCCATTGGTCGGGTGCAGCAGCAGGTCGAGCAGGGCTTCGATGGGCTCGCCGTGCACGGCGACGTGGTCCGCTAGGTCCTCGCCGTCGGCGGTGATGCGGTAGATGCGGCCGTGGTCGTGGTCGCGCTCGGGGTCGCGCACGTTGTGCTGCATGTGGCCGATGATCGCGTTGGCCCAGTCGGAGATGTACATGGCGCCGTCGTCGCCGATCTCTAGGTCGGTCGGGCGGAAGTTCGGATCCTCGGACACCAGGAAGTCCTCGGTCTCGGTACCCGTGACCTCGCCGGTCACCGTGTCAAAGGCCAGGGTGTACTGCTTCAAGCCCAGGAAGGCGATCGTGTTGCAGAGCAGGAAGTTGCCCTGGTACTTGGCGGGAAAGTGCTCGCTGGAGAGGATGCCGCTAGAGGCCACCGGGCGAACGGTGTGCTGCAGTAGCTTGCGCATCTTGAACTTGCCATCCTTGTCCGGCACGACCTGGTAGCAGGCGCCGCCGGTTGCATCGGTGGCGTAGTGATAGCCCCAGCGGTCGAAGCTGATGCCGTGGGGATTCGGGCTGTTGCTCGCGTGGAAGCTGAACTCGTAGGTGCGCGGGTTGAAGCGGTACATGCCCGAGGTTCCCGACTGCTGGTTGGCGGCCCAAGGGGTCTCCACATTCGAGACGTGGAACACGCCGCGCTGGTAGTAGAGGAAGCCGTCGGGGCCCAGCACGAAATTGTTCATCGCGTGGTGTGTGTCCGCGGAGTCGATGCCGCCGAGCACGTTGATGCGCACGTCGGCCACGTCGTCCCCATCGGTGTCCTTCAAGAAGATGATGTTAGGGGCCGAGGCCACTAGCAGGCCGCCATTCCAGAACTCAAACCCTGTCGGGTTGTGCACCTTGGCGAAGGTGATCGCCTTGTCCGCCACGCCATCGCGGTCCTCGTCGGGCAGGATCAAGATGCGGTCGTCCATCTCCATCAGTGGATCCCACTTAGGATACGAGGTCCAGGCCGCGGCCCAGAGGCGGCCCTTAGGCCCCACGCCCAGTTGCACGGGGTTGACCAGCTCCGGGAACATCTCCTCGGAAGCAAAAACGCCGGCTGAGAGCCCTTCGGCAAGCTTCATCTTGTCGAGGCCCTCTTCCGCGGTCAGGTACGTGCCATCGCCAACCTTGCTGACGCCGCCCTGACTCTGGGGGCTAGCCAAGTTGGTCTTCACGGGGATGGCGGGTGGAACGCTACTGTCGTCGACAAGCATCGACTCGCCCATCGCCGCGGCCCAAATGACCACATCGCGGTTGGCCGACTTCACGTCCAGCTGCACGAGCTCGTTCTGCAGAACCACGCGGTTGTCCTGGCCCTCGACGAACTTCAGGCCGGCGCGGGATCCCCAGACGTCGTTGCCGTCCGTGGCGCGATAGCGGTTGAACCAGTGCCAGTTCTTGTCGAGTACGGCGGCGCGAATCGACTGCAGCTCGGCCTCGGTGCTCGTGGTGTCGCCACCATAAAGTGAGCGCGCAATGATCTGGCCAACCACACGGTTGCCGGCCTCGTTCATGTGCACGCCGTTGATCGTCGACGGCTCCTTGGCCATCATCGTGAAGTGGTGCATGGTCGGCGTGAAGACGTCCACGAAGCCCGTGTCCATCTTCATCGCCACCTTCTCGGTCACCGCCGCAATCGCGCCGAGCCGCGCGTTGAGCGCGTCCGCATCGGCCAAGTTCGGATCCCGCAGGTCCTCCGCGGCGGTCGGTGTAAACAGCACGATGCGAGGCGCGCCCGCACCCGAGTAGTCCTGGCTCCGTGTATGCTCGATCCAAGTTTCGAGGCTGGCACCAAAGGCCGCCGGGTCTTCATCGAACGAGGCGTTGTAGCCAAACATCGCGAAGATCACAGTTGCGCCCGAGAGCGTTAGGTAGTCGTCCACCGGTAGGAAACCACTGTTCCGGGGCCGGTGATCGACACGATCCCCGGTATAGCCTTGGTTGCGAAACAGGACCTTGAGGCCCTTCGAGTCCGCCTGCAGATAGGTCTCCATCCAACCGTCGTGCTGCATGCGATCAGCTAGCCCGCCGCCGAGTAAAACCACGTGGTCACCGGCCTGGAAAAAGTCCTGAACGATGGGCTCCCTAGGTTCCGGCGCCGGGGCTTCGTTGGCCGTCGGGCGACTTGTGGAGGCCTCCTGGGGACCCGGAATCGGCTTGGAGTCCTCTGCGCAGCTGGACAAGAGGATCGGGGTGAGAAGTGCCGTAGCTAAAAGGGGTCGTTTCATCGTGGTGCCTACGCTAACCTTGCGCGCCACGATGTACAAACTCACAACTGCATGCTTTGCCGTGTTTGCCCTAGCGACCGGCTGCTCCACCCTCGAATCCCCCTCCATGACCACAGCCGAAACGGATCCACGCTGGCTGGTCTACCCCACCTCCGAGGGGCCGGGCTTCGGCAAGCGAGTCGTGCTGGTCGCCGGCGATGAGGAGTACCGTTCGGAAGAGGCCCTACCCATGCTCGCGCGGATGCTCTCTGGGCATCACGGCTTCGAGTGCGTCGTGCTGTTCAGCCAGGATCCCGAGACCGGCGAGATCGATCCGAATCAGTCGTCGCACATTCCCGGCTTGCACCTCGTGGACGATGCGGATCTCCTGGTGCTCGACCTGCGCTTCCGCGAGCTGCCTGACGACGACATGGCTCACATCATGGACTACGCGAATGCGGGCCGCCCTCTGATCGGAATCCGCACCTCGACCCATGCGTTCAACTATCCATCCGATAGCCCAAGCCCCTTCGCCAAGTGGACCTGGACGAGCGCCGATCCAAAGGGCGGCTTTGGCACCGAGTTTCTTGGTGAGACCTGGGTCGCTCACCACGGGCACCACGGCAAGCAAGCGACCCGCGGCGTGCCGAACCCCGAGCTAGCCCAACACCCGGTGCTAGGCGGTGTGTCCGACGTCTTTGGCCCCACAGACGTGTACGCCGTTCGCAGTCTCCCGGAGGATGCCCAGGTACTGCTCTTTGGTTCCGTGCTCGACGGCATGACACCGGACTCTAGCGCAATCGATGGGCCCAAGAACAATCCCATGCACCCCATCGCCTGGCTGCGCAGCCGGGACGCGGGGCAGGACAGCCCCCAGCGCATCTTCTCCACCACCATCGGCGCCGCCCAGGATTGGTCCAGCGAGGACCTGCGCCGGCTCTTCCTCAACGCCAGCTTCTGGACCCTTGGCATGGAAGACAAGATTCCGGAGCAGGGCCTGGATGCAGACGTGATTGGCCGATGGGAGCCATCGGCCTTCGGGTTCGACGGCTACCGCAAGGGGCTCGTCCCCATGGACTACCAAGACGGCACGCCCTAGCGGCCCGACCTAAAACGGCCTACTCCGCAGCTCCTCTTCGAGCCCGCATCGTCGCTCCGGACCAGGCCGCGCTCAACGACGAGGCAGTCCGCTTCTGCGGTCTCGTCCCCGGCACCTCGCATGCTCAAAAATGGCTGTGTCAATGCGCTGCCCGTCCGGGCGGGCTGCTAGCGGCTCCCAAGCTTCGCCTTCGACATAAGCAACCCAATGCTGTGAAAGAAACCCTCCGTCACGCCTCGTAACCCCTGTCCGCAGAAGTCTTCGCTACGAATTCCCATTTGGCCTCACTCGACCGGGTGGAGTAGGTCGAGGGAGGGGGCTTACGAACGAGTTGGCCAGGGGCAGCACCCGCTTCCCCAACTTGGCCAGCTGACCTTGGAGGAGGTACAGCATGAGAATGCAACTGATTGCGAGCGCCATAATTGCGCCCGTCTTGTTTGGATGTACACCTTCGCCTTCGGGCGGAGCGAGCGAAGAGACCGAAGAGATATTCACCTTCGGCGAATCAACACCGGCTGGGCGCATGGAGCTAAGCGCACCAGACGCCGAAGTGTTCCTACTACATGGAACGATGCCCGTGCCGCCGGGCACATGGCCGAGCCCAACAGGGAAAGCGCCCTTCGTTGTGGTCGATGTAGGCGGGGAGTTCATCCCGGCCCAGATCGAGACCGTCTCGCGCTATGCAAATCCCGCAGACGGTGCCGACGTAGTCGAACTCATCGCCCGCGTCCACCGCCCCCCCGGCGTGCAACCCGGGGACCGCTTGCAGTATGAAGTACGCAACGCCCCCCACACCCAGCCCTCGTCCATGGTACCGCCAGACGACGCCATGGGAATCGCGCCCTCGGCCGTGGCGGCCAACTCACCGACGAACCTGCGCACACTGATCGAGAATCCCGACAGCATTCGCATCACGACACGGGACGTCTTTGGGCACACGTACGAGGCCTCTCCCCTTGCGGATTGGCCGAACTCCAACCCGCGCATTCTTCGCTGGGGCCACTACCAGCTACAACTCGGCACATACGACACGATGATGCCCAAACAGCTCAATGACGGGTCCACGGGCACCTTGCCCCACGGCCTAGGTGTGCACTCCTACATGAGTGTGAGCGCCGGCTCGCCCGTCTTGCAGTTCGACATTCGCTTCAACAATGCGGCTGACGGCAACAACAAGGGCACGGACAAGGACAACCCCCTAGGCAAGATGTACTTCGACAGCATCGACATCGAAGTGCCCATGGGTTGGGTCGTGATGCAAGACGTCGAGGACCCGTCCTTCGGGCCAAGTTTTGAGCGCGCCGGCTCGATGGTCTACCCCATCGTCGCCAGCAACGCCGACGGCACCATGCACAGCATGCCGAGCCAGGCCCAGTTCCACCGTCGCCTTGTACTTGTACAAGCCGGCGAGGAAGTCGAGGGCCGCCGCGTCCTCGACCAGCAGGGTCTAGCTTTTGCGGTTCCTGAGGCACCCGGCGACAATCAGCGGAACTCCTGGCAGAACACCAACCTGCCCCGGTTCCTGACCCAGGCCCACGCGATCCCGAGCCTCGACTACATGGGCCTCGACAATGTTCGCGCCGAACTTGCGGCCGAGCAGAGCGAAGTGCGTGGTCACTTGGCCGCGGGTACGTCCATGGGCAAGGTCCCGATCACTACGGCTCGTCTCGGTTGGGCTCACCCAAGCGGCATTCCCTATAAGGGCATGACCGGCGGATGGAAGATTCACCTGTTCGACGGAGTGCGCACGGCGAGTTCCGCCTCTACCGAGGGCTACTTGGGCCTTTCGGATCAGTTCCGCATGACGAATGACCGCATGCCCAATGCGCTCTATTCCATCACCGGTCAACCAAGCCGGGTAGCGGATTGGCTCGAGGGTTCGGGTGCCAATGCCTATGTGCCCTTTACCCAATACAACGGCAAGCTGAATGGCAACGCGGATCCCTTTGGCTATGACCTGGCTCCGACCTTCCAGCGTGACTTCGTTGCGGAGAACGGCAAGGCGCCGGCCTACGAGGCAGAGCTCGACGGGTTCCAAGCCCACGACCGCCAGCACCTGGTGCGCTATGCCGGAGCCGTCAAGGCCTTGGCGTGGCTAGGCAACGACTGGCTAGCGAAGGACGCCCTGTTGATGATGGCCGAGAGCTTCCACATGGAATACCACGGGCACTACAACTCCAGCGTCTTCTCGATCCAGGGCACAGGGCTCTTGAGCCAGATCAACTATGTGCAAGAGCATCCTGGCGAGGGCTTTGACATCGGTCGCGGCGAGGGCTGGGGCATCGACGTCGTGGTGGCTTCCTACGCGCTGACGACGAACGAGACTTGGCGCGCTGAAACGCGGGACTGGCTCGGCCCTGTTGTGGACATGCTCTTTGATGGCCAAGCGGACTGTAGCGGCATCATTGGATCGAAGATCAACAAGTGGCTCGGCGGAAACTACAGGGTCCGCAGCTCGATCGAGATGTCGATCTTGGAGAGTGCTCTGCGAGCTGCCCGCGAGCGAGTCTTCGACCAAGTCGACAGCGCTCGATACGCCATGCTTGGAGACGTACTGCACGACTCGTACTACGGCTTGATCGGCAACCTATCCTGGGCGCCGGGCAATGCGGGACCTTGGTCTCACCTTGCGGTTGGCCCATTGGACACAGCCAACATGGCGCCCTACTGCTTGCAGGATGACCTGCCCGCGGACGGCCAAGATGGATACCTCGAGGACTACCAATGTTGGTCGAGCCTGGCCTTTGGCTTCGAGATGACCGGCAACACTGAGTTCCTTGAGCGAGCGCGGCTCATGACTGGAGGTGGATCGCTCACGGCGAGCCTGCAAGCCGATGGAACGAAGAACCTGGGCAACCGATCGGCCCTGCTTGCACTGGTGCAGGAGATCGGCGACTGATGCGGGGGGCTCGGTGTTCGCTAGTTGGCGAAGACCGAGCCCGGCAGCCCGCCCCTGGATAAGGGCGCGGGGAGACTAGCCATCTTTGGATAGGTTAGAAGGATCGGGGCGAAGTCGAGTAGGCCATTTTCGGGCGCGTCACTGGGGCAGGGCTACCGGGGAGAAGGAGTGCAAGAGCGCCATCGCGGCCTCTTCCTCTTCCTGACTCGGATTACCTGTGAGCAGTAAGATGAAGCCATCTTTACTCTCCCGCTCGAACCACATGTTGGTCGTCACTCCGGGGTCGCCCCCGTTGTGCCCCCAGTGATTCGTCCCTTCGACGTCAACCTGATACCAGATCAAGCCTTGGTAAGGATCGAGCTCTTCGCTCTGGATACTGAGCATCAAGTCCACGGTGGCTTGCTCCAAGATTCGCGTGTCGCCCAGGGCGCCGCCGTTCATGATGCAACGCAAGAAGAGGCTCAGCTCAAGAGCGCTCGTTCGCATGGTCCCCGCGGGGAAATCCATGTAGCCGTGGTGCCCGATGGCTTCGCTCTTGTTGCGGTGCGGCACGGCCAGCTCGTCCAGGTTGAGTCGCGCCAATCGAAAGGATGTGCGCTGCATGCCTAGGGGACGAAAAATGCGCTCTTCGGCCAAATCCTCGAATAGCGTCTGCGTGACGCACTCTGCGGCATAGGCGGCCAGGGCGGTGCCGATGTTCGAGTACTCCGATTCGTCCCCCGGACCCCAGGACTCGAAGTTGTTCTTAGCGTCGTAGAAGTCGCTGCCAGCGACGAAGTAGCTCGCGAGGGAGTCAGCCAGGCTCATGGGGAAGTCCGCGTCCAAGACGGTCGTCTCGTCGAAGATATCCCAGTTGTCCCGTAGGGATGAGCTGTGGGTGAGCAGCTGTTGCAGCGTGACTGGCCGATCCGGGAAATCGGGGTGGCGAACGGCGAAGGGCAGGTACGCATTCACGTCCTCGTCCAGGCGCAGCAAGCCCTGCTCCACGACCTGCAGAATCACACAAGCCGTGACCGTCTTGGAGACCGAGGCGACATGGAAGAGCGTGTGCTCATCGGCCATGCGATGAGAGCGCGCATCCGCAATTCCAAAGCCGGTGTTCCAGACGAGCTGGCCATCCTGGATTGCGGCGGCTGAAGCGGCGGCAATATCGCCGCCTGCAAGGCTCGCCTCAAACGAGGCAGAGAACCCATTTTGCGGACCTGGCTGCTGGCTCGAGACACAGGACGCAAGGGCTAGCGCGCCGATCAGCCCGACGCAGAGCCTCACTTGGTACTCACGACTTCGATCTCAAAAATCAGGGTCGAGTTACCGGGGATGACATCCCCCGCGCCCCGTTCTCCGTAGCCCATCTCCGCGGGGATCACAAGCCGCGCTGCGGTGCCGACCTGCATGCCTACGATGCAAGCATCCCAAGCTTCGATCACTTGGCCAATGCCCACTTGGAAGCCAATCGGCACACCTCTCACATAGGAGCTGTCGAACATTGTGGTCGAGTCCATGACCCAGCCCTGGTAGTGCACCAGGACTTGATCCTCGGACATGACCGTCTCGCCATCGCCCTGCTTTAAGATCTCCACGGTCGTCTGAAAACCGCTCTGGGCGGAGTCCACGTGGTAGACGCTCAAGACTGGACGGCTCCAAGCCTCCACAGGTGTAGCCCCAAGGTCCATGGCCACAACCGCGGCCGCGCCCATAGCCGGAGAATCGCCAAGTTGCGCGCAAGAGGTGGCTGTAAGAGCCAACAGGATCGAAGTCCAAATCGTATTTTTCATGGGGCTAAACATAGCAACTGCAACGGCAAGAACAAAAGCCTGGAACACCCCAAGCCTCCCAGAGGTCCCTGCTATGCTGCATTCTCGACCTAAGCCTTCAGCCCAAGGCTGCTAGATCCGAACATAGAACCTGTGACTTCCGCCTTATTCGACATGCTCGCAACCGACACGGTCGCACCCTTCCTTGCAGCCGCAAAGGAGAGTGCGGGTCCGGCTTGGATTGCGACGGTGACCAAGCTCGTGGTGCTCGGCATCAGCGCTCCCATGTGGATTCCGATCCTGAAGGAGCTTTGGAAAGAGGTCAACGAGTCCCTTGCAGAAGAAGGCGGTATCTTTGGAGAGGCCCCCGACGAGAATGAGGCCAAGGCGATCAACCTGACTCGTACCCGGGAAGGAAAGAGCATGGTCAGCGTGCTCATGGAAGACAGGGCCAAGGACGTTAAGGGTGCTAAAGGCAGCAAGGGCGGTCGCAGCACGAGGCGTAAGAGCGCCGGAAGCCGGGCCCCTACTCGACGCTCGTTCTAGAGCTGCGACGTACAGGCGAAGATCGTTCTTCGGGATCCTTGCCGGAGGCCTTGCCTCGACGAAGCGCGAAGTGGATCATGGCTTCCTATGAAGCACTTGATCTCCAGGCTCTCCACTTCCGCGCGACCCCAAGCTGACTTGTCGCCAATAGGGCTCTCTTCCCTAGGGCCCTCTTCCACCGGCCTCACTTCCATCGCCTGGATTGGCAACGCCTCCAAGACCCTAGGGAAGGTACCCATGTGGCTTGGAGCCTGCTCCTTAGTTGCGCTGGCGAGCTGCGGTGGAGACGAGCCTGCGACCGAGGATCCCGCCACGGTTCAGATTGCTCAGGGCCCCCAAGCCACCGAGGCCGAGCTCGACGACGTCGCTCAGCAGGATCTCATCGCAACGCTGTTTGCCGAGGAGAAGTACGAAGAGGCCCTCGCCCTGTTGAAGCCTCGCGTCGCAAGGGATGCACCCAAGCTTTGGGACCTCAACGCCGCTGGGATTTGCAGCCAGAGCCTTGGGGACGACGAGCTTGCCCAAGAGTATTTTTTGCGCGCCCTCGACATGGACGCTTCGTCCCCCGTCGCTCCCTACAACCTTGGGCAGCTCGCATTTTTTGAAAACGATCTCGAGACGGCGAACGAGTACTTTGCCAAAGCCCATGAGCTCGCACCGGCGGACCTCCCTACGGAGCTCGCCCTAGCTCAAGTCTTGGAGTTCCTAGAGGATTACGAGGGCTGTGAGCGGCACCTGCGCTCCTTGGAAAAGGTAGGCATCGACTACAGCGGCAGCTGGTACCGAACCATCATCCATCGCCTCAGCCTGCTGCTCTTCCTCTTGGATCGCGAAGAAGAGGGCCTTGAATATCAGCTCGTCACCTTGGACCTGATCGACCGTGACATTCCCGCACCGACGGAGACCGAGGCCCGCCGCGGAAACTTCGGGCGCATCCTTCCGCCGACGCCATTGATCAATGACGTCCACGAAGCTACCCCAATGTCCTTTTTTGGCGCACCCGAGGCCTGGGACTTCCCGGGTAACCTACTGGGAATCACGCCCCTGGCCCTGACCGAATACTGGACCAAGGCGGACACCGACAACCGCATCCCCGCGACGATGGGCACCACGGACTGGCTCGCCTGGGGCGACGGCGGCGTCTTCACGCGGAGTGCCAACGGCGAGGTCAACACGATCACGACCAAGGCTCTAAAGCTAGTCCGCGGCCTCGACATCGAACAACTGATCACCAAGTCCAGCCACATCGAAGGCGACGGGGACGGGGACTTCATCGGCGCCCTGGGCAAGCAGCTGCTGCTGTTCCAACAAGCGGACGGCAAGTGGACCGAGCGCATGGTGCACGAGCTGCCGAGTCCCCCATCGGACATGTGCCTCGTGGACTACGATCACGAGGGCGATCTAGATCTCTTGGTCGTGGGCGACTTCGGTCTGCGCATGCTGCGCAACGACGGTGCCTTCGATGCCAAGGGCGGCTTCACGGATGTGACCGTCGAGGCGGGCCTCGAAATCGAGAGCGCTCTGGACTGGTGCATCGTGGAGGACCTCGACACGGACAAGGACGTGGACTTCCTCGTGGGTGGCGCTGCTGGCGTGTTCCAAGCCGACAACCTGCGGGGC